>JAZNBG010000043.1:0-19546 GCA_045586925.1 Clostridia bacterium | reverse complement strand
GGGAGCACCTGAAAGGTCCGCCTCTCCATAGTTATGAACATCGCACCAACGACGTCTGCGCAAAATGTCCTCCAGAATTCTCCATGAGAATTCTGCAGGGCCGTAGCCGAAGTCCTTCTGCTGATGTCCACGCCAGAGTGAACCGCCGCTGTGACGATATGAAGAACCGTCAAGATTACCGCGTACAAAAGCAACTCTTACCTTGGGGCCGCCTGCAGGACGGAAATCGTCAAGAGTAAACTTCGCAAAGTCTCTCATAACCTTGATATATCTCTGGGTAAGAGGATGTTCAAGTCCGCCTGTGAAATCTGCGTGTGAGCCAACCTTTTCGTCACCGCTTTCGGTAATGAAATAGTTACCGCCGGTGAGATATGAATAATCATAACCCATCTTAAAGCGCTTCATCTTCATTTCGTCCCATTCAAGACCGCCATACCATTCGTGAGCCATATATGCACTCCAGCCGGGGCACTTGTAAGCTGTTGCTGCACCACGAGTATAAGCTGTTGCGATTTCAACATCGCCGGGCCAGATTTCCATACAGGGGAAGGTAATTCCTGCTTCACAGTTGTATGTAACCATAGCGGTTGATTCAATAACAGAAGTCTTTAAAAGGCCACCCTTACTGTTGCTTTTTGCAAAGCCGCGTACACGATTTACATACATATCCTTTGCCTGCTGTAAATCCTCATAAACACCTATAGCTCCATCATCATATCCCGAGCCTTTGCAGGAGAAGGAAGAACCTGTTTCACCAAGATAATATCCCATAAAATATTCTCCGGCAATTTCCTTCATCTTCTTTACGGTTTCATCAGTAAATCCTTCTTCGCGTCTTTGACCGCCGCCGTTGAAATAGAAATAAACTTTTCTGTCAGAAAGGTACTTTGCCCACTCAAGGTAATTTTCTTGAGTTATTTCTCCGCCATTGGGAGCATCTGGTGGGAAGGTAGAAATACCAACATAATTCATACCTTCACAGTACTTCTGTTCAAACTGCTTGTAAAACTCCTCGTTGTTCATCTTGTATTCGCCAACGCGAAAACCGTTAAAAATCTTTTCTCTTTCCATGTAAAATCTTCCCCCTTTAAAATATAACGAAACATATTTAAGCCTTAACATTGACTTTTAAAAAATTTTACCATATAATACTGAATAAGCGAATAGAAAAAAATATATATTTTATGGAGATTTGTATAGTTATGAATTTAGAAAACATAGATATAAGTGGCAAAATTAACAGTGTGAATATGGATATTAGTGTTGCATATTTCGCTCATTTAGATAATTCCTGGCGTTGCAAAAATGTATGCTCTCCTTTTACAAGAATGTATATTCCCACCGACGGCGAGGGTATCCTGAAGTCCGGAGATGAGACCATTCCTCTTGTGAAAGGGAAAATTTATATCATTCCCGCTATGCATATCTTTTCATACAAGTGTAACGAAAAACTCGACAAGCTCTTTTTCCATTTTTCGCTTGTGGGCGAGGATAAGCTTGATTTGTTTTCAAAAGTTAAAAAAATTCTCGTTTTAGACGATACCGACGGATATGCAGAAAGAATTTCACACTTGTTTATGCAGAATACAGCAAATTCTGTTATTGAGCTTAAATCCTTATTGCTTACTTTGGTAAATTCCGCCATTAAGGAAAACAATATTTTTCTTGGAAAAACAACAAATTATTCTCCCACCACAAAAAAGGCTCTTGAATACATCGAAAAAAATCTTAGGGTTACCCTCACGATAGACGAAATTGCAAAAGCCATTTTTGTTTCACGACTTGCCCTTCAAAACAATTTTAAGCGAGATTTAAATAAAACAATTGGGAAATACATAGATGACCGTGTTCTGATTGAAGGAGAGAAACTGCTTTCAGAAGACAAGCTTTCAATTAAAGAAATAAGCGACCGCCTCCATTTTTGTGACCAGTTTTATTTTTCAAGAAAATTCAGCGAGGGCTATGGTATTTCTCCACAAAAGCACAGAAAAAATATAGTTTTGAGATAAATCCCCATTTTATATTTATCTCGCGTTATAAAAGCAATAAACTATTGACTTATCAACAAAAAAATGATAAAATTATATGATAAAATAAGCTATTTATGCCACGGATTAAGATTTTAATGCGGTGGATGAAAATTATAATACAGAAAGGCATCTGAAACGTATGAAAAATTTAGGATTAAACGATATCAGAGAAAAATATCTTTCATTTTTTGAATCAAAGGACTGTCTGAGACTGGACAGCTTTTCGCTTGTGCCGAAAAATGACGCAAGTCTGCTGCTTATCAACTCGGGCATGGCACCTATGAAGAAATGGTTCACAGGAGCCGAGGTTCCCCCCCGCAAGAGGGTTACAACCTGCCAGAAATGTATCAGAACACCTGATATTGAAAGTGTTGGTAAAACCGCACGCCACGGCACATTTTTTGAAATGCTGGGTAACTTCTCCTTTGGTGACTATTTCAAGCACGAGGCTATTAACTGGGCTTGGGAATTCCTTACCAAAGTTATGGAAATCCCCGAAGAAGTTCTGTGGATTACCGTTTATGAGGAAGACGACGAAGCCCGTGACATCTGGGTTAACGAGGTTGGAGTAAATCCCGAAAGAGTTGTAAAGCTTGGTAAGGACGAGAACTTCTGGGAACACGGCACAGGTCCTTGCGGTCCTTGCTCGGAAATTCACGTTGACCGCGGCATAGAGTTCAGTTGCGGCAAGCCCGACTGCAAGCTGGGCTGTGACTGCGACCGCTTTATGGAGGTGTGGAACCTTGTATTCACACAGTTTGACAAGGACGAGGACGGCAACTACAACCGCCTTGCAAACCCCAATATTGACACAGGTATGGGTCTTGAGCGACTTGCCTGCATTATGCAGGGTGTAAACAACCTTTTTGAGGTTGACACCGTACAGAATACAATGAAGCATATTTCACGCATTGCCGGAGTTGAATATAAGACCGACGAAAAGACCGACGTATCTCTCCGTGTTATTACCGACCATATCCGCAGTACCGTTATGATGGTGTCTGACGGTGTTATTCCTTCAAACGAGGGCAGAGGCTACGTTTTAAGACGTCTTCTCCGTCGTGCAGCACGTCACGGCAGACTGCTTGGCATCAAGGGCGAGTTCCTTTATACTGTTGCCGATACTGTTATAGACTCTTCAATGCAGGGATATCCCGAGCTTGACGAAAAGAGAGATTACATTAAGAAAAATATAAAAATCGAGGAAGAAAAATTCTCAAAGACAATTGAGAGTGGCCTTGCAATTCTTGGAACATATATTGAAGAGGCCAAGGCAGCAGGCGAGAATACTCTCAGTGGTGAGAATGCATTCAAACTCAACGACACATATGGTTTCCCAATCGACCTAACAATCGAGATCTGCGAAGAACAGGGTCTTAAGGTGGATAGAGAAGGATATGATGAACAACGTAGGATTCAAAAGGAAATAGCAAAAGGAAATAGACCTGACGGCTCAAGCTGGGATGATGACTCTGCTGTTAACATCAAGGCAGAAGCGACCGAATTTGTGGGTTATGACAGTCTGGAATGTGAAACAGAAATTATCGGCATTGTTGCAGACGGCGCTCAGGTTGATGCAATCGGTGCAGGCGAAGAAGGCATTATTGTAGCAGCAAAGTCGCCCTTCTATGCAGAAATGGGCGGTCAGGCAGGCGATATTGGTTCAATAAAGGCTGCAAACGGCAAAGCAACTGTTGTTGATACAAAGAAAAACGGTGACGGAATTTATTTCCATGTAGTAAAGGTCGAGGAAGGCTCAATTTCAAAAGGCGATGCAGCAACTCTTTCTGTTTACAAAAAGAACAGAATGGCAATTTGTCGCAACCACTCAACAACTCACCTTCTTCATAAGGCACTTAAGGAAACTCTTGGTACACACGTTGCTCAGGCAGGTTCAGAAGTTACTGCAAACCACCTGAGATTTGACTTCTCGCATTTTGAGGCAATGACAGCCGATGAAATCAAAACTGTTGAAACAAAGGTAAACGAGGCAATTTTAGAGGCGATGCCTATAACCGTTCAGGAGCTTGACATCGAAGAGGCAAAAAAACTGGGTGCAACTGCTCAGTTTGGTGAAAAATACGGTGCGACAGTAAGAGTTGTTTCTATGGGCGACTATTCAATCGAGTTCTGTGGCGGTACACATCTTTCAAACACAGCACAGGCAGGTCTGTTTAAGATTATTTCTGAAAATGGCGTTGCTGCCGGTGTTAGAAGAATTGAGGCTGTTACCGGAATTGGTGTGCTTAATCAGCTTAACGACGCAAAGGAAACTATTGCAAAGGTTGCAGATACAATTAAATCTAATGTACACGAAATTGAGGCAAAGGCTGCAGCCGTTGTTGAAGAAAACAAGAATTTAAAGCGTGAGCTTGAAAGCATGAAGAGCAAGATGGCAAACAGCGGTCTTGATGACCTTGTAAACTCTGCAGATGAAGTTAAGGGCATCAAAGTTATTGCACATCAGCTTGGTGATGGTCTTGATATGAATGCACTTCGCAATGCAGGCGATAATCTCAAGCAAAAACTTGATTCTGCTGTTATTGTTCTTGCATCAGCCGCAGACGGCAAGGTTAATATTGTTGCTATGGCAACACCCGATGCAGTAGCAAACGGTGCTCATGCAGGCAATATCATTCGCGAAGTAGCAAAAGCTTGCGGCGGCGGTGGCGGCGGCAAACCCGACAGTGCACAGGCAGGCGGCAAAGACGCATCAAAAATCGCAGACGCGCTTGCACTTGTTAAAACATTAATTTAATTCTGCAATATAAATCATGGAGGAAAGATTATGACTGATTGTCTTTTTTGCAAGATAGTTGAAGGTGCAATCCCATCAACCAAGGTTTATGAGGATGAATTTGTTCTGGCGTTCAGGGATATTGAGCCTCAGGCACCCGAGCATATTATAATAATTCCCAAGCAACATATGAAATCGGCAAACGATATTACTGCCGAAAATTCAGGAGTTATAGCAAAAATTTTTGAGGTGGCTGCAAAAATAGCAAAGGATTTGGGCTTTGCCGAAAAGGGATACCGAATAGTCAACAACTGCGGCGAAGATGGCGGCCAGACTGTTGGACACATCCACTTCCATCTTCTTGCAGGCAGAAATCTGCAGTGGCCTCCGGGCTAAAACTTGACAAGTAGTACTTACATTTAATGTTAGAAAGGTTTGGCATCTATGAAAAAAGATTTTGATAAGTATATACAGGATGTGCTTGAGCAACACAAAAGCTTTAGCAACATACCCAGCCATTATTATAGTGAATTTAACGTAAAACGCGGACTTCGTAACCCTGATGGAACAGGTGTATTAGCCGGTCTTACCGCAATTGGCGAGGTTCATGGTTACGTTCTTGACGAAGGTGTAAAGGCGCCAATCGAGGGCACATTGAGATACCGCGGTATATCAATCCAGGACATTGTTGAAAACTGTCAGAAAGAAGGCAGATTTGGTTACGAAGAGGTTGTATTTCTTCTTCTTTTCGGATATCTTCCCAAAAAAGATGAGCTTGAAACCTTTTCTTCAAGCCTTGCAATGCGAAGAAACCTCCCACCCAACTTTGCCGAGGATATGATTTTAAAGGCTCCCAGCCATAACATTATGAACAAGCTGGCTCGTTCGGTTCTTGCTTTATACTCCTATGATAAAGAAAACCCCGACGATATCAGCACAGAGGCACTTTTCAGACAGAGTCTTGAGCTTATCGCAAGATTTCCTACACTGGTTGCCTATGCATATGCGGCAAAGCGTCATTATTATGATGGCAAAAGTCTTGTGTTGCATAATCCTAAGCCCGGCCTTTCAATTGCCGAAAACTTCCTTTATATGATAAGACCCAATCACAAATACACCGAAACCGAAGCAAAGGTGCTTGACCTTGCCCTTATGCTCCACGCAGAGCACGGTGGCGGTAATAACTCGGCATTCTCAATCCGTGTTCTGTCTTCAAGTAATACCGACACATATTCTGCAGTTGCTGCGGCAATTGGCTCGCTAAAGGGACCAAAGCACGGCGGCGCTAACCAAAAAACCCTTGCCCAGATGGCAGAAATGAAAGAAAAGGTTGCAAACTGGGACAGCGATGACGAGGTTTATGACTATCTTTGCAAAATCGTACGCAAAGAAGCAGGCGACGGCAGCGGTTTGATATATGGTATAGGACACGCAATCTACACCCTTTCTGACCCACGTGCTGTTTTGTTGAAGGCGTGTGCCCAAAAGCTTTCAAAGGATATCGGCGGCGACACCGAAAAAGAGTTCAATCTTTATGCCGCAGTTGAACGTATTGCTCCTAAAGTTTTTGCTGATTTAAAAGGAATTACCGCTCCAATGCCCGCAAATGTTGACCTTTATTCAGGATTTATTTATCAGATGCTTAACATTCCTGAGGAGCTTTACACCCCCATATTTGCAATGGCACGTATTGTTGGCTGGTGCGCTCATCGTATCGAAGAGGTTCTTACCGGCGGCAAGATTATACGTCCTGCATATAAGAGCATTGTAAAGAGAAGAGAATATACTCAAATTGATGAAAGATAACTAAGGGATGTTAAAATTGCCCAGATCGCAAAAAGGTAAAAAAATCAAAACTGCAAAATGGGTATTTATTAAAACATATTTATAATGAAGAAAAACCGCAAAAGGCGTCTTCGCATAGGGAGAAATCAATTTAGATTTCAGAATAAGTTCAAAACCCTTGCAGCACTAAATGTTGCAAGGGTTTACTTTGTTTATCCAAACAGGTTGCTGCTTGAAACACAGTATTTTGGATGTCGAACAAATAAAAAACGTAGCCAATCCTGTGGCTTGGCGAGGCTTTTTCTGCAGTACGGCGCCAAAATACAAAGTTTCAAGTTGGTTTATCCCTATGTGAAGAGGCCTAAAGTGCGGTTTTTTGTCCTTATTGACTTTTTGCTACACGCAAACCTCGCCTCTCGGTGTACACAAAAGTACACCGTCGGGTGTCCCAAAGCCAAGGCTTTGGCTCGGTTTGTGTGTTCTGCATCAATTTTATCTATCCCTTGGGAAAAAGGCTGTTTGTGATATTATTTGTATTTATCTGCTATTTGCTTAATAAGCTCCTTCATTTCATCAACTACAAAATCAGGCGAGAGTATTTCTGCTTTACTCCCAAAACCTACAAGCCAGCCAAGAAATACAGGACTCACAGCAACATTCAAATTGCAAACAAAGTGGTTTGCATCAACCCTCATTGTAGGAATATCCGTACCAAATCGGTCAAACACAACACCTGCAAGAGAATTTTCAAATTTCACCGAAATATTAACCGCCTTGCCGCCAAACATAGAGAATACGGATTTTGTATATTCCGACAAGTCAAAATCTTGTTCCGGTAAATCACGTTTTTCATCACACATCTCGATACTATCCATTTTGTCCACCCGATAGTGAGCAAAATTCCCGTATTTTCTTTTATATACAATCATATAATAGTTTTCATCATCCCAACTAAGTGCAAGTGGCGATTCACAATACAGTCCTCCGTCTTTGCGATAAACTTTATTTTTGTCAACATCAAGCTCAAAATAGCGGAACGTAATCTGCCGATTTTCAGAAATCGCTTCATATATTTTGTCAATATTATAATAAATCTGCTCGTTTACCGTCTTGACACGGTTGGTTACATACACCTGACGGCGCAGCTTTGTTGCTGCGTATTTTCCTGCCAGACTTTCAATTTTTGAAATAAGCTCCAAACTTTTTTTCTTTGTAATAAACTTTGACGCCTGCACGCTGTCAACCAAAAGCTTAAGCTCGGGCAACTCAAAGTCACGGCTTGCAACAAAATATCCATAGCTTTTTGATTTCACGGAGCATATGTCTAGTCCGAACAACCGCAGACATTCTAAATCGTCGTAAATGCTCTTTCTCTCTGCCGATACGTCATACCGTTTAAGCTCGGCAATAAGCTGGGGCACAGACAAAGGATGTTCTTCATCGGTTTGTTCAAGCAAGATTTTCATTAAATAAAGAAGTTTTAATTTTTGATTTGAAGATTTCATAATTCTATCCTCTTTGTGTTAAGAATTTACAACAATTCCACCGAGATATCCTGTCTGCGACCGACAGCATTTCGCAGTCTTTCACCGTAGATTCCCTCTATCAAGCCCCGTATTCCGTCAAGGGCTTTGGTATATTCCCACTGAGAAGATGTTTGCACAAACCTACACATTCCGCCGGCAATTATTGCAGACAAAGCCTTGTTATCAACGCTGATTTCCGTCTTGGCATCCCCCAAAATTTCGCTAATATATCCCTCAATCACAGCGGTAAGGCGATTATACATAGCACCTTGCACAGACCAGTGAAGTTCCTCTGCCTTTTCGTCCCTGAATTCTTTTGCCACTGCATATACAGTCTGAAAAATTTGCATCATCTGTGCAACCGAATCTTCATTTTCGCCCTGCAGTGCATCCTCTATCCTGTTTTTCCATTCTTCCTGAAGCTGTGTCAGCACCACATCAAAAATCTGCTCCTTTGACTTAAAGTAGTAATAAAACAAGCCTACCTCGCAGCCGACCTCTCTCTGAATTGTTCTTATAGTAACACCGTCAAAGCCTTTTTCAAAAAACAAACGCTTTGCAACACTCAGAATTTCATCCCTTGTGCCGCCGCTTGTTACTGTTTTTCTTGCCATACTAATCCCTCCGTTTCATTGCTAGTTTCATTTTAACATAGCACAAATAAAAAATCAACTCTTTTTTGAACAATGTTCAAAAAAGAGTTTTGCGCTTTAATTTCTAATGGGTGTGTCTTTTCTGCTTTTCAAGCCATTCCTTTTTATATTCATCGGAGATATTCTCTGTTTTTAAAAACCTTATAACATCAATAAGCCTTTGAGTAGAATATTCCACCATTGCACGGGCAATTCTTTCGTTCATTCCATCGTGCATATCGCCCTCATACGAATTTGGAATATTTGCCATCCAGGTGAAGGGCGAACGTATTCCCCTCTTTGAAAACTCATCAAAGCGGTGGGTGGATTCGTAGCTTTCCTGATAGACTTTATCAAGGCGAACAGTTTCGGGCCGCACCCCGTAAACCCAGCCCATTTCAACAAAATCTGCGTGACCTGTACGTTTCTTTTCTTCAATATACCCTTGCAGAACCTTTCTGTCCTCGGTTGTCAAAAACTTATAACCCTGATTGAGGATTTTCTTGGGAGTAGCAAAATCAGAGCCAAGCGAATAACTGAACACCGAATACGGTGTCTTTTCATACAGCAAGCCCCGCATAAAAAAATCAATCATACTGCTGTTTCCGCCATGTCCATCATAAATCAAAATTTTATCAAAGCCGTTGCGGTAAATCTCGCTGCAGGTTTCTTTTAAAATCTGCAGTCTTAATTCCGGACTAAAAATTACTGTTCCGGCAAATTCCCCTGCTCCCGTCTTTTCTCCAAAATATATTGACGGAAAAATGCAAACCGGCTCAATTTCTGCCGCCCTTTTTGCAATTTCGGTTATATGGATAACATCCGTACCCACCGGCATATGCTGACCGTGTTTTTCAAGGCATCCCAGAGGCACTATACAAAGCCCATTTGAATTATCTATCGCATCTTTAAATTCTTCTTCTCTTAGATTTTCCCACAGCATAAGTCTCACCTCGTATCATAATTTGTTACATCTATTCTATGATTTTGTCAAGTTAGGGACAAAAAAATTTAATGGTTTATCGGCACTTTTTATCGGCGGTTTTGAAAAGCGCCGATAAATTCATACGATTAAAATGCCTTTCCAAAGGCTTCTCCTTGAGGAGAGGCTCCGCCGCAGGCGGTGGTGAGGTGTAGATTGCGTAGCAATCGTTATTTTTCCACCTCATCCGTCAGATATCGCTGACACCTTCCCCTCAAGGGGAAGGCTTTTTTGTCCCTTGTATATCAAAGTTTATAAAGACTGTATAATTCAGATGCCAAACTTTCCAGCTAAATTTAGCAAGAAGTTGCAAAGATAAATTTATCCTCACTAGATTTATTCTAGCACAAATTTAGAATAATTGCAACGCAAAAGGGTCAATCCTTTCGGACTGACCCTTTAAAACTTTTATCTTATTATTTGTTGAGGTTTGCCTCAAGTGTATCCATGCTTTCCTTGATTTCCTTGGGAAGCTTGTCGCCAAACTGTGCAAAGAATTCTCTCTGGTTTGCAAGGTCTTCCTTCCAAGCATCGATGTCGATTGAAAGGAGTTCGTCAACAACCTCGTCGCTAAGGTCAAGGCCCTCAAGCTGAAGGTCTGCCTTGTTGGGAACATAACCGATTTCGGTTTCTACTGCACCAACCTTGCCTTCGCAACGGTCAAGAATCCAGTTGAGGACACGCATATTATCACCAAAGCCGGGCCACATAAAGTTACCGTCCTTGTCAAGTCTGAACCAGTTTACATTGAAGATCTGGGGAGGATTTGCAATCTTCTTGCCCATATCATACCAATGCTGGAAGTAGTCTGCCATATTGTATCCAACGAAGGGTCGCATAGCCATTGGGTCACGTCTTACAACACCTACTGCACCTGCTGCTGCTGCAGTTGTTTCAGATGCCATTGTTGCACCTACGAATACACCGTGATCCCAGTCACGAGCCTGATATACCAGCGGAGCAGTTTTTGCACGACGGCCGCCGAATACAATAGCTGAGATCGGAACACCCTGTGGATTTTCAAATTCAGATGAAATGCAGGGACAGTTCTTTGCAGGAGCAGTAAATCTTGAGTTGGGATGAGCAAGCTTGTTGCCGTCTGCAGTATATGCTTTTCCGTCAACCTTTGCACCCTTCCATTCAATTGCATTGCTTGGAGGATTCTTGTCAAGACCTTCCCACCAAACAGTCATATCTTCTTCGTTGATAGCAACGTTTGTGAAGATTGTATTCTTCTTTGTAGCCTCAAGAGCATTGAAGTTTGATTTTTCAGATGTACCTGGAGCAACACCAAAAAAACCTGCCTCGGGGTTGATAGCATAAAGTCTGCCATCTTCGCCAACACGAAGCCAAGCGATATCGTCACCTACTGTCCAAACTTTATAACCCTTTTCCTGAAGGAACTTGGGAGGAATAAGCATAGCAAGGTTTGTCTTACCGCAAGCCGAGGGGAATGCTGCACAGATGTATTTAACCTCACCCTTGGGATTTTCTAAGCCAAGAATAAGCATATGCTCTGCCATCCAGCCTTCTTTCATACCCTGATATGATGCAATACGGAGAGCAAAGCACTTCTTACCAAGAAGAACATTTCCGCCGTAAGCTGAGTTTACTGACATAATTGTGTTATCCTGTGGGAAGTGAACGATATATCTCTCGTCAGGATTTACATCCTTCTTTGCGTGAAGACATTTAACGAAATCCCCGTCTTCGCCAAGAGCATCAATTACAGCCTTGCCAACCCTTGTCATAATGTCCATATTCAGTACAACGTAGATACTGTCTGTAAGTTCAATACCAATCTTAGAGAAGGGTGAACCAACAGGACCCATTGAATAAGGAATAACATACATTGTTCTGCCTGCCATTGAGCCGTCATACAAAGCATTGAGCTTTGCATACATTTCAGCGGGTGCCATCCAGTTGTTGATGGGACCTGCCTCTTCCTCGGTTTCTGTACAGATAAATGTTCTGTCTTCAACGCGAGCAACGTCGTTTTCTGCTGTTCTGTGATAGTAGCAACCGGGAAGCTTCTCCTGATTAAGCTTAATCATTTCGCCGCTTGCAACTGCTTCTGCACGAAGTGCCTCAAGCTGTGCTTCTGTTCCGTCAATCCATACTACTTTTTCGGGCTTGCAAAGAGCTTTCATTTCTTCAAGCCAAGTGAGTACTTTTTTGTTTGTAGTCATTTTTTCTACCTCCTGATTATATTAAAGTTAATAATTTTACAATTTAAAAACATAGACAGAGTTAAAATATTCCAACTCTTCTCACATATAACATATTATCACATTTGTTGCAAGATTTCAATACATTTCTGACAAAAGTTTAACGAAAATTAACATTTGTAATTTCTTTTCGTTGTTAAACCTTTACTTTTTGCTTCCTTTAAATATTGTTCCAGCCGATTTTCCTTCAAAAATATCATAAATTCTCTCAGGATAAGCGCCGTTGGTAATAATCATATCAATACCTTCGGGATTTACAATCTCGGCAGCCTTAAGCTTTGTAACCATTCCGCCCGTACCACGGCGACTGCCTGCGCCACCTGCAATAGCGTAAATTTTTTCATCAATTCTATCCACAACCGGAATAAGCTTTGCATCAGGGTTTGTTTGCGGATTGCTGTCATAAAGCCCGTCAATATCCGAAAGGATAATCAAAAGTTCAGCATCAACCAATTTTGCAATATGAGCTGAAAGAGTATCGTTATCTCCAAATTCCAGCTCATATGTCGAAATTACGTCGTTTTCATTGACAATGGGAATAACTCCATATTCAAACATAGTTTCAAAGGTATTTTTGGTGTTTATATACCGTTCCTCAACATCAAGAATAAACTTTGTCAAAAGCACCTGTGCCGAGGAATGTCCATATTCCGAAAAAAATCTGTCATACATAGAAACAAGTGTCGCCTGACCGATTGCCGCAAGCGCCTGTTTTTTTCTGGTGTCTGATGGCTTTTCGGCAAGGTTCAGCTTGCCCACGCCGGCACCAACCGCACCACTGGATACAAGCACCACCTCGACCCCTCTGTTTCGAAGGTCTGATACAACGCGAACAATGCTTTCAATCTTTTTTATATTTAATTTGCCCGTTTCATAGGTCAAAGACGATGTCCCCACCTTGATAACCACTCTTTTCACCTTTGCTAATTCTGAGTAATTCATAACAAGACACCTTTCCTGATTTTTGGTATAATGGTAAATGTCAAATCATCCCCCATTTTAATTTAGTATACTAATTTACGCAAATATTGTCAAGTTAAGAATTACAAATGTTGAAATGTGTTGTTTTTTGTGGTAAAATATATTCGACAATAACCGAAAGGGGTATATTTATGAAAACCTTATCAAAACTTTTTGTAGTATTGCTTTGTATAAGTCTTATTTCCGGCTGTGGCGCAAAAGCCCCCACAGAATCCGTTTCAACTACAGATAAAACGTCAACCGAAACAGTTGTTGACTCCACAACCAAAGAAATCGAAAACTTTTTTGAAACCTATGTAAACACCAACGAAAGACCCATTGCCGTGATGGTTGACAATGACGACAAAAACGCAAGGCCACACGCAGGTCTTGATGACGCATATCTAATTTATGAAATGGTTGTTGAAGGCGGTGCAACAAGATTTTTGGCACTATTCCGCGGAACAGATACCGAAAAGATTGGTCCTATCCGCTCCTCTCGACATTATTTTCTTGACTATGTGTTGGAAAACGATGCAATATACACCCATTTTGGATGGAGCCCCAGAGCAATTACCGACATTTCTGCTCTTGGCATCGACAAAATAAACGGCATCTTAGGCAGCGACGAGAGCATCTTCTGGCGTGAACAAAAATTCACGGGTGACTGGCACAGCGCCTATACAAGCATTAAAAAAATCAAAGCGATGGCAAAACAAAAAGGATATCACACCGAAACAGACCGCAAAAACGGAATAAAATACTCGGATAAGTATATCAATCTCCCGTCCGAAAATTCAGCAAAATCGGTTAAGCTTACATATTCCGGTGGATATAATACAGGATATACCTATGATGCCGAAAAGGGCGTTTACCAAAAGTCCATTAATGGCGCACCGCATTCCTTGCAAAATGGCAGCATAGTTGAAGCAAAGAATATTATTGTTGTTCTTGTGCACGACTCCTCTCTTGGCGATGGCACCGACCGCCGCAACATTAATACAACAGGCACGGGTCGTGGCTATTATATCTCAAATGGCGGCTTTGAAGAAATAACCTGGTCAAAAACGTCGCGAAGCAGCAATACAACATATAAAAAAGCAGACGGGACTGACCTTTTAATTAATCCTGGCAAAACCATAATAAATTTAATCAGCCCATCAGCCGACATTACAATTCAATAATTCTAAAAGGAATCCATATATGAAAATTAAAAACCTTGAACTTAAAAACAATGTTCTCCTTGCACCAATGGCAGGCGTCACAGACAAAGCCTTCCGGATGATAACCAAACCCTTTGGTCCCGGGCTTATGTACACCGAAATGGTCTCGGGCAAGGGTCTGTTTTACAATAGCAAAAAAACCGCCGACCTGCTTTTAACCGAAGATGAGGAAAAGCCGGTGGCAACCCAGCTTTTTGGGCACGAGCCGGAAGTGCTTGCATCCATTGCAGAAAAGGCTTTGGAATATGGCGCTCAGCTTATTGACATCAATATGGGCTGTCCTGCACCAAAAATAACCGGAAGTGGCGATGGCTCGGCACTTTCAAAGACCCCGCAGCTTGCAGGAGAAATTGTTGCTGCCGTTGTTGCCGCAGTAAATGTCCCCGTAACCGTAAAAATCCGCAAAGGCTGGAATGATGACTCAACCAATGCCGTTGAAATGGCACAAATTGCCGAAAGAAACGGGGCGTCTGCGATTACGGTTCACGGCAGAACCCGTGAGCAATTCTACAGTGGCACAGCCGACCTTGATATAATCAAGACAGTAAAGCAATCGGTTTCAATCCCCGTTATAGGCAACGGCGATATTACCGATGAAGACAGTGCAAAAAGGATGCTTGAATACACTGGCTGTGACGGAATTATGATTGGCAGAGGTGCTCAGGGTAACCCTTGGATATTTGAAAGAGTTATCCACTATCTTGGAACAGGCGAAAAGCTCCCTCTCCCCACGCCTCAGGAGCGTGCAGAAAAAATGAGAGAGCATCTTGAACTGCTGATAAAATACAAGGGTGACTATCGTGGTATTCAGGAGGCTCGCAAGCATATGGCGTGGTATATCAAGGGCTGCCGTGGCGGTGCAAAGCTGCGAGAGGCAATTATGCGAGCATCAACCCCTGACGAAATGCTGAAAATTATTGATTTTATACGATAATTTTAGTGCATAAAAATGGCAAAAACTCCTTGACGTCAGGGAGTTTTTGTTGTATTATGTTGTTATCTATATTTTTAAGCAACAGAAACTATATTCATTAATACAGATTTTTCAGAAGGGACTGAGAATATATGAAAATCGCAATTATGGGCTTTGGTGTGGTTGGCTCGGGCGTTGGCGAGGTTATCACCAAAAATCAGGAAAACCTGATAAAAAAATGTGGTGAACCTATCGAAATCGCTCACATTCTTGACCTCAGGGATTTCCCTGACAGCGAATTCAATTGCTTCACCAAGGACTTTAACGATATTTTAAATGACCCCGAGGTTGGCATTGTTGTTGAAACAATGGGCGGCACAAAGCCTGCCTATGAATTTTCTAAACAGCTCCTCCTTGCAGGCAAAAGCGTTATTACCTCCAACAAGGAGCTTGTTGCCGCACACGGCACCGAACTTTTGCAAATCGCAAGAGAGCGAAACCTTAACTATCTGTTTGAAGCGTCTGTTGGCGGAGGCATCCCTATTATCAGGCCTATGTTCTCATGCCTGACAGCAGGCGAGGCAACCGATGTATTTGGTATCCTTAACGGAACTACCAACTATATCCTTACACAGATGTTCCAAAAGGGCGAAACCTTTGACAACGCTCTTCGGGCTGCACAGCAGAAGGGCTATGCCGAGGCTGACCCCACAGCCGATGTTGAAGGTCACGACACCTGTCGAAAGATAGCAATTCTTTCGGCTCTGGCTTTCGGCAACGAAGTACTTACCGAGAGAATTCCAACCGAAGGCATTACAAAAATTACCGCCGAGGATGTGGCTTATGCCGAAAAGCTGGGATATTCAATCAAGCTTATCGGGCACGCAACCAAGGCAAAGGATGGCGGCGTTTATGCCGCAGTATTCCCCGCTTTTGTTCCAAAGAGTAATCCCCTTGCGGGTATCAATGATGTGTTTAATGGCATCATTGTAAAGGGCGAGGACCTGGGCGACGTTATGTTCTATGGCAGAGGCGCAGGTAAGTTGCCTACAGCAAATGCCGTTGTTGCCGATGTTGTAGATGCAATCAAGCACCAGGGCGTTAATATTATCATAAAATGGAATGAATACACTCCCGAAAATCAGTCGGAAGGCAAGTCGCAGGAATATCCGTACTATATCAGATTTTCAGGTAAGCCTGTTTCAGGTCTTGCAGATTGCAGAATTGTAACCTTTGACGAAGAAGAATACAAAAACGAATTTGCTGTAATTACCGCTCCTATGACCGACGGCAAGATTGCAGATTTCATCAAAGGTATTGAATTTGAGGGTTGCAAAGCTCTTGGCAAATTAAGATTGATTGGCGAGTAAAAAATGTAAAATCGACGTCTTGAAACCCTTAAAACGGATAACATTGGCGTCTTCGAAAATTAATATATATCGGAGGTTTTAAAATTGGCAATTATTGTTCAGAAATTCGGTGGCAGCTCTGTTGCAGATGCTGCCAAAGTAAACAACGTTGCAAGCCGTGTAGTTGATACCTACCGCGAAGGAAATTCCGTTGTTGTAGTTGTTTCTGCACAGGGCGACACAACAGACGACCTTATTGACAAGGCTCATGAAATTAACTCATCACCTTCAAAGCGCGAAATGGATATGCTCCTCTCGTCAGGTGAACAAATTTCAATCGCACTTCTTGCAATGGCAATTGAGAAAATCGGTGCTCCTGTCATTTCTCTTACGGGCTGGCAGGCAGGTTTCCAGACAAACACATCAGCAGGTAATGCTCGTATAAACAAAATTAATACAGAACGAATAATGTCTGAGCTTGACCAGAAAAAGATTGTTATTGTTGCAGGTTTCCAGGGCATTGACAAATATGACAACATAACCACTCTGGGTCGTGGCGGCAGTGACACATCAGCAGTTGCAATTGCTGCAGCAATTCACGCAGACAAATGCGAAATTTATACAGACGTTGACGGTGTATATACTGCTGATCCTCGTATTGTAAAGACAGCAAAGAAGCTTGACGAAATTACTTACGACGAAATGCTTGACCTTGCAAGTCTTGGTGCAAATGTACTCCACAACCGTTCGGTTGAAATGGCTAAGAAATACAGCGTTAAGCTTGAGGTTAAATCCAGTTTTGAAAAAATTGATGGAACAATTGTTAAGGAGGCGGTTTCCGTGGAAAAAATGTTAATCAGAGGCGTTGCTCGTGATAATGATGTAGCACGTATCGCAATTATCGGTCTTGAAGATAAGCCCGGCATTGCATTTAAAGTATTCTCACTGCTTGCAAGTAAACATATAAATGTTGACGTAATCTTGCAGTCAATTGGCAGAGAAGGAAAGAAAGATATTTCCTTCACCGTTACAAAAAATCATCTGAATGAAGCAATTGAGCTTCTCGAATCTGAAAAGGATGCTCTTTGCTATGAAGAAATTTCACACAGAGAAGATATCAGCAAGGTATCTATTGTTGGTGCCGGTATGGTTAATAACCCCGGTGTTGCAGCAAAAATGTTTGAAGCACTTTATGATGCCAACATTAACATCCATATGATTTCTACATCGGAAACAAAAATTTCCGTTTTAGTAAATGTTGCAAATGCAGAAAAAGCTGTTCAGGCAATTCACGATAAGTTTATTATCTAAAAATTTGTATTAAAAAGAAGAAATGCGGTAAACTAACATCGGTTTACCGCATCTTTTTTGCCATTATGCAATTTCAAAAAAATTCGTTTGCATACCTTGTTGTATATCTGCGTTTACCAAAACGGGCGTATACACATTTTTTGAAATTAATACCGAAAGACATATGGCAAAAACTATTTTCTTCAACCTATTTATCATTGGCCTAATTCTCCCTTCTCTTTTATTCTGCCTAAAACGCGTTTTGTTACTCTGCAAAAAATACGGCAGAAAAAAAGGTCTTTGGGAGAATTCTTGTTTTGTTGAAAATATAGAACTTTTTTCTTTAATATAATTTCGATTATTTGTAAAATTAACCAAAAGATTTATCGTACAAAAAGCTGTAATTAGCAAGTGTTTTAGAATTTTATGAAAAATTTATTTTTTTTACAAAAATACTTTAAATTTGCTGAAAAGTATGGTAAAATAAAGTGTATTATTAAACAACAAACTAAAGAAGGGGTTTTGAATAATGGAAAAGATTTATCAAGGGAAAACAAAGGATGTTTACAAACTTGAAAACGGCAACGTATTGCTGAAATTCAAGGACGACTGCACCGGCAAGGACGGAGTTTTTGACCCGGGTGAAAACGCGGTTGGTCTTACCATCGAAGGTATCGGCAAAGCTAACCTCGAAACATCTGTTTATTATTTTGAAATGTTAAAAAAGGCAGGCATCAAGACCCACTATGTAAGCGCGAACCTTGAAGATGCAACAATGGAAGTTCTTCCCGCAACAGTTTTTGGTCACGGGTTAGAGGTTATTTGCCGTCTGGTTGCAACCGGCAGTTTTATCCGCAGATACGGCGAATATATCGAAGACGGAACCGTTTTAGATGGCGGATACGTTGAATGTACCTTTAAAAATGATGACAAGGGCGACCCACTGGTTACTTCCGAAGGTCTCGCTGCCCTTGGCATTATGTCTCCCGAAATGTTTGAAAGCATGAAGGAACAAACTCTAAAAATTACAAAGATTGTCGCTGACGATCTTAAAACAATCGGTCTCGACCTTTGGGATATTAAATTTGAGTTTGGTTACAACAACAACGAAGTTATCCTTATAGATGAAATTGCATCCGGCAATATGCGCGTTTATAAAGATGGCAAGATTGTCGAGCCTGTTGAACTAACAAAGCTTATCAATAACAGATAGCTAATAAAAAAGGCATATGTGTTTTCATATGTCTTTTTTTTCACAAACCATCCGTATTTATCTGTTGGGAGGTTGCATTATGCTGTTTTTTGAAATTTTTGATAATCCTCGGGCTCTGGCAAAATATATTGCAGAAAGCTCGGCTCTGGAGGGAAAAGAACCCCTTATTGTTGCTGATGCCCGTGAAATATTGGAGAAAATCTCGGACAAGGGCAAAGAATGGTATAAAATCGATTATAAAGGGCATCGTGATGGCATTGCCAGATATCTCTCTCTTTTAAAAATCGATTGCCTGAAAGATTACTTTTTACATATCAATATGCCCACAAATTACACTATTTCCGACCTGCAGTCCATCGTAATGGAAATCTGCGAATGTAAAAACAGTATGAAAAATGCTCCGGCACTTCGATGTACAACCGACAGTTCCCTTACAGATGACGAGGTGGAAATTACCATTGTTGTTCCTGTATTTGATCTGGGATGGCAGCTTGATAATATGTGGAAGAAATAGTATGAACAAAGCGGCTACGCCACTCGCCTTGCGGCGGTCGGAGCATTTACGCTTTGTTTGCCCAAGTGCATTTCGGTGCAGCCGAAAATTTTGCACGGGCAATTTAAATTTTGTTTTTGTATAATAGGAGTTTAGTACTGATAAGTAGTAAATTCCTATTATAT
>JAZNBG010000042.1:0-131172 GCA_045586925.1 Clostridia bacterium | reverse complement strand
TGCATCGTCAGATACAGTTGTAAGCTATCCTACAATTATAGCTTCAATGAATGAGATTGTATGTGACAGAGTATATAATGATACTGCAAACACTTATACTATTACACCAAGTGGCGGCTTTGTTGCAGGCGAAGAATATACACTTTTTGTAGGCAGCGACAAGTACAATTTCACTGTAGAGGATCCGTATAATGCTGTTGTTACGACTGGCAATGGCGAAACAATAGCAGACGGAGGAGAAATTGACATCAGTGAAACAAGTCTTAAAGTGCATTTTTCAGGAGCGATGGACGAAAGCGCTCTGGCTGAAAGCGTAAAACTGGCAACAGATGTACAGACAGGCAACGTATTACACATCGCAAACCCGGGCAGATCATGGGATGCAGATAATCTCAGATATACCTTTGATGGTGTGCCTACTGGAATCTACACCATGGAATATACCTTCAGGGCAGCAGCTGAGACAGCACTTAATGCCTTTGGCTTTACTGTTCGTGGTGCGTCTAACAATAACAACGAGTGGTTAAGATTTGGTGTTAATAAAAATGGGACAAATTATACGTGGGGTATCGGCAGTTCAAATACTACAACAAATATAGCATACACTCCCGGCAAATGGTACACCATCAATGCAGTGCTGAACTTCAATGATGGTTTGACAACCATAAGCAGTACAGATGAAAGTGGTACAACTACAATCGTAACAGATTATGCAATGACAGCAATCACCGGTGAGACGGGTGGTTACATTGGACTCGGTGTTGCACCATCACATTCGACAGGAGCAGGTGAATTTGCAGAACTGAAAAGCTTCAGATTGGATTACAAGGAAAATGCAACCTCTGCAACTGTAAACAAGTGCAATCTAGACTTCTTTACCGATACACTGGGTGATGGTTTAACCTGTGCTGTTGGTTCAACATCTGATACAGTTGTTACATATCCTGAAGTTACAACAATGAATGAGATTACCTGTACAAGATCATTTGATTCGGCAACTAATGTTTATACGCTTACACCTGACGGCGGTTTTGAACTCGGAAAAACATACACAGTTATAGTTGGCGGCAATACAATCAATTTCACAGTTAAGAATTTGGGTGGAAGCCTTATTGTTGAAAGTGTTTCAAAAGGCTCAACAACCATTGAAGACGGTGACTATGTAGCGCTTGGTAATAATTCAATTGACATTAAGTTCAGCGATGCAATCTCTAAAGCTACTCTTGATGAAAATATTACTTTAACTCATTATGCTATGAAGAAGATGTATCACGTAGAGGAGCCAATCCGCTGCTTTAACAAAGATGGTGGATTAAGATATCACTTTACTGAAAGTACTGGTATATATAGCATAGAACATACATTCAGAACAGAAAGTATAACAGATTATTATGGTTTCTCATTGAGGGACGCTGCAAATAATCCTGATACAGGTACAGGTGACGGTGCTGAAATAGGCAGATTCTCATTTGCGAGTGCAATGAACTTGCAGTATACAAATGGAACACGCGGTGAAAGCGGTGGAGTGGCTGGTTCATTCACACGTGAAGAAAACAAATGGGCCAAAATGCGAATAGATGTAGATATGACAAACAGAGCATTCCGTGTTGTTATGAATGATACCGAATATTTCCCAAGCACAACAGAGTGGTATGTATGCAAAACCACAGATTATGCTTTAGGCTATGTTTGTATAGGTGTAATGGGTAACAGCACAAATGCAACCGATATCTGCGATATGTCAGCAAGCTATCAGGCTGCAGACGCTGCGGCTGCAACCACATTGTTTGAAACAGATTTTTCAGACATTACACTGGCACAGCTTGGCGAAGTATTTGGATTCGGTACAGGTGACAGCCCTGCAATCGGCAATTATGTTGACAGCGAGTCAGCGGCTGAATGTATCCGCGAATATGATGCAGAAACAAACACATATTCATTAAGCCCGATAGTTGCACCAAACTATATGGATGAATATGAACTGAAGATACCTGAAATGGTTTCATCAGATAATAAAACACTGATTAATCCGCAGGATATCAGATTTACTGCAGTTTATCTTGATTCATTCTTATCAGGAAGTGCAGGATTTAAGGTAGGGGTTGAGGATATTATCAGTATCAGCAGCACCTTTACAGGTACAGTTACAGGCTGGGCAAAGGTAAGCAACTATTCTGACAGTCCTGCAACTGCAAAGGTTATTGTTGCACTTTATAAAAATGGTGCACTTGTAGATGTAAATATGAGTGATATCACTCTGGCGGCAGGTGCTGTTGACCAGATGGGCAGTGCAAATGTAACGGTTACAACTGCAGGCAGCGGATATACGGTGGTTGTATACGTTTGGGATGATATTGACACTATGCGTGCTATAGGTCCTAAAAGAGATATTTAAACAAATTCAAAATCAGGAGGTTTCGGTTCTGTGATTAGGTATAAAAGATGTATTTCGGCTATTATAATTTGTGTCATTTTGTTATTAAACTGCAGTCTGAATAGCTTTGGAACTGAGATAGGCAAAAACGAGGATTTATTGCAGGACGGTATATTGCTGCGTATAGGTAGCCCGATTGCGTATGTTTATAATGAACAGCTGCAGCTTGACGAAAATGACAGCGGTGTTGTTCCCGTGTCCGAAAACGGAGTGGTATATGTTCCCATGAAGTTTTTTGATAATATTCTGTGGACAGAGGTTTCTTACGAAACAAAGACCGGGACAGTGTTTATGGAGCATAACGGAAATACATATACAATCCGCAAAGACAGTAGAATTGCAACAACTAATACAGACAGTTTCGATATAGAGAAGCCTCCGATAATAAAAAATGATAATGTTTATCTTCCTGTCAGCATTGCTGACAGGATGATGAACAAGAATGTATTTTACGGTGATTCGGGATTAGTTTTAATCAGCGAAGACGAAATTGGCCAAATAACTTCCGAAAGGGAAGCCGAACTGGCTGAGTTGTTTGAAAATGCCGTTGCAGAGGTTGGGGACATTGAATTTTTCGTGTCCCCTGCCGGCAACGATGACAATGAAGGTTCAAAGGAAAAACCTTTTAAAACAATATTAAAAGCAAAAAACACAGTAAGAGATTTGATAAAGACAGGAAAAATGAACTCGGATATAAGAGTTTATTTACGCGAGGGCACTTATTGCCTTAATGAAACACTTTTGTTTACCGAGGAGGATTCTGGTGCGGGGTTTCACAAGGTAATTTATTCAGCCTATAAAGATGAAAAGCCTGTTATAACAGGCAGCAGCGAAATAACAAACTGGGAAGTTTATTCAGGAGATATTGTCAAGGCTTATGTTGGCGACAGACCTCCTATTGACACTTTATATGAAAATGGCACGACCCTTGTCAAGGCGCGTCATCCAAACGCATCCAAGGACACACGTAAGTGGTGGAACTATGTGGAAACTGAATATACTGCCGGAAATTACAGCGCGTTTATATACAAAGATGGCGATATTCCATATATGGAAAACATAAACGATCTGGAGATTTATCTGTTTGGTGGCGGAGCTATTATGTGGCGACAGGATCGTTTAAAAGTAAAAGGTATAGATTTTGATTCTAATTTTTTAAAACTTAATAAAAATGCAAATTACCCATTGAATGTGGGTTCACAATATTTTATACAGGGAGCATTGGAACTTCTGGATTCGCCGGGTGAGTTTTATCACGATACAAAAGAAGGAATTCTTTATTACTATCCAACAGACGGAAAACTTGGCGGGAAAAAGGTTGAAGCACCCGAAATAAAAAATATAATTGAAATTCGCGGAAGCAATGAACATTCAACTGTTAAGAATATCGAATTTTTAGGATTGGAAATAAAGAATAACGATAGATTTACACAGCTGACTATTATGGTGAGAGAAAACGGCGATGCCTTTAAAATTTCTTTCGCTGAAAATATAAAAATCAGTGATTGTTATATACATGATATTGGCTCAACCGCAATAAGAATAGAAAAATGTGCAATAAACTGTAAAATAACCGGAAATAAAATTGAAAATACCGGACATGACGCAATTCTGATTACCGGTGAACAATTTAAGCCAACATGCAGAAACAATGTTATCTGCAACAACTATTTATACAGAAACGGTATGCTTGGCGGTGACGGAAGAGGTATTTTCGTTTACACCTACTCTGCAAAAAATAACTTTATTGTTCACAACAGAATTGACAGGACATCGGGACATAACATTCGCATAGCCTCTTCGCATTGGCGCAACTATGTGATGTATAATGACCTTTCCGAAGCAAATCTGACTCAGGAGGATACATCGCAGATTTACTGCGATATGCAGGGCGAGGGTGCCTTTATCAGCAATAACTATCTGCATGATAGTTATTCACGATTTAACGGAACCTCAGGTATCTATTTTGACGAAGGTACTCATAACTGTGT
Source organism: Clostridia bacterium (assembly GCA_045586925.1). Classification (GTDB taxonomy): domain Bacteria; phylum Bacillota; class Clostridia; order Monoglobales; family Monoglobaceae; genus SIG440. Next base: position 126,747 of record JAZNBG010000042.1, on the reverse strand, counting down.
TGCCCAGAACAACATAATCACAAGGCAGGACAGTATTGACGGTGCAACCGTTGGAGCAACAATTTTCTTCAAGGGACCCAATATGACTGTCCGTAACAACTTTTCTGTTAATAATCCTGATGTAAGCACTTCGGGTTATCTTATCGGAAAGGGTAACGGTATGTTTAAAAGACCCACAGAGTTGAAAATAGAAAAGAATATCATTGCAGATTCAGGTCTTGTGCCCTTCCAGTTTGGATCTTTCTTTGAAAAGGAAACCATAGGCAGGATGGACAGAAATTTATATTACAACTCAAACAACGAATACAAATTTACCAACGCGGCAAGCTTTGAAGATTGGCAAAATCTGTTTGGGGCAAATTATGACAAAAATTCTTTGATTGATGTTTCCCCGCAATTTATGGCAGATGAAAAGGATGATTATAGATTCCGGTATGATGCACCGGGATATGAATTGGGAATAAGTGAAATTGAAATTTCCCCGATGGGACTTTTGGATAACTTTAAGTTTGCTAATAAAACCGAGCCTTTAAAGCGGATATTTGTCCGCGAAAAAGGTATGGCGAAGAGCACTGCAACCATAAATTTAATCAAAGGCGGAAAGGCTCAAACTGAAATCGAGGGAAGAAGTAAGACAGGCTATGTGATGGATTTATCGGATGCATCCGTTAAATACACAAGTGATAATCCGTCGGTTGCCAAGGTAAGCGCAAATGGTGAAATTACAGCTTGTAATAATGGTATATCAAAAATAACGGTTACTGCCTATAAAAACGGTGGAGAAGCAAGCATTGATTTGTATGTTATTGTTGGTGATGAGATAGAAGAGATTAGATTGACTGCAGATTCAACAATGGTGCAAAACGGCAAAACCTCTCTGATTATGCCCAAAATTAAGACTAAATATGGTCAGACAAACAGCGGAATTTTACAAAATGTAAGATTCAGCTCGTCTGATGAAAGCATTATGACGGTCAGCGATTCAGGATTAGTTAGGGCAAATGCCGAAAACGAGGGAAAAGCTGTAATTTCCTTAAATGCCGAGTTCTTTGGGAAGAAGTATACACTGAATTATAATATGAGTGCAGTTAAACAAATTCCCGCAGAAATCAAGTTTGAGACAAATACGGTATTTATGAATGAAGGTAGCTCAAGAACTCTTGATTTCACTGTTTTTGACAGTGCAGGAGAAAAGATTGAAGATGTTTCTTGTTTTGAATTTGTCTGTGAACTGAAGGACGAAGCAATTGCCGATGTAAGATTTGACGGTATCTCAAAGCTTGATATTTCAGGTGTATCAAACGGTATGTCAGAATTCAAGCTGACACTCAGATATGGGGATACAGAAATTAGCTCTTCGTTTAATGTTGTTGTACTTAATGATGGTAAGAACTTGCCGGCGGGATACAGTCTGGTTAATTATAAAAATGCAAATGGCAGCGTTGAATTCGGTTCCGAAAAGGATATGTTCTTTATGTCGAATGGTGACAATATTTACGGAGCTTCTGATGGCGCTACCTTCGTGTACAGGGATATGACCGAAGAAAATCTGACTATTGAGTGCGAGGTTGGCTCTTATGACGGTTCATTTAACGGTAATACCGCAGTTGGACCGATGATAAGAACAGAAAACACAGAGGAAGCCTATAATGTTCAGATACGTGTAACTCCCGAAGGAAAGGTTGTTATGACCTGGAGAAACGAGGAGAAGCAGAGCAGTGCAAACTATCAGGGCGGAATGCATTCGCTTCCCACAAGATTAAAGCTTGAAAAGAACGGAGACGTGTTTAGGGGTTATTGCAAAACTACCGACGGCTGGCACCTGGTGGGCGAGATTACCGTACCTATGCCTGATAAGTATTTAGCCGGTGTCGCAGGATTTTCAAATGTCGTGAACGGATTTGTGGGAGCCCGTGTATCGGATCTGACGATTTCAGGAAAATAAAACAACACAAAGTCAATGTGACCTGAATATTTTATACTCGGGTCACATTGAAAGGATTGTGACGGATAGAATGGAGGAGAACTTATGAAAAACTTATTTTTAAAAAGAATTTGTGCACTGCTGATCTGCATTTGCACGCTTGCATCCCTCTGCGTAGCGGTAAATGCTGAAAGCACCGCTTATTTGTGTGCTGAAATAAGCGGAGACATGGTTTTGGTATCAGGACGATTTGTAACTAATCAGAATCAGCCGGTATCAATTACCATAATGCTCAACAATACGTTGGAACAGATTGCTCAGGTGAAAACCGAACGCTTTGGATATTTTGAATCAGAATTTGCAAAGGGCGATTTTGTTGAGGGCAATACCTATAGCATAAATGCTGCTTGCCTTGGAGTAAGTATGCAAGCTGACTTTTATTATTCCGATTCGGCTGAAAGTGGCGTTCTGAGTGAGATCAATACAGCCGCGTCAGCATCTGATATAAAGGAAATTGTTGATAACTCTGCAATTATATTAAACAAACAGCAGTATAACAACTTGTCTGAGGAGGCAAAGCTGAATGCCTGTGAATCTTTGGTCGGAGTGGAGTACAGTAATATAGCGGATTTCAAAACTGCATTTTATGACGCGGTTAATGAAGAATATGTGAAGATTGCAGATGTGGTTGAGTTTTATGTTTCTCCCGACGGCGATGATGATGCCGACGGTTTAACCGAAAGCACTGCATTTGCTACAATTAAGAGGGCAAAGGATGCGGTGAAGAAATCCCTTTATAAGGGTAACGACTGCCATCATACTGTTTATTTAATGAATGGCACATATTATGTGGATGACACATTGGTTTTCAACGAGTATGATTCCGGTACAGAAGATTACAAAATTACATACAAAAACTATAGCAATCATAAGCCTGTTCTGAGCGGAAGCAAAGTAATTTCAGATTGGGATGAGTATGGTTCTAATGGCATTTTTGTTGCCAATATAGGAATGGGGTTGGATGTCAAGCTTCTTTATGAAGACGGTATTATGCAGACATTGGCAAGATATCCAAATCAAAACAAAGAGGATTTATATGAAGGCTATCTGGAGGCGGTTAAATACGAAAGCTCTCCCAATACATCATTTAGCTTCAGCGCTGCAGATGGTATTCCTCAAACAAGTTCATCTGATTTAGAGGTATATATCTGGGCTGACAGTGCGGGTTACAATAAATGGCATTCAAAAACTATACCGGCACAGATTGATTACAGCGCAAGAGTTGTTTCGTTGGATAGTGAAACGTATTATCCGATAGGAAGCGGAAGTACATATTTCCTTCAGGGTGCTTTGGAATTTCTGGATGCAGAAGGCGAGTTCTTTTATAATAAGGAAACAGGTGAACTGTTTTATAAGCCGATAGACGGAGTTATAGAGGGCAAAACTATATCAATCCCTTTAGCAAAGGACATTATTCGCTTTGAGGGGGCAACAAAAGATACTTATGCCCATGATATAGTGATCGAAGGGGTGACTATCCAGAATTCCGGCAGAAGCGACAATCTGGATACCAATACTTTTTATGGTGAATTTAACGGAAACGGAATAACTATAAAGGATTCCAAGCGAATTGCCGTAAAGAATTGCGTTATTAATAATGTTGGCGGAAGCGGCGTATATTTGACAGGCAGTGCATCTTATAATGAAATCTCAAAAAATGAAATATACAACACAGCAGTCCATGGTGTACAGTTTGTAGGTGAGGAAAAGAACCTGATTTGCCAGGAGAATTACGTAATTAATAATCTGATACACGATACAGGACTGCTTGCAGGTATCGGTTCAGGTGTTAATGTGATGCATACAGGCAGCGGATATAACTATATTAAAAATAACAAGATATACAGGACAATGAGATACGGAATTCGCGTAGCAAGCAACAATAGTCCATGTCTGTATCCGACCTATGTTGAATATAATGATATTTCCGAAAATAATATGTGTGCAAACGATACGGGCGCGATTGAAGTTACCTATCAGCAGGGCGGAACGGTCATCAGAAACAACCGTATTCACGGAAAACAGTATGCTGAGGGAACGGGAATGTTGTTTTATATAGACGAAATGAACAGCGAAGTTGTTTTTGAGAAAAATATTTTATCAGATATTATTCCTGGAGAGCACGCTGAGAGTTTTGTTCCGGTTGTGATAAAGGGTTCAAACAACAGAATTGAGAATAACTATATAATCAATGTTCCGAATGTTTATAAAGGCGTATTTGTGTTGAGCCATCAGATCACCGATGCCGAAAACAGTACCATCAGTAACAATATCGTATATAATTGCGGAAGCGGTATGTATTGGTTTACAGATAATAGTATATTCAGCACAAGTATTAAGACCGCAGACAACAATATGTATTACAATAACGGTGCTGATTTGAGTTATAGTGTTGTAAGCAATGAGAAAAATTTTGCAACATGGGTGTCGTCAGGTCAGGATGGAGCAACATTGACAGATACAGATCCTTTATTTGCAGATGTTGAGAATAAGGATTATCGCCTGAAGTATAACAGTGAAGCGATGAATTTGTCTATTGAGCAGATTGATTTGAAAAATATTGGTCTTGGCTCTGATTATCCAATTTATAATACAACAGGTGAAATTGACAGATTGTTCATAAATGAAAGTGATGTTTCTTATGAAAGCATGGAGAACGGAAAAAACACAGCTATTAAGCTTTATGCACGTACAACCAACGGATATTTGATTGAAGTTGAGCCCGAAGACATCACTTACATAAACTATAATTCGGATATTGCAACTGTAAATGGCGAAGGCGTTATAACCGCAAAACGTAGTGGCGTAGCAGAGGTAATCGCAAAGGTGAATTGTGGCGAAACTGAAAAATGCATCAGCCATTATGTGATTGTTGATGGTGGTGATTATGATTCTTTATATATAAACCGCATAGAATATACAGACATAAACGGAAACGGTAAAGACAGTGAAAACTTTACTGAACCGTTATATGCCTATATTGATGTGACAAATTGCTCATCATCACTTGTGGAGGCTAAAGCTTTACTGGGCGTATATAACAATGACAGCTTGCAATATGCGGGAATGAGCGAGACCTTAGAAATAGCATCTCAACAGGATGGAAAATTTATAGTTAAATATAATTTGCCTGAGGATACTTCTTTTGATAGTGTTAAAGTATTCTTCTGGGGCGAGAATATAGCACCTGTATCTAAGGTTAAAGCAATAGAAAATACCGGCATTAAATAGGAGGCAAAAATGAGAAGTATTGAGGAATTAGTTGAAAGAATCAGGCAGACGGTTGACTCGCACAAAATTGAAGAAGGAAAGTATGCAAGATGGTTGTGGCAGAATGACAAGGGTGACAGGGAACTTGGTCTTAATGAGTACGGCTGTGCGGATGCGGCGAATATCTTATATTCAACAGGTGATTTCATCAGTGAACCTGAAAAGCGTGCTGTGTGGGTAAAGACGTTAAGAGCATTTCAGGACCCCCAAACGGGACTTTTTACCGAAAAAACGCATCATTTTATACATACAACTGCTCATTGTATTGCGGCTCTTGAGTTGTTTGATGCAAAGCCTGATTATCCTCTTACAGACCTTTTCAAGTACAAAACCAAAGAAGGATTATATGAACTTCTTGATAATCTGGATTGGGAACATATCCCCTGGCCACAATCTCATCAGGGAGCCGGCATTTATGCAGCAATGGTGCTTACCGAATCGGTGGATGATGAGTGGAAAAAGGCTTATTACAATTGGTTGTGGGAAGAAGTTGACCCCGAAACAGGAATGTGGAGAAAAGGTGAAATTGAGAAAAGGAATGCGCCGTTGTTTCACTTTATGGGTGGTAGTTTTCATTATCTTTTTAATCTTGAATACGCAAGAATGCCTCTGCGTTATCCTGAAAAATTGATTGATACCTGTTTGGATTTATATAGCAACAAACAGATTGGCGATAAGATAGGGGATTATGATAACGATAAGTTTGGCCAGTATATAGGGTTTTTGGAAATTGACTGGGTGTATTGTATAACCCGCGCACTCAGACAGTGCGGATACAGGCGTGAAGATTGTTTGTCGGCTATAAGGAAGTTTGCAAATGAGTATGTAGACTGGCTTTATTCATTGGATCACAAAACTCATGACGGGTTTAATGATTTACATATGTTGTTTGGAACAACCTGTGCTTTAGCTGAATTGCAGCAGACATTGCCGGGAGAATTCCAAACAAGAAAGCCGTTAAAACTTGTGTTAGACAGAAGACCTTTTATATAAAAACGGGAGACTGAGTTATGGATATTTCATTGGTTACAAATAAAACGGCGGAAGCTGTGATTGCTATTTCAAAAACTGCATCAGATGTAGAAAGAACGGCCTCGGTTGAGTTGCAGAATTATATTGAAAAAGCCACAGGAGCAAAACTTGAAATTGTATCTGAAGAGAAAAGTGACAACGTGGCTGTTTATGTTGGACACACAGAATATGCTGTTAAAAAGGGTATATGCGGAACGTCAGCGGAAAATTGGATTATAAAAGCGGTTGAGGACAACTTGATACTGACAGGAGGCCTGAAAAATACCGACAGAGGGATAATCTATTCGGTTTATCATTTTCTTGAAGAATATCTTAGTATCCGTTGGTGGAATTTCCGTGAAGAATACGTTCCTAAGGTTTCTGAGCTTAAAATAAAAGGCGATGTTTGTGTCAGCAAAACACCGGTTTTTGAATTCCGTAAAATTTTGGATATATTTGAATATAAGGATTTTAAATATCATGCACGAAACCGTATGAACATTATCGGTGACGATGGAATTGAAGATGGTGCATTTAATGACAATGTAAAAAAATATGGTGGGGCGAGGTATATGGCACCTCCCCACCATGTTCATTCTCTTGGTTTGTATTTTCCTGCAGAAAAGTATTTTGCCGAGCATAAGGACTGGTGGGCATTTAATGAAGTGATGAATGACCGGATAAGCTATGGACAGTTTTGTCTTTCTAATGAGGGTTTCTATCAGGCAATGCTCCATAAACTGATTGACAATATTGAAACTCAAAATAAAAAATGTGAAGAGAATGGCGTGGAAAGACCGGTGTTTTATTCGGTTTCCTTCAAAGATCAGTTTTTTATGTGTGAATGTCCTGAGTGTAAGGCACAGATAACAAAATCAGGCAAGTCGGGCTATCTTCTGAGGTTTGTAAACCGACTCGCAAGAGACATCGGTCAGATATATGATGATGTTATGCTTGAAACATTGGCATATTCAGCATATATCGAACCGCCGCTTGATGATGTTGTTCCGGAGCATAATGTAATAATAAGATATGCTGATCTTCGCGAGGATCAACTGCATAACTTGGAATATCAGACAAATAAAGATTCTTTACGAAGAATAAAAAAATGGGCATCTTTGTGCAGAGTAAATAACAGTCCGTTTTATGTGTGGGATTACTATTTGCATGATTATCCTGCGGCGCCTATACCGGATGTATTCAGGATTACGCAAAACATAAAACTCCTTCACGAATTAGGTGTCAGCGGTTATTTTGTTGAGAACGAAACTGCTCAGACACGGGATTTTTGGGCTTTGGCACAATGGGTAACATTACGTATGATGGAAGATCCAACGCAAAATCCTGATGTATTGATTGATGATTTTATATTCAAGTATTATGGTAAGGCGGCAAATTACATAAAAGAATACCTTATGCTGTGTCATGATGTGGCTGAAAAATCAGGATACGTTTTATTGTTGTATGAACCATTGACAAACTGGAATTACGTTACCCCTGAGCTTGCAGAAAAGGGATTTGAATTGCTCGAAAAAGCTCTGGATGCTGTTCGCGGGGATGATGTCTTTGAAACACGTGTCAAGATTGCATCAAGTGGATTGCTGAACACAATGGCTGTATGCTTTGATGATTTGTCAAAAAAGAAAGCAGATGCAGGAGAGGGCAGGTTCTTGTTTGAAAAGAAGGAAATAATTCTGAAGGTGATAGACGGGCTGAAAGCAAGATGCGATATGTATTGCTGTGCAGAAGACGGTTCGGTAGTGCGAAGAGGAATACTCAACCGAGTAAACAGAGATATTGAATATTTTACCCGACTTGCGGAAGAAAAGCATGAAAAGTATGCTTTGCCTGAAGAACTTGAAAACATTGATGAGTCAAATGTATATGATATATATGTCAAAGACGTGGTAAGATTTTTTGATGGCGAGAGCGGTTCTTCATATGTGCTTGATGACGATGCACAGGTGAAGAAAGTTTTGAAGCTTTCGATAGATGCTATGAATGACATAAAAAAAGACCGTTACAGGGTAACAGATGTTGATGATTCTATACCTCAGCCAATATCATTCTTTATAAAAAAGAAAAATAATATTGAACCTGTTTATGAATATAAATTAGATATATACAAAAAGGACCTTGTTGCGGAAAAATATCATTTATATAAGTTGCAGGGGATAAAAGGCGTTACGCCGTATTCCAATTCGGTTTTATATCTGAATCATCAATTGGAAATGGGAATAAATCTTAGTTGTATAGCCGACATCATGCCCTTTGAGGAATGTGATATTTATATTTCAATGAAGGCAAGCGGCGAATACTACGGTGGCAAAACAGGAAATGAAAATGCTTTGTATTTTGAACGTATTGTTATTGTTCGTACGAAGTGATAAAAAACATTTTAGGAGAGGAAACTTATGAAAACAGATAAGCAGATTGAAGAAATATTGGAATCATTGACATTGGACGAAATGATAGGTCAAATGTTTTGTTACAACCTTATAGCAGATGTTGATGAATTGGAAAAGAATATAAGAGACACCCATGCAGGCTCTTTGTTTACAGCAGGCAGAACCAAAGAGGAAATCAAATATGGAACAGATTTGCTTAATAAATACTCAAAAATACCGGGTATGATTGCGGCAGATATAGAATGTGGCCCCGGGCACGTTGTTCCGGGAGAGATAAGACTTCCTCATGAAATGGCATGGGGAGCGTGCGATGATCCCGACTTAATTGAACGTGCTCACGAGGCAGTTGCAATCAGGTGCCGTGAATTAGGTATACATTGGACTTTTTCACCTATTATTGACATCAATTTTAATATGGATAATCCAGTTACCAATATCAGAACAGTATCTGATAATCCTGAAACAGTTGCAAAAATGGGTGTTGCAGCAGTAAAGGGATATCAGAAAAACAACTTGATCGGGGCAGGTTGCAAGCATTTCCCCGGTGATGGTGTTGATGACAGAAACCAACACTTCTGCACAACGGTAAACAGTCTTTCTAAAGAAGAGTGGATGAACACATTTGGTTATGTGTATAAAGAAATGTTTAAGGCGGGTGCAGCATCTGTTATGGTTGCCCACATTTCACTACCTGCATACGATGAAAAACTTAATGACTGGTTGGGGTATCCTCCTGCCAGCCTCAGCTATAATCTGCAGACCAAGCTGCTTAAAGAAGAATTAGGATTTGACGGCTGCATAGTTTCTGATGCCTTGAGTATGGTTGGTGCTTGTGCCTGTGTTGACCACGATAGGCTTGCAATTGAATTTGTAAAGGCAGGCGGAGATATACTTTTGTTCCCCTTAAGAGAATATTTTGATGAAATCAAGGGTGCAGTAGAGTCGGGTGAAATTCCTGTAGAACGCATAAAGGATGCGGCACGTCGTGTACTCAAGCTTAAAAACAAGGTAAGACTTTTCGAAGACCAGAATGAAGTTTTAAAAGGAATTGATTTGGAGCAAAATCTTGTTAATCTTGAAAAATGTGCAGAAGAAATTGCAGAAAAATCTTTAAATGTTGTTAGAAATTATGGAGATATTTTACCTCTTAAGGTTAAACCCGGCGATAAAATATTGATTATTGAATTGAAAAAGGATAAAGAACGGGAAAAAGCGTTTTATGCCTGCGATTTGGATGTGGTAGAAGAAGAGTTCAAGAACCGCGGATATAATGTTGTAAGATATGTTCATCCAAGACGTGAAGATTTTGAGGACGATTTAAATGATGCAGCAGCGGTTCTTATAAATTGCAAAATAAGTAGTCAGGATTATCTGGGAGGATCCCTTCGTATAAGCTGGGCACATATGACACCATTTTGGCGCGGGGCTGTTCTCAAACACAAGCAAATGGTATTTACCTCATTTGGTGATCCATATAAATTACATGATTTCCCTTATCTAAAGGCGTATGTTAATGCATTTTCTTATAGTGAGGCTACACAGAGAGCCTTTGTAAAAGCGATATTGGGAGAGATTCAGTTCCAAGGAAAGAGCCCGGTTGTTATTAATGACTAAGGAGGCAGATTATGTTTTATGATGTAAACAGCAAGTCGGTACGTTTTACCGGCAGGTGGAATGTAACAGAACGGTTGGCGATTACAACAGCACCGGGTGGTGTGATTGAGTGTGCGTTTCAGGGAGAATGGGCTGTACTTCATTTTGATGTTGCTACAAATGCACATCCATATCCGCATTTGTGGATCAGCGTTGACGGGGGGGCCAAAACAGAGGTGCCTCTTGACAGATATTTGCGCATTGAAACAGAATCAACAGGCAATCACCATGTAGAAATAATTTTCAAAAGTGCTGTAGAAATGCAGCACAGATGGTATGCGCCGCTTATCGGAAAGGTATCTTTTTGTGGTTTTGAATCAGACGAGCAGGGTGTTCTGCCCGAGGATGATCGTCCTGTAATAGAATTTATAGGGGATTCAATCACCGAGGGCGTTTTGATTGATGCTCAATATGACCCGGGCAAGTTGGATCAGCCCAACCGCGTGTATCAGGATGATGCTACAGCTACATATGCATGGCTGACGGCAGGAAATCTTGGAATGAAGCCTGTTATTATGGGTTATGGTGCTACAGGCTTTCTTACAGGCGGTCAGGGGGCGGTGCCCAAAGCAATAGATGCATATCCATATTGTTACAATGGTGTTCCTTATAAAGGCTCAAATCCTGAAATTATAGTATTGAATTATGGAGTAAATGACAGAACAAACGAAAAGACAATATATCTGGACGCATATTGTAATTTTTTGTCGTTGCTGAGGAAACGTAATCCTAAAGCGATTATCACTGCATTAAGTCCTTTCTATGGCGTTTATGAACAAGAGCTTAAAGAGATAATAAATTCTTTTAATAAGTATAATAATGACAATGTTATATTTATCGGAACGGATGGATGGATTCCTCAAACACCCTTTCATCCTCTCAGGGAAGGGCACAGGATTGTGGCTGAACGATTAACTGAAGAATTGAAAAAACATCTTCAGTAATAAGATAATTAAATTTGAGGAGATTTCAACATATGGAGAAGCATTTCGAATTTATAAACAAGCTTACTCAGGTGCATAAACCAAACAGAATAAATCCCCGGAGGGAAATATGTGAAGGTTATATATCTGTTACTGATGAGTGGAAGATTTTATATAATGACAATTGCGGTGTGGTGCTCAAAAATGCGGTAGTTGACCTTCAGGAGTATTTCTTTGTGTCAATGGGTATTAAATTGGAAATTGCTACTGCTGAAAAAAGCGAAGAAAAGACAATTTTTATATCTGTTGATGATACTATGAGTGAAAGGACATTCCGTATAAAAGCGGATAATTGCATAGAGATATATGGCAGTAATGAAAGATTGGCGGCACAGGGTTGTTATGCGTTGGAAGACAGCATGAATATAAATGAGTTACCGTCAATTGAGAAGTGTGATATTACAAGACATATGCGGTTTTCACCACGAATTGCTCATGGAGGATTACCCCAAAAGAAGTATACCAGGAATCTCCTCCGACAGATTGCACATTATGGATTTGATGCTGTTATAGCTGTTGCCAGAAAAGAAGTTTTAGAGGGCGGAGAGGTATGCAGAGAGTTCAACGATACAATTAAGATGGCGTCAGAATATGGTCTTGATGTGTATACGTTTTGCTGGTTCAAGAACATATATCATCCTGATGACGAGGGGGCTTATGAGTATTATCAAAGCACCTATGGCAAATTTATTCAGCTATGCCCTGATATCAAGGGCGTTATTCTGGTGGGTGAAGCCTGTGAATTTCCGTCTAAGGATGCACGTACCACCGGAAAAGAATGGAGAAAATCACTTGATGATGAAAAGCCCAGTCCAGGTTGGTTTCCTTGCAGTGACTATCCGCAGCTTGCCTCAATGATAAAAAGAGTAATAGACGAAAATTCAAAGAATACAGAGCTTGTTTTGTGGACATACAATTGGTTTTATACTGATGAGGCGTTAAGAACGGAGCTTGTACGTAATCTCCCGCAGGGTGTATCTGTTATGGCTACATTTGAGATGGGTAAAAAGATTGACATCGGAAACGGCGCAACAGAAACAACCACCGATTATTCTATTTGGCAGATTGGGCCCGCTAATGCTTTTGCTTCAGAGTCAAGAACTGCAAAAGAGGAAAACCGTCGTATGTATACCAAGGCAGATTCTGTAGGCGGTACGTGGGATATAGGTGGCGTTCCGTATTTACCTGTTCCACAGAGGTGGATGCAACGCTGGAAAGCTGTTACTGATGCACAGGATAACTGGAGATTGGACGGAACACAGGATACATGGACATATGGTTTGTGGCCGTCTATTATTTCCGAAATGGCAAAATATGCATATATGTTACCTATGCCTGATATGAATGAATTGCTTCGCAAGCTTATAAAAAGGGATTATGGTGATGAGTATGTTGATGAGATTATAGAAATTTTTGAATTATTCTCTCGGGGCATATCACATTGCGTATCAACAAATGAAGACCAATATGGCCCGGCGAGAGTTGGCCCGTCTTATCCGTTGTTCTTTAAAAGATGGGAGCTTATTCCCTCAAGTCCTGAAACGGGTGGAAATGTTAATTTTGAGGCGTATCCTGTCTATACATATAATCTGGATTATGAAACAAGACTTCTTTACGAAACAAAAGAACAAAGAAAAATGACAGAACTTTTTGATGAGGGATGCAGAAGACTTACCGATATAGCTGCAAAAACAGAGGGGCAAAAAGGCGAAAACCTCAGGGAACTTCTTGGTATCTCAAAGTTTATTGCAAACACTGCAAGAACCATACAACATGTTAAGCGCTGGCACTATCTCAAGGGCAAACTTGGCGTATATGTTGATGCAAAACCGACCTGGGTTGGAGGTCGTAAGGATTTGGAGGATGCAAAAAAGGCGACAAAGCCATTGGTGCCTGCTGTTAATCCTGAACCAATCGTTTTGGAGTTGATAGACATACTCAAACGGGAAATAACCAATGCTGAGGATACAATTCCGTTGGTAGATGCAAATTCTCGTCTGGGCTACGAAGAAGAATTTGACTATGCATGCTCAAGAGAACAACTTGAATGGAAGATAGAAATGGCGAACAGGACACTTAACGAGGAATTATTGCCTCTGATAAAAAAGTAGTATAGGTATTACATATAATATTTAGGCATCAGGTTGTTTTTTGATTGCATTTATATAGCTAATTATTGTTTGAAACGTATATTTCTGAATAGTGGATTTCGGTATTTTTAAATCTTTTCATCCCCATAATTATAATCATTGTCGTGGAAACGGCAAAATGCTGTATTAAGCGGAACTTGTTCCGCAGCCTTCAAGCAAATGGCTTGAAAGCCACGCATGATTGCAATAGGGTCGGTCTATGAAAACATTATTTTTCATAGAGGTTTGCGATATATCGCAAACAAAAACGCGTACGCGTTTCACCGACTACTATTATAATATCCTGAAGGACACTTTCCAGGTTATACAATTTAAATGATGATTTGATTTTTGACTGCAAGACGTAAAATATCGGATGTCTTTATGTTATGGTGATATACAGTTGATTTTGAAGGCGTGCTGGTGCAAAGTTTTCAAAATCAACTGTTTTTATACAAATACTCTATAATAATATTGTTGTCATTTGTAAAAACATTAATAGAATTACATAAAACTGAGCCGGCACATTATGCTGAAGCAGATTTTAAAATTCTGTTAAGAGATTATCCGTTTGTATATGAACGCACGGATGGGATAAAAAAATTCTTTATTGCAATCAATCCATCAGCTAATTCATATGACTATTATGTTGATTCATTTAAGAAAGTTCTACTCAGTCAGAACGTCGAGAAAAAGGACGGCTATATTATACTGAAAGGGATCAGTTTTATAGTGGCAGAAATGTCCTAGTTGGATTGATGCGTGCACACACATTTGTTATTAAACAGAGAAAAGAGGTAGAGTTTATAAAATGTTGAAAGGAATACCTAAAATTATTTCACCTGAATTATTAAAGGTTCTTATGGAAATGGGACACGGTGACAGAATAGTGATTGCTGATGGCAATTTTCCGTCTGAAAGTGTAGGTAAGAATGCAATTGTTATCCGAGCAGACGGACATGGTGTGCCCGAAATTCTTGATGCAATACTTAAATTAATGCCACTTGATACGTATGTGGATGCTCCTGTTTCTTTGATGCAGGTCATGCCGGGCGATAATGCGAAAACACCAATCTGGGACGAATATAAAGAGATTGTAAAAAAATATGACCATCGTGGAGAAAAAGCATTTGCTGAAGTGGAACGGTTTAAGTTTTATGAGGAAGCAAAGACAGCATATGCAATCGTTGCTACAAGCGAATCTGCAATTTATGCAAATATTATGCTTCAAAAAGGTGTTGTTGTAGAATGAATCCATTTCTAATATGTTTCTAATAAGTTATCATCAAATGCACGAGATTGGTTATTATAAGCCTTACTAGATTATTTAATTTGATATTTGCAATTTTTGAGTAGGTTGTTATCTTAAAACGCGCATCATTTTTCAGGAGTTTAATCAACTTTCGGAGGTTTTTAAGAAAACACTCGGTTTCTTCCTCGGGTCTTTTTCGACATTCCTTCCATTCTCCAAATTCATAAAGATTAGTTTTGTTGTAGTTTTCTCTACCCCAAAACTCGTTAAATTCGGCCATATTAGGATGGGTGAACAATATCGCACGCTTTTTTTCTGCAAGAAAATCAAGCAGCTCGACAAACTCTTCATCGCTGACCTCTTTAAATAACAACCGTTCCATATTATATGTATAATTAAGTTGATATATATTACACCAGAAGACACCGTCGCCGTCTTCGGTATCACAAAATGTGTCAGCATACAGAGGAATGCCCATATCTGCGTATGCATACATTGCAACATATGACTTTTGATTTCCGGGAGGACAGGCAACATATACTTCTTTGTTATCGGTAGCCTTTCCTATCATTCTTAATGCCTCTTTTTCTTGCTTTTCGACTTTACTGTATGCATCATCAAAGTTATCTATATCGGTATACTCGTTAATGGTTGGATGAAGTGAATGTCCGTATGAGTGAGTCCCTATTTCGTGAAATTTAAGAGCGTCAAGAACATCCTTACGTCCCCATTTTTCAAGCTGGTCGGCAAGCAGACCAACTATGCAAAATCCACCCTTAATACCTTCTTCTCTTAAAATTTCAGCCTCTTTATAAATGGCATTTGCTGCCAATGATGAAGTGAAATCTTCTGTGTCAAAAGAAAAAATAATTTCTGTCATATTTCCTCCTCGAAATTCGTATTTTTGTTGTTTTTAATTACTTTAACTATACTAAATGTATATCAATAGAGCAGGTATCTCATTATGAAATTGTAATAAGTAAATTGCTCTACAAGAGTAATTCCAATAAAATTTTAACTCATAATTGCGGCAATTTCAATTCACAAAATAAAATATTTATCATCATTTTTGGTCATTTGTTCCAATATGAATATACCGAAAAATTTTTCCTGTTGACAAAATAAAAAAGTTGTGATATAAAAACATACAAACGAGATTTAACAGCAATGAAAAGCACGATTATTAGGGGAAAAGATTTGCGGTAGTGGCACCGGAAAGGAGAATTGTAGTAATAATTATGAAAAAGAACAAAGTGTATTTATCAATTTATTATAGTTATTTTATAATTTTCCTTATTGTTTTCTCTTTATTTGCAGGGATGATTGCACACTACTATTTTTCGTTAAATGAGGAAAAGATCAGGACCGATAAGAATGATTTTATTTATCATTACACAACTATGGAAACGAAGATTGGTTCATTTGCAAAAATTTTTGAATTGCTATGTCAAAATGAAAGTGTTGAGGAATACATATCCGGCAACGAGAAGGGTATGTATCTTCAGCAGAAACGTATCATTCAGGATGTAAACAGGTTGGCAGGTGTTATGAGTGAATCAAGTATGCTGTATTTGATTGACTTGAATGACGGTATTTGCTTTGAACGCAGAGGAAGCAAGCATTTATCGGATTTTTTACAAGAAACAAATTTTGGTGAGTATACGCCGACTGATATAATCGAAAAAATGGAAACGGGCGGACCCGGGTATGTTTATGTACCTGAAACAGAAACCCTGTTTGTGATTGATACACACAGCTATGTAGACAAAAAGAAGCTGGTTTGTATGCTGGAGTGTTCGGCACAGAAGGATTTTCTTATGCCGGATTCAAAAGGCGAATTTATTCTTGTGGATAAAAACGATTTCGAAGGCAAAATAGATAGTAAAATTCTGTCAGCAGTGCGTGAAGCGGAGATTTCTTATAGTGTTCAAACTGTTCAGGACTCTAATTCACGCATATATATCTATCCATCTAAATATATTGACGGGTTGCTATATGTGCAGCAAAACAACACACCATTTGTTATTTGGGAGTGGTTGATTTTGCTTTGCTTTATTGCTGTGTGTGTGTTGTGCTGCATTGGCGGAAGAAAACTCATAAGAAGGTTAGCTGTTAAAACCTATATGCCCATTGATTCGGTGATGCAGCTTTTTAGCGAGGAGGGCATTGGGGGCATTGATGAGCTCAGTGATTCTGTCAAAAAGGTTATTCGCGAAAATGAGATAATGAATTCTAAGCTGGCTATAAGTCAAAAAAGCTTGAAAAGGTCATATTTGAAGGATTTGCTCCACGGCTTGACTTGTATGGATATGAATGAACTGAACAGCAACTTTGGAATTACTTTCCCTTTTAAGAAATGCAGAGTTGTTTATTTGGAATGTGGTTGTCGTGATGAAAATACCGAAAAAAATATTTGGGGCTCCTATTTCTTTGAAGAGGCAATCGGGCAGATGCTTGTGAAATTGCTTGGCGGAGAATTCATTCAGCTTCAAAATGATAAATATGCATTAATTATGTCTGCGGAAAAGGAGCAGATAAAAAATGAGTTTGTAGGAAAATTGTTGCAGGTTATAGAGGCGGCAGAGAAAAATTACGGTGTGTATTTGTTTGTTGTTGTTGGCAAAACAGTTGCCAATATATCAAGCATAAGTGAATCCTATCAGTCCGTTCTGGATGTTTTAGAGCATAGGTTTTCTTATGAAAAACAATCGGTTGTTTGTTATGATGACATAGAGTTCAAGAAGCAGGAATTGTATTACCCTGTTGAGGTAGAGAGTGATCTTGTGAATGATGTTCTGCATGGTTATCGGGAGAAGGCGGACAGGACTTTAGAAATGATAATCGAAGAAAATCTGCGTAAGCGTTCATTAAATATGCAGAATTTGACAGAGCTTAAGTTTGCACTGACATCAACGATTAAACGCATTATAAGAAACATGGGAGAAACTGCTGAAAATTTATTTGGAGAGGGGAGCCTTGTATATTTGGAAATAAGTGCTGCAACATCGACGGATGAATTGAAAAATAATGTCTTAAAAATATTTGAAGTCCTGAACGAATATGTGTCGTTGAAAAGCAAGAATCAACAAAACCGCATTACCAAAAGTGTAGTAGAATATATCAGAAAAAATTTTGATAAGGATATCTCTTTGGAAACAGTTTCGGAGCATCTTTATATTTCTCAAGGTCATATTAATAAGATAATGAGAAAGGATATGAATAAAAGCTTTAAAGAATATCTAGATGAAGTAAGGATAACAGAGGCAAAAAGATTATTGACTGAAACGGCGATGCCTGTAAATAAAATTTCTGAAAGCGTGGGATATTTGAATGCAAATTCCTTTATTCGTCTTTTCAAGCGATATACAGATATTTCTCCGGGTGAATACAGAAAAAATTGTTTGAGTCTGCCTAAAGGGACGGATGGTAATGAACAGGCACAGTAGGCGTAGTGTACAACACCAACATAGCTTAAACGGTGAGTTAAGCTATGTTGGTGTTTTTATGTAATGAGAGGGCGCTTTGCCTGTTATCCTCTTAAACACGGTGCAAAAATAATTCTGGTTGTCAAATCCCAGTTTTTCAGCAACTTCTTTAACGGACATCTTTGATTTCAGCATCGAAATCCCATAATTCACCTTCATTTGATTGTAATAAGAGATAACTCCCATCCCTGAGTATTTTGAAAAAATTTGTGACATATTGACCTTGCTCATATTACAGAGCTTTGCGATTTCATCAAGTGAAAGGCTTTTGTCAAGATTATTTTCAAGAACGTTAACTATTGCAGCATAGCTTCTGGCGGTCCTTCGGGGGTTTATTTCCTCGGTTATTGCTTTTAGTGACAGCATTTCAAGAAGAAAGGTTTCCAGTTTTTTAATAGCAATCTGACATTTTATTTCACAGTTCGTCAGCGGATGTGTGATGCTGTGTGCGTTGATGGCATAAACGCTTCTTATCTCATTTACTATATCATCAATTTTTTTAATATCTTCTGTATCAAAAATTTTGGAGGTGTATCTGGGCATATTTTCTGCGGTAAAGGTGAAGATGATAAACTCGGCTTCGGGACCCTCACTCCATAGCCGATGAAATTCCCAGGGCTCGTGAAGGATTGCCTGACCTTTTTTCAGAATAAAGGTGTTGGTGTCGGCGATAATGCCTAATTTGCCATTGGTTGCAATAACAACCTCCCACATTTTGTGGCGTTCTCCCGAGAAAAAATAATCGTTTGATATTTTATCTTTAAATACAGAATAAATAGATTTGAATCGAAACTGCGAGCTTAAATCAATATCCTTATACATTTTACACCTCAAAAAACATTCAAAATTATAGAAAAAACATTATATATTGTATATACTTATAATTTATTATGCATTAGAATTATAATCGATAAACTAAATATTGTCAAGGAAAAGAGGATGTGTTATGAAAAAATTAAGAGCGGCGATCATTGGTTTTGGTGCAAGAGGATTAAGATACAGCGAGTATGCGCTAAAGAATCCCGATGAGTTGGAGATTGTTGCGGTGGCGGAGCCTATTGATGAAAGACGCAAACAGGCAGAAGAGATGTTTAATATCAAAGAAGAAATGTTGTTTGCTGATTGGAAGGAGCTAATTGAAGTTCCTGATATTGCAGACTTTATAATTCTTGCTACTCAGGATAAAATGCATTATGAGCCTGCCCTTGCGATAATTGACAAAGGGTACGATTTATTGTTGGAAAAGCCTATGGCACCAACTGCGGAGGAAACAAGAAAAATAACAGAAGCGGCCGAGAAAAAGGGTGTTAAAGTTGTAGTGTGTCATGTTCTGAGATATACGGATTTCTGGTGCAAGGTAAAAGAGATTATAGACAGCGGTAAGATTGGAAAAATAATGAGTATGGTACATATTGAATGTCTTGGACATCATCATCAGGCGCACAGCTATGTAAGGGGAAACTGGGGAAATACAGAACGCTCTGCCCCTATGATACTTGCAAAATCTTGTCACGATACAGATTTAATTCAGTGGCTTATAGGTGAGGAGTGTACCAAGGTTACATCTTTTGGTTCACTTGGACATTTTACAAAAGAAAATATGCCAAATGGTGCTCCTGAAAGATGTTCTGACGGATGTCCTTATAGTGATGAATGTTATTATGATGCGGTTAAATACTACTATGATAACAAAACTAATGGTTGGCGTGATACGATTGCAAACAAGCCAAATCCAACAGATGAAGAGGTTATGATGGCTTTGAAGACCGGACCTTACGGTAAATGCGTTTACAACACCGATAATGATGTTGTTGACCATCAGGTTGTGAATATGGAATTTGAGAGTGGGTGTACGGTATCATTCTCAATGAATCCCTTCGGCAAAGGCGGAAGAAAAATGAGGATTTATGGAACTAAAGGTGAGCTTAATGCTGATATGGGAGAAAACACAATAGAGATTCTTTCATTTGATTCTGTTATGAAAACAGGCGAATGGGAAAAAGAAACGTATAATACAAAGAAAGTCGGCGAACATATAGACTCGGGTCACGGCGGCGGAGATACTGGTATAATGAGAGACCTTATAAAATATCTCAGAGACGGAGAGCAGACAGCATCAATATCAGACATACGCACATCTTGCTTAAGCCACTTAATTGCCTTTGCTGCCGAAGAATCCAGACTGACAGGCAGAACTATTGATATTGAAAAATATTCAAAGGAGATGTAAACTGTGGAGAAATATGCAATAGAGATAATGCAATATCTTGAAATCCCCGAAGATGCACAGAAGTTTTTTACAGAAGTATCCGACAAGCTAAAGGGCAATGTTGAATACATGAATGCACGAAAAACTTATATGAATTACGTTGACAGCGAAGAAAGCATAGGGGTCTTTTGTGGTTTGATAGAAAATATAGCAAAGGACATTGATGAGCATTATTATTCAGTTAGCTTTGTGTTTATACTTGAAAGCTTGAATGAAGCGCGTGAAAGGTATTTGGAGATTGGTGCAACTGAGGAAATATTTCTTGCATCGGTCAAGGATTTAAGGTATAAGCTTGACGAGTGTTTAACAAATTACGATGTTTACGGTACTTTTGTTTTATGGTGGTTCAGAAGACTACTTAGTGCATCTATTTTTAGAATAGGAAAATTCAATTATGAAATTATTCCTTTTAAATATGATCGATACGAAAAGGATGGCGTTGTTATCAACAAGGATGATTTGGTTTTGAATGTTCATATTCCACCTGGAGGAGGAATGGATAAAGAAAGCAGACTTGACTCGTACAACAAAGCGGTAGAATTTTATAAGAATGTATTAAACATTAAACCCAAGGCATTTGTTTGCGGCAGTTGGTTGTTAAGCTGTATAAATCGCGAAATTTTGCCGCCAACATCCAATATTATAGGTTTTATGGATGACTTTGATATTATTGATGAAACAGAGCATAAGAGCTTTCCTTTTGGCTGGAGAATATTTGGTAAGAAATCGAAGCTTCCGCCGACTGAGTGGACTGAGAACACAACGCTTCAGAAGGGTTATAAAAAGTGGATACTGGACGGGAAGTATGCAACAACCGCCTATGGAGTGAGGATAATTAAATAATTTATACCGCTGACTGCAAATTGGTCAGCGGTATTTTTATTAATGAGAAATTGCAAATTCCTTATTAATAAAAATATTGATTTGCTTTTCGGGCAAGATTTCCAGTATGCTGAAAAGCATTAAAAAGGCTGAAGTGGAATGTTTTGGAGTAAATAATCGAAAATGGTTATTAATGCTCCAAATTGTAGATTTTCTTTTAAAAGTGCAGATGTTATAATTGAAATATAAAATTACTGTGTGTTTGTGAAATTTATATTCTTGACACAATAGTTGTTAAACAATAACAGAAAAAGGAGATGAGGGAATGCGTAAATTTTCTAAAACAGTACTTGTGTGCGGATTGGTTGCTTTGTTGTCTTTTTCGCATACAGCCAGAGCAGTTACGTTAAACTACAAAGGTGGGGACAGCGAATTCACGTTATCAGGAAATACCGACATCAAAAGAACGGGACAAATAGTGACCCTGAGTGTTTCTGATACAGAGAATAATGTTATCTTTGTTAAACAAACCTTAACAGATGAAAATGGATATTATAAATTCATCTTTGATTTAGCACAGAACGGAGATGCAGTTGCATCTGTTTCGGAATCCGGAAATCTAAAGAGCCCGGTTCCTTTATATAAATCTACGGCAGGGGAAATAGCTGCGGCGATTGCGCTGATTAACGGCGAAAGCAGTATTGCAGGTATTGTGGACAAAGCTGTTGCCGGAGACATCGAGGAAGCAACCGCAGTAAAGGTGCTGCAGATTAACACAACAGAATTTCGCACGTTAAACAGCAGCGGTGTGATGGCTAAGGCATTGGATGGCGAACAATATACAGGTATTGCTGATTTTACCGCCGGATATAATGTGGCAAAATTTCTTGTTGAATGTGAAGGGACTTCCTCTGCTGCTGAATTATCAGCACTGATGACAAATTATGCAGAGAGTTACGATGAGGCGCTGGATGAACAGTACGCATCGTATTTAGCTCACAAAAACAAAAATGCATTAACAATTTTTGAAGGTTACACTACCGAAGAACGGGAAGCGGTTCTTGATAAAATGTATGGCAAACCCTTTGAAAGTTTTGAGGAATTCTGGAATAAGCTTTATGATATTGTGCTAACCAATGAGCTTAATCAACTGTACAATTATAGTGAAAAATTTGAGTTAGCAGAAGGAAATAACGATTTCTTAGAGCTAGATATTGAAAAGTACAAAAAGTTGGGCAGTTACTATGACGAATTCCAAAAGGAAGCGTTTTCGGCAGATTATACCAACACAGCACGTTTGAAAGAATTGTGTGAGGAAACGTATCAAAAATATCTGAGAAAGAAAAATTCCAATGATTCCAAGGTTTCAGGCGGCTCGGGTGGAAGAGAAAGCTCAAAGGTTGATATAGCACTTATACCCCAAAACACTGTACCGGCCCCACAGGTTATCTTTAATGATATTGCAAATCATGAATGGGCGCAGGCGAGTATTCTTGGCCTTGCACAACGGGGAATTGTGTCAGGCAAGGAAACAGGAGTATTTGCACCGGATGATCACATCACTAGAGGCGAATTTGTAAAAATTCTTACAGGTGCTCTGAAAATTAAAGCTCAAAATGCGCAAACCGCTTTTTCAGATGTTCCTGCTACACACTGGGCACATTCTTACGTATCAGCGGCTGTTCAGACAGGCGTGGTAAACGGAGTGGATGAAACAACATTTGGCGTAGACCAAACCATTACCCGTGAAGAAATGGCAGCAATGTGTTACCGGGTAATGCGATATAAGCAAATGAATATTGATGAACAAAAGAAAAAGAACTTTGCAGATGATGGAGCCGTGTCTGATTTTGCAAAAGAAGCAGTTGCTTATCTAGGCGGAGCAGGGATTATAAACGGAAAGGGAAATAATTTCTTCTGCCCCAAGGACTCTTTAACACGTGCTGAAGCTGCCAAGATGGTTTATTCTTTGATGCTGACAGCAAATTAACGGAATTTTTATAGGAGGATGTAATATGAGAAGACTAATCAGTATTCTTTTGACGGTTTGTATCTTGTCTGTTTCTTTGATGAATGTAGCATATGCATCTGAAAGTGTTGTGTTCAATGACGGTGAAACAGAGGAACGCGTCAACCAGTTGAAGCAGTTAGGGTTGTTTGACTTATATACTGAAGGCGGAGCATTTTTTGATGAAACTGCCGTTGTTAAACGCAGCGAAGCAGCAGCGGCGTTAGTTAAATTATTTGGCTATGACAGCGGAGTGGCAGTTGATGTGGCTGATATATTTTATGATGTTCCAGACTATTATGAATATGCCCAGTCTATAGGTATTGCCGTGGGGGCGGGACTTATGGTTGGCGTTGGCAACGGCTTGTTCGAGCCTGAAGAAGGAATTATGCCGGAACATTTTATAAAAATTATGGTAACCGCTTTAGGTTACGGATGGAAGGCAGAAGTAACCGGATACCCGACGGGATATATCAATGTAGCGAATGAGTTGAAACTGTTGGATGGTGTGACTATAAATATGAATGGGCCATTAACCAGACAGAGCATGGTTCATATGATTTATAATTCATTAGATACACCTGTCAGCATAATCACGGGGATGGGCAACGGATATGCCGATTTTAAAGTTGATGAAGACGTAACGTTTTTATCATATTATCACGACATTTATACTGATAAAGGCATTGTACAGTCTGACAACCATATTTCATTAGACCCTGAATACGAGCCAAGCGGTGAAAGAGTTCTTATCGGTGGTGAAGAGGTACATATACAAAGCAATAAGGAAATTCTCAATTATCTTGGCTACGAGATAAAATATTATTACAAGCAAGCTAAAAATGAAGATGAAAAAGAATTGATAACCTTTGCTCTGAATAATTCTGAGACGGTAGTTATATTGTATACCGCAGATATAGTACGTGCCGATGCAAGCAAAATTGATGCTGTGAATGAAAGTGGCCGTGAAAAGACATATTTAATAGATAGCGGTGCCGATATCATCTATAACGGAAGCCGTATATCGGCTGATATTGATAGCCATATCGGGAACTTCAACGGAAGCGTACAGCTTATAAACAGCGATGATGCCAAAGGATATGATTTTGTTATAATAAATGATTTTGTGTATGACGAGATTATTGCGGTTGATGCGCTAAAGGGCCAAATCTACGGTAAGTCTGTTGACATCAATGTTGAAGAAACAGAGTTTGTAACATTAAAAGATATGAAGGGCAACCCTTGTTTAATAGGAGACCTTAAAAAAGGTGACGTTATTGCCGTAGCTGAAAGTCTGGATAAAAATGTCCTGACAGTAGTGCTGATGACAGACACAAAAGATATGACAGTAAAAGTTATGCGTGATGATGGCTTTGGTGATGGAAGTGACAACACATATTTATATTCCAAAGGCCTTCCCGCTGAAAAGAAGGCACTTCTTAAAGTGAATTTTAATTACAGGGTTACACTTAATGAACTGGGCGAGGTTGTCTGGGTTAAAGCCTTAGAAGATATTCTTTCTTTAGGCTATTTGATAGATGTAAGAGAAAAGGTCGGAACATTCGGAGATGTTGACGTAAGTATGAGAATTCTTTCAACCGACGGCGTCGTTAGCAGATATATGTGCGGCGAGTACATTATGATTGATGAGAGCAGAGTGGAAAGCGAAAATATCAAGAGCACATTGTCGGGTATCAAGAGCAACCTGGCCCTTCCCTCTGACGGCACAACCTCACAGGTAGTAACATATCGATTGAACGAAGATGGAATGGTGAAAGAATTGCAAACGGCCAATCCTGTTGGCGGAGGCTTATTTAAGAAATTTACAGGTGTAGAACTGTCAATAAAGAACCACGGAGGCAATACGGGTATGTTTAACGAAGTCGGTTATCCTATTGCTAAAACGGTTCCCATTTTCAGAGTACCTATGGAAAATCAGGAATCAAGTGAAGATAAGTACTTTGCTGTTACCCATTATCTTGACGATGACGGCCCGAAAAACAGCGACAACGAAAAGTACAGTATGGAAGGCTATGTTGAAAAGCCGAATGATGTGTTGAGTGCTGCTATGGTTATGTATAAAACGGCGACAGCAGAGATACCTTTGAACACAAAACTGTTTTTGGTAGAAGAAGTGCTGCAGGTACTTGACGAAGAAGGTGTTGCCTGTGGCAAGATCTGCGGTTATTGGGGTGACGGATATGCTGAGATTATGTTGGATCCGGAGGTTGTTGTTCCGACAGAACTGACAAAGGGTGACGTTTGTGTATTCAATATCGATATGACGGGAACGGCTACGATGCTTGGTCATGTATACGATTATGAAACCGATACGGTGTTGGCTCCATACAGCACACCTGTGACAGAACGAGAAATCACCATGACTCACGTTTACAACGTACCTGATGACCCATCCTTTGTTGAAGCATATGCGGGTACCACAGGCTTCGCAGCCGGAACACCGACTGACGAACGTTTTGTTCTGAACTTTGTCTCTTTGAATGACAATAAGGTTGTAACCTTCGACTGTGACACCGAAGATATTTCACGAGGTAGACCGGCTGTTATGCTGGACTATTTGTCTGACAGCACAGGAACAAATTACACCAGAGTTCTGGTTCGTTATTACTACAATTATCCAATGAACTATATTATATACAAATAAACAATGTTATAAATTTAGGAGGAAGTATTATGTTTAAGAAAATTTTATGTTTAACACTTGCAGTTGTAATGTCACTGCCAATGGTTGCTTGTACGAAAAAGGCAACGGTGGATGTCGACCATGTATCCAATGAAAATACTCTGTGTGAAGAGTATACTGTATTGACGGCATTTTACGAGCAAAACAAGAATACAGATGACGGTAGCCACGAATCATTCAAAGAGGCAGCAAGACTTACAAATGTGGGTTTAGAATGTACTATCCCCAAGAGCAATTCGGATTTCTTTCAGGCATTTAACCTTATGGTAGCAGGTGGAGAAATGCCCGACATTGTACAGACTTACAATGCGATAGAATTTAACCAGCTGGGATCTGAAGGTGCCTTTGCTCCTTTAAATGAGTATTTTGATATCATGCCCAACTTCAAGAAGGTATTGGATGAAAATCCACAGATTGAAGAAAATATTACTGCATATGACGGCAATATATATTATATACCATTTATGCCGGGCGGTATTGCAAGTACAGGTTGGTTTATCCGTCAGGACTGGCTGGATAAACTGAATCTGAAGGCTCCTGTAGGTGCAGATCAGTTGTATAATGTGCTTACTGCATTCCGCAACAATGACCCCAATGGCAATGGCCAAAAAGACGAGGTTCCGTTGTTTGGTAAAACTGCAGTAGATGAATTAATGCCCTTGTGGGGAGCTCGTCCTGATTGGTATATAGATAATGGCGTTATAAAGTATGGCCCATATGAAGAAAACTATAAAACAGCAATGGAGAACATTGTTAAATGGTATAAAGAAGGTCTGATTGACCAGGAGATTTTCACACGTGCTGATAATCCTCGCGCTAAACTACTTGGTGATAACCTTGGTGGTGCTTGTGTTGAATGGTTTGGCAGTACAGCGGCTTATAACGACACTTTGGCTGAAACTGTTCCCGGAATCAAATTCCTGCCTATGGCTCCTCCCAGTGGTGTGGCGCTTCAGAGAAGACCTATTAATGATGTATACGGATGGGGTGTAAGTGCTTCGTCTAAAAATCTGGAGTTGGCAGTTCGCTATCTTGATTTCTGGCTCAGTGAAGCCGGAAGCAGATTGATGAACTTTGGTAAAGAAGGTGTTCATTATGATATGGTAGACGGCAAACCCCAGTTCAAAGAAGGGCTTGATGTTCAAAAAGTACTTAAACAATACGGATCTCAGCTTGATATGGGCTTCCAACAGGATTTTGCGTATGAACGTCAGTGGATAAATGACATTGCTTACGAAGGTATGATGATGTATGTTGATAATGATTACTTTGTAGAACAGTTCCCGACAGTTACCACTCGTATGTCCAAGGCAGAAGTTGCAGAATACACCAAGTTAAAAACAGATATTGATACATACACCGATGAAATGATGCAGAAGTGGATATTGGGTGCTAACGATGTAGACCAGACATGGGATGAATATATTTCTCGTTTGGAATCATTCGGAATTAAGCGTTTAATCGAGCTTCAGCAAAATGCATACAATAGAAGATAGCAACATTTTCGGAGGTTGTTATGTGGGGTTGCTTTTAAAAGGACAGCCCCACATAATGGATTTAAGTTAGGAGACAATTTATGAAAAACGAACTTTCGACAAACAGTATCATCAGACGGAAGAAAAGCTACAGATGGAAAGAAGTTCTTACCATGTATGTGATGTTGATTCCTTTTCTGTTGTATTTCATATTGTTTGTATATAAACCCATGGGCGGACTTGTAATCGCATTTCAGGATTACAGTCTCTTTAAGGGGATAAGTGGCAGTGACTGGGTGGGCCTTAAGCATTTTAAGGAATTTTTAAGTACACCGTATTTTATCAGAACACTGAAAAACACCCTTATATTGAATATATACCTGTTGATTTTTTCATTTCCCTTGCCGATTGTTTTTGCATTGTTGCTTAATGAGGTGCGCCGCCCTAAATTAAAGAAAGTGGTACAAACGATAAGCTATATGCCCCACTTTGTATCAACTGTTGTTGTGGCAGGTATTGTCATCAACCTTCTTTCTCCGCAGTCCGGTATTATTTCTATATTAGTGGAAAAAATTTGTGGTGAAAGAATTTTCTTCTTGGCACAGCCCCAATATTTCAGAACTATTTATGTAGTGATGAATATCTGGCAGACCTTGGGATATGGCTCCATTGTATATATGGCAGCCCTTTCAGGAATCGATATGGAGCTTTATGAGGCTGCAGTTGTTGACGGCGCTAATAAATTCAGGCAGATATGGCACATTACTCTTCCGGAGCTTATGCCCACAATTGTGACCATGCTTATTATGAGAATCGGTTCAATCCTAGGTTCTTCAACCGAAACCGTTCTTCTGCTGCAGCAGCCTGCAACCTATGATGTGAGTGACGTTTTGGGAACATATGTATACAGACGTGGCTTGATTGATGCTGATTACTCCTATTCTACAGCGGTGAGCTTGTTTAATTCGTTTATTGGTTTGCTGTTGGTAGGAATTGCGAATTTTGTCAGCAAAAAAACAACGGAAGTTGGCTTGTGGTAATGACCGCAGGTGTACATTATAAATAAAGTGGTGATTAAATTTGAAAATATCAAAAGGGGAAAAAGCGTTTTACATAATTAACGAAATTCTTCTTATATTAATTACATTAATAATTCTTTATCCGCTGATATATGTTATTTCGGCGTCGTTAAGTACCCCCCTTGCAGTTGAAAGAGGCGATGTTGTTCTTTTCCCTAAGGGATTTACATTAGCGGCATATAAGCATATTCTCGGTATGAGTGATGTTTGGATTTCTTATGCAAACAGCTTTTTCTATACTATTGCCGGTACAATGATTTCTATGATGGTGACTATTTTAAGTGCCTTTGTACTTTCAAGAGATAATCTGCCCGGCGGAAAACTGCTGAATATTGCGGTTACAATTACACTCTGGTTTGGTGCCGGAATGATACCGACATATTTGAATTTCAGAGATTTCGGTCTCTTAAATACACGTCTGGTAATGCTGATAGGTTTTATCATTAATCCCTTTAACCTTATACTGATGCGGAATTTCTTTAAATCAATTCCGCGTTCGT
This sequence comes from Clostridia bacterium, assembly GCA_045586925.1. Classification (GTDB taxonomy): domain Bacteria; phylum Bacillota; class Clostridia; order Monoglobales; family Monoglobaceae; genus SIG440. The sequence continues at coordinate 97,715 of JAZNBG010000042.1, read as the reverse complement.
TGGAAGAGGCGGCGGCAATTGACGGTGCCAGTCTGTTCAGAATTTTGTTGCAGATTGTAATTCCGTTATCGGGCCCATCTATCGCATGTATTTCACTGTTTTACGCCATATCAAACTGGAATTCATTTATGTGGCCTATGATTTTGCTTAATGATGATTCTAAAATACCCTTGCAAGTGTTTATCAAAAAACTGATTGTTGAGTTAAAGGTTCCTGAATTCAAGCAGGCAAGTATAGATTCAGGGTCAGCAGAAGTTACAGAACAAACCTTCGTGTTTGCAAGTATTCTGGTATCTGCAATTCCGATGCTTGTTCTGTACCCGTTCATTCAGCGCTATTTCGTTAAAGGTGTAATGATTGGTGCTGTTAAAGGGTAATTCGGGTATTATGATGAGAAGAGGTGAATAAATGAGATATTTAAAATGCAATAACGTTATGAAAAAACTGATTAGTATGTGTCTTATCTTGTGCTTTATCGCTGGTATGGTTCCTGTATATGCATCAGATGCATCAGAAACTGTGGAAGCAGATAAGCCTGTTCTGATTTATATTAACAAGGACTTCGAAAAACAGAAAGAGGGGGAAAAACCCTATGGTTTTTTAGATGGGGCAAATGCAAAGGTTGTAACAATGCCCAAAGCCGACAACCCCGAAAATAAGGCGGCGGCACTTTTGGGTAGCAGTACTACCGAAGGAACTACAAGTCACAGTATGTATGCTGCCCCGGTTTATAAAAATTTTGTAATAAGTATGCGTTTTATGCTTGGTGATACAGAAAACGAAAAGTCTATTGCTATGAGGCACGATAACACCGTTGCAAATAACGCAACTTACATAAAGGGCGGAACCCACTATAAGTTTCTTTCAATAACAGATAAGATAACGGTAAATAACAAGGATTTTTATACCGGCTTGAAAGCGGACACCTGGTACAAAATGGATATGGCGTTCGATTTGGAGAACAATAAACTCCAAATGCTTATCGACGACAAGGACTGCGGCAGTGTAAATCTGTATCAAACGGTTAAAACCGTAGATATCATACTGCTTAATCATTCAACAGTTGACGGAAGCGACTGGTATATTGATGACTACCGCACATATATTTCAGACACCGTGTTATCCGACGCAGAATATTTATCAGATTTGGCAGAGTACGAAGCAAGCGGACTTATGCCGCCTGAGCGGTTTGAAACAGCTATGCAGTATGATGTTAATGAGTTTATGTTCCAGACGCTGTATGATGAATTTGTTATGCTGGTGGGTGGCATACGCTTCTGGAAGGACAACAAATATCATACTCTTCCGGCACCTTTGAGGGAAGAAGACGGCGTTGTAGTTGTCCCAATGCGTGCCTTTGCCGAAAGCTTTGGAGCAGAAGTAAACTGGTCTCCTGACGGAACAGTAATTAACTATAACGGCAATGCCTTGCGTGTAGTGCCGGGCAATGAAACATATTGGATAAACGGAAGACCATCTAAGCTGTATCATCCCATAACCGTTGAAAAAGGTATAACATTTATACAGCTTGATGTTTTGACAAATTTCTTTGAGGTTGACTATGTAAGGCAGGGTGATTTGATTTCCTTTACAGGCGATGTAGAGTGTATATACGATTGGTCACCAAAGCTTGATAACCCTACAAAGGATACCGATTATATCGGCCTTCCTGCCAATGTAATGAAGCAGATAACAAATTCGCTGACATTTTTGCGTCCTACTCCTGAGGATATAAAGAAAGCATTTGCAGAAACAAACCCCGATGACCGTCATCCACGACTGCTTTTTACAGACTGGGACGAGGTTAAGGCCAATATGGAAAAAGAGCCTGCTTATAAAGCAGGTGTCGAAAGAATGATCAACATTGCAGATTCATATTTTGAGGAAGAGCCGGTAGTATACAACCTGTACGACGGCCTGCGCGGAAAGTTCCCCCAGCAGATTTTAGACCGAGGACGAAACCTTTCTTTTGCCTATAAAATTACAGGGGACGAAAAATATAAGGACCGCCTGTGGGACGAGGTGCAGGTGATATACGACACCTTCCCGGATTTCAACCCGGGACATGCGCTTGACCCAGGGAACTCGGCTCACGGTATGGCATACATTTATGACTGGATGTATGATGTGTGGAATGAAGAAGAGCTCTCCAAAGTAGAGGCTATTATAGAGAGGAATGTAATTCCTCACTTTGCCTCTGCTTGCCGTTCGGCATCACCTATATATAAAAGCGGAGCTTATGCGTCCTTTTTGAACCTGGGCAACAGCGGAAACCAGCCTGTCGTAATTATGGCGGGTGGACTTGCGGCTGCTACTGCGTATTATGATAAAGACCCCGACCTTTGTGCGGATATGATTTCTCTTATGATTCAGGGTATTGAGAATTCGTGCCTTGACTTTGCTCCTGACGGCGGCTGGGAGGAAGGCGGTTCCTACTGGGTATATACAACAAACTCTCTGCCGGTTCTGATTAACAACCTGATATCAGCTCTGGGAACAGATTTCAGCATATGCGAATCTCCCGGCCTTATGGAGACAGCATATTTCCCCGTTTCCCTTCAGGGTTCAAAAGAGTCCTTCAAGGCAGGTGACGACTCGGGCGTAGGCAAGACCCACGCTTATCAGCTGTTTGTTGCAAGACAGACAGATGACTATGCACTGGCAAAATTCTACAAGGAAAACAACAAAAGCTATGACATCATAACCCTTTCAAGCTATATTTTTGACACAGAAATTGAGGCAGCGGGTGCTGTTGATACCGAGATGGAAAAGGATTATTTCTTTAACGGCTTGCAGCAGGTGACTATGCGTAGCGGTTTAGACAAAACGGATACAGCTGTGTTTTTCCACGGTGGTACAAATACAGACGGCCATGGACATACAGACAGCGGAAGTTTCCAACTTGATATGCTGGGCGAACGCTGGGCAGGCAGAATAGGTCACGAAAGCTATAACCTTGTAAACTTTGGTTCTGCCACGGGCGGCGGCGAGTATCAGGACTTTAATATTATGGCGCAGTATTATCGCAATAAAGGTGAATCCAAGAACCAGGTAATTGCAAACTATGGAAGCATCTACGGAGATTTGGCAAAGGAAGGCGAGGCTAAGGTTGTAAAACAGCTTCATACCGACACCGGCGCTTATGCAATTATGAATCTTACCACAAACAACCCTGTTTACGAATGTGGTCTCAGGGGAATTATGCTCAACCGCACAACCGGTGAGGTTGTTGTTGAGGATGATTACCGTGCAACAGAGGAAGCTGATTTCTGGTGGATGATGACAACCGATGCAGAGATTGAATTAAGCGATGATGGCAAGAGTGCTGTACTTACAAAAAATAATCAGCGTATATGGGTGTCGATTATTAACGGTTGCGATGAAATCTTTGAGGTTATAGAGCAAAAGCCTTTATCGGTATTATATCCCGAAATCTACGGTCATGTTCTTACACCCGAGGTGCAAACGCCGGTAGAGGAGCAGTTCAAGCGGCTGGCAATTCACAACCCCAAGACGGATCACTTTAATGTATCTGTTGCCTTTTCACCTTTGGGCTCAACCGAAACAGAGCCTGCAATAAAGCCTGAATATATGCCTATGGCAAGGTGGAAGCTTGACGATAATGCAACACGTGGCAGACTTGACGGCGTTACTGTAAACGGCGAGCCATTAGCAGGCTTTAAGCCAGATAAATACAGCTACAATATTAACGTAATTTCGGAAAAAACCGAAATCCCCGAAATTGCATATACGGTATCGGATAAGTATGAGGTTGTTGTTCAGAATGCTGAAACAATCCCCGGAACTACTACAATTGTGTTGAAAACCGACGGTTACGTTGTGGGAAGGTACAGCTTTGTGATTACCCCCCTCAACAATACTGCAACCTTCCTCAATGACAAGCAGCTTCCTGTTCAGGAATTCTGGGCATCCAGCGAGCCACAGCCTGACAATGCAGCACTTAATCTGTTTGACGGAAAGCTTTCTACAAAATACGCAACCGATGAATATAGCGGAAACGTAATAGTAGATTACGGAGCAGTTCATACAATAAGCGAGGTAAAGATGGCATTTACCAACGGCAACAAGAGAACCGAAAACTTTAAAATAGAGTACTCGGTTGACGGAAACAACTGGATTGTCGCTTATGAAGGTACAAACAGCGGTACAACTCTTGACCACGAAAGCTATGATATGAAGAATGTAAGTGCCCGCTATATCAAGGTAAGCTTCTTTGGCAACAGTCAGGCAACTACCTGGGTAAGCGTAGCCGAGCTTTGCGCATTTACAAATTAGGAGGGAGAGAATCAATATGAAAAAACATAAAACTAACAGACTTATCACATTTTTGCTTATGCTGTGTCTGATTATCAGCTCCGTTACTCCTGCGGTTTATGCAAATGTTAGTGAAGCAGAGACGGAAATAATTACAGACGTCGAGCCCGAGCCGATTGATACATCGGCTCAGGCTGAGACTGAAGCTGCAACCGAAGCTGCTCTTCAGAATGAAGATATTGCCATATCTCTGCTTTCAGAGGAAGCCACCGTCGAAAGCACACCCCTTTACCGCCTGGCGGGAATTGAAGACGGCGACGAAATTATTGTTAATGGAAGCTTAGGGAAGACCATTTTTGTTATAGATAACAGCGAAGGAACCTTTGCAGTAAAAGACGGAAACGGCACTTATAACGGACACGCAAACGGAACGGTGCCCTTTAATGCACCGGGGGCTGCGGCTACAGGCGTTGCAAAGGTAGTTTTTTACCTTAACGATGTGGTTGTCAGCGAGGATACTGTGGCTCCTTTTTCGCAGGAACTGTCTTTCAGTGAGCTTGGTGATTATACAGTGAAGGCTGAAATATATGATGCAACCGATGTATTGCTTGAAACCATAACAAAAAGTTTTACTGCAATTTATGCCGAGGAAAGCGCTCAGTATACCGAGAATTACGAGGGAGAAAATCCTGTAATTCCCGAAAATATGATAAATCAAAACCCCACAGTTCTTCCATCTTCGGGAGAAGATTATTGGAAGTCATCGGTTGAAATATATAACGGCTCAAAGGCATTAAGCATATATTCGGGAAAAAATTATACAGGTATCAACACATGCTTTGCATTATGGCCCGATAGCTTTGATGTTACAGGAGATTTAAACCGCGTTTTGATGGAGTTTGACTATTCGGTGAATAAATGGTCGGGTGGCTTAGGATACTTTGCAATTGCAGAAGGTTATAAAAGTGTTAAAAATGCCGCTGACTATCTTCTGATTAACCTTCCGGCAAGCGAGTTAAAAACCGACAGCGAAAATACATTTAAAACAACTCGCATAGGCATTGACCTCTCATGGGATGACAGTGTGAAGAAATTTACCTACAAGGTTTATTTAAACGGAATGGAATATTACAGACGTACCACTGCTTATGCCTACCGACAGGCTATCAACCCGGCAAAGCTTATCCCCATACTTGCATCAGGTAGTGTGGCAACCCAGTGGCAATGGTACATAGATAATGTTAGTGTTAAATCATATAACTATGTTGACCAGAGCAATATATTGGTAGAGCTTCCCACCGTTACAGTATACAGCGATTCGGGAAGTGCAAAATCAGGGCTTACAGACCTTGATACTGACATAAGCTACATTACGGTTGATATGTACGGCGGAACAGACACAAGAACTTTAGCAGGAAATGTTACCCTGACAGACAGCTTAACCGATAAACCGATAACTCTTGAGGTTGTGGTTGATAAGCTGGTGCTGAAGGAACAGTTAAAAACCGGTGCCGAATATATTCTTTCTGTTAAGAGCAGTGTTAAAAACCTTGAGGGCAAATCTTGTGCCGGTGAACAGACTTTTGCAATAACAACAGCAACCGGCGAAATCTGTGCAGACCGTGAAAATACCGGATTTGCGGAGGCAAGCTTGCCCGAGCTTGGAAGTGCAGGAACAGTAACCTTCAATTCAAAGGTTCTTGGCAGCAACATAATCGGCAAAACAGTAACGGTTGTTTGTGCGGTTTATGAAGGCAACAAAATGGTGGCTAAAACCATATCTGAGCAAACAGTTGCGGCAGGCGGTGTTCTTGCTCCCGTATCGGTGAACATTACCGAGAGAAAGGCAAACACCGTTGTTGAGGCGTTTATAGTGGATAATTTAACAGATAAAAAACCACTTACCACAGAAATATATAGTTTAAAATAATTTTTAGCATAACATCCCCGCTAAAAATAAAATTTTTTAGAACAGCATCCCCTCTAAAAAATTATATTAAAATTATGGCTTTAAGCCAAGGAGGTAAAAATATGAAAATGAAAACAGCGAAGCATTTCAGAATTCTGTCGGCATTATTATCCTGCCTGATGCTTTTGAATATGATAGCAATTTCGGCTATGGCAGAAGATGTGGCTATTACAACTTCTATCACATCTCACACAGATGATGAAATAATAGATGGCGGAAAGAATATTGTTTTAACAGCAGAATGTAACGACGAAGCACTCAGCCGCATTGATTTTTATGCAAACGGCAACAAGCTCCCCGGCTACATTTCGGCATCGGGTGAAAGTCTTCTCTGGCAGGCACCTGTTGCAGGCAAATACACCCTTAAGGCTGTTGCAACCAATGCCCTGGACGCAGAAACCGCATCACAGGAAATCACGGTTTATGTTAAGTCGGAAGATGTTGGCTTGAGTTTTTATTCCACAGCAGATTTGACAGGTTTGAAAAACAACAATACTCAATTTGGAAATAATACTTTAACTGCAGACCATGCAGCCATTGGCAAATACAGCGCTATGATGACGAAACCTGCTGAATATGTTAAATATGAGGGTGCGGCTATTACTTGTGCACCAAAAACTTATTTTAATATGTTGTTCTATGCCGAAGGTTTATCAGATGCAAAGAATGGTGTTGCACCTTATACATTACAGGTAAAAGGTTCTTCAACAAAGAGTGCATCCGGTGTGCTGAAAAACGGCTGGAATGTGTGTAGTGTGGATGTAAGTGCTATACAGGAATCAGACATTACAGGAGTTTATTTGTTTATTCCTGCCAGCACCAGAGGCGGTTATGAAAATACCGGATTATCTGCGGATGAAAGAGCAGTATTTACGATTTATATAAATGGTTTTTATTTCTCGGATGATGATACCGTGACAGCAGCTCCCGTTATTCCTGACACACAGGAAAATGTGTGCTATCAGATGTCAAAGTATCGCATTAACTTTGATAAGACCCTTGCTATGGATTTAACAACTGACGAGCTTGCAGAAAGCGTAAGCATTACATATGGCGAAGATGGCGCAGTAAGCGGTCTTTCTGTTGTGCCCGGCACAGATTATATTGATGTGATTATTCCCGAAGGCTCTCTGGACAGCAACGGAACAACCTACACAGTTACAGTTGCGGCTGACAAGGTTCGCACCGCTTATGGCACATATTATGCAGGTGGCACATTTACATTCTCAACAATCGGCAGCGGCTGCACAACTGCGGCACCAATCCCTGTGGTTACATATCCCAAGGCAGATAGCATTAATTCGGCAGATTCAGCCCTTGCAGCATCTGTTATCTTCAGCGGCAATGTAAGCACAGTTGAATTTGTTGAAATTGTTAATGATGATGAAACTGTATTAGGTGAAGCTGCCAAAGCAACAGGCGAATGGGTATTCACTCCTGCAACAAACTGGACAGCAGGCAGCCACACAGTTAAAGCAAAGGTAACAACAACTGCGGCTGAAAATAACGTAGTCTATTCCGAGGATATTACATTTGATGTTGTAACAACAGATTATCGCCTTGTAGGTATCGAAAACGGCGATACGATTGTTGTAAACGAAAAACTTGGCAGAACAATTGCTGTTATTGACAATGATGAAAATACACATAATGTTACATTAGGTAAAGACACCCATAACGGTGTTGTTGCAGGTGCTGCCACAGTTACTTTAAACAGACCTGATGCAGTTGCTACAAATGTTGCAAAGGTTGTTTATTCACTTAACGGCGTGAAGTGCGGCGAGGTTACATCAGCACCCTTCCAGTTTGAACTTAAGACAAACAAGCTTGATGTTAATAACCTGACTGTTGATATTTATGACGTGATTGGAAATGTAAAAACCATAAGCAGAACATTTAATGCTGTATATGGTTATGAGGCACAGAAGTGGACTGAAGGCTTTGAGGGCGAAACCCCCGCTTTTGAATACACATCACTTGATATTTTCCCTGATGCTACAGGAACAGATGCCCGTGTTAAAAAGTTTGAAGCATTTAATGGCTCAAATGCATTGTACCTGTATTCGGGCAAAGGTTATAGCAACGATGCTCCGTTTACATTCGGTCTTATGCCCGAGGGCTTGAATCTTACAAACTCTGTAAACAAAATGTTTGTGGAATTTGATTATAACAGAAGCGGTTATGGCGGTTGGAACTTAGGTAGTATGAAGATAGGTGAAGGCTTTGATAAGACCACCGGCAAACAGGGAGCTTATGCAACACTTATCTTGCCACAGGCTTGTATGGGTGCAACAAATAATTCAACATATTCAAACAAAGTTGGTCTTGCTGTTTCATGGGATAACACAGCAGGAACAATGTCTGCTGCATTATATATTGATGGTGTAGAGTGCTTCAGACAGAGCGGACCTATGAACTATAGGGCGGCTGTTGACCCAACAAAGCTTTATGTTCAGTTCTTTGGTACGCCAACAGGCGGTATGTACTGGTTGGATAACCTTCGTGTTAATGCATACAGCGTTCCTGATGATGTTACTGTTTTTGCGAACGGAAAGCAGGACAGAGAGTATGATGAAGCAGGAAATGCTGAAATCACAGTTGCCAATATATCGGCAACAGATGCAGCAGCACTTACAAACTTTGTTGCAGTTTATGACAGCAGCGACAGACTTGTGAACGTTATGCCTTATGCAGTTCCGTTGGCTGCAAACACATTGAGTGATACAACATATCCGGTTTCATTGGCAGCTGGACAGTATGCAAAAATCTTTACTTTGTTTGACGGAACTCTTAAACCCATTACTTTAAAATAACAAGCTATATAAAGCCGCCGTTTAATTAAAGCGGCGGCTTTATAAATACTCAAATACAGACAGTTGAGAGGATAAATATGAAAGAAATCTACATACAGGCAATGGAAAAAGCAGTTTCGGCTTATTCTACCGAACATATCCGAAGATATACGGCTGATGTGTGGGAAAACGGACTTTCAGAACACGGATTTCCCAGACTTACGGCAAATTTAGGCATACTTATTGCACTTGGCAGAAAAATTGAGCTAAAAGATGATTTTGTTAAAATGATGAGCTTATGCATCACTGAAATTCCTACCGCAATGAGTTGCAAAGGGGTTAATGTAGGAAATAATTTTTCTGTAAAAGAAATAGTGCTGTGTCTCTTAGAAGTTGAAAAAGCGGGTATCCTTGATAAAAGTATTACGGATGGATGGAGAGAGGGTCTTTCCAAAATAAATCCTTACGAAACTTATGCCGACATTGCCCAAAAGCCTGTTAAACAATGCGGTAACTGGGCGGCATTTGGTGCTGCCAGCGAACAGCTCAGAAAGTACGCAGGCATAGGTGATGAAAGCGGCTATATTGAGGACCAGATTGAATCTCAACTGTTAAGCTTTGACAAAAATGGAATGTACCTTGATAAAGGTGTTATTACAATAGTTTATGACCTTGTGACAAGATTGCAGCTTGCTGTGGCACTTCATTTTGGTTTTGACGGAAAAGGTGACGGTCAGCTTATTGAAATGCTCGAAAAATCAGCAGATATAACACTTCATATGCAATCTGTTACGGGAGAGATTCCTTTCGGGGGAAGAAGCAATCAATTTCTGCACAATGATGCTTTTTATGCGGCGCTTTGTGAGTTTTATGCGTCTTTTTTTAAAGACAGAGGGAATGTGAAAAAGGCTGAAATGTTCAGGCGTGCCGCAAGAATTGCTACAGAAAATGTTTTTTTGTGGCTTAACGAAAATCCTGTACCGCACATAAAAAATTCTTATCCTACTGACAGTATGTACGGTTGTGAGGATTATGCTTACTACGATAAATATATGGTAACAACGGCATCTTGGTTTTATCTGGCATATATAATGGCAGATGATTCCATTGGTGAAGCGCCTTGCCCTTCTGAAAATAAAGACTTTATTTGTGAAACAACAGAGTATTTTCACACAGTTATACTAAAAAGTGGTGATTATCTGGCACAGTTTGACACCAACGCACTTGATATGTATGACGCAAGCGGAATAGGAAGGATTCAAAAAAAGGGTGCACCGTCAGCAATATGCCTCTCAATGCCATTCTGCAAAGAACCAAATTTTGTACTGGATATTAAAAATCCTTCTCCGTTTTCAATTTGCGGCGGTATAAAAACAGATATGGGTTTTGTGTATGCACACAATCAGAGTGTACACTACGTTATCACAGAAAAGGAAATAACTGATAAAATTGTCAGTATAAGGTTTGATTGCAAAGCTGCAAATGGTATAAAATTCACGCAAAAATGTGTTGTTTCGCAAACCGGGATTGATGTTACTGTTGAAGGTGATGGCGAAGTAGAAATTCTTGTACCGCTTTTTAAATTTGATGGCAAAAACTATACTCAACAAAATGTTTCGGAACAAACTGCTTCTGTTTCTTACAAAGGTTGGAAATGTTGTTATAATACTGACGGAAGGTTCATATACACAGAAGAGGTTTTTGCTAACAGAAATGGTCATTATGACGGATATGCGGTTGTCGGGAAAAACAGAGTGACCCTTAAAATTGAGATAAATAAATTATAGATACAAAAGAGATAAAGATATTACAGAGGAGTCGGTAGCATGGACAGAATTATAAAGGAAAATCAAAAATGGATTGACGAAGTATGGGGGAAAATCGAAAGTAAGCTTTCTAAAACGGCGGTACTTTCAAAAAATAAAATTCCATATTCCACAAAAGATGGTGTTCACGATGATTATACCCAAAATATTGGTTGGTGGACAAATGGGTTTTGGCCCGGACTTATGTGGATTATGTATGATGCCACAGGTGAAGAAAAGTATAAAGAGGCAGCAGAGATTACAGAAGAAAAGCTTGATAAGGCACTTTTTAACTACGAGATGCTTTATCACGATGTAGGCTTTATGTGGCATATATCAGCAGGCGCAAATTATCGCCTTACGGGAAACCAAAAATCAAAAAACAGAAATTTGATGGCGGCATCAGCGTTAATGTCCCGTTACAACGCAAATGCCGGCTTTATAAGAGCGTGGAACGAACCTAACGCAATCGGCTGGGCGATTATTGATTGTATGATGAATGTTCCGTTACTTTACTGGGCGTCACAGGAAATAGGCGATCCAAGATTTAAACATATTGCAATGAATCATGCGGATAAAACAATGGCAAATCACATAAGACCTGATGGCTCGGTAATTCACGTTGTTGAGTATGATATTAACAACGGTGACTTTGTATCAGCACCGAGCACTCAAGGCTATGACCCAGAGAATTCATCCTGGTCACGAGGACAAGCGTGGGCACTGTATGGTTTTATCCTCAGTTATATACATACAAAGAAAACTGAATATTTAGATACGGCAAAAAAAGTGGCTCATTATTTTATTTCAGCGGTATGCACGGAAGGCTATATTCCCAAAGCCGATTTCCGTTGTCCTGATGAGCCAGTTTACATAGATACAACAGCAGGAGCTATTGCTGCCTGCGGACTTATTGAGATTGCACGCAATGTGCCTGAATTTGAAAAGGCTCTTTATTTAAAGGCGGCAATAGAAATGTTAAAGGCGCTCGAAAAAGAACAATGTGACTGGAGCGAAGATGAGCAGAGTATTTTGCAAAATGGTTCGGAATGTCACGGCAAGGGCGTACATAAACCAATTATCTACGGAGATTATTACTTTGTTGAGGCAATTTATAAATTAAAGGGTAATGACAAATTATTTTGGTGATTTTCAGAAAGCGAGAAAATAAAGTATGCTAAATACAAAAAAAGATTTTCAGGAATGTTTTCAAAAGATTGTTGAACCTGTAAAAAAATATTACACCAAAGGTGCTGCGGGCATAAAATGTGGCAGCACAGGTGTTTTTTATGGAAGTGACATTGCTTTGATGGAAGGCTTTGCACGAATTTTATGGGGACTTGCTCCGTTTTGGTGCGGAGGCGGTTGCGACAATGATTTTAAAGAGATTTATCTTAAAGGCATAGCAAACGGCACAAACCTCGATCACGAGGAATATTGGGGAGAAATAGGCCACGTTGACCAGCGAATGGTTGAAACTGCTGCTATGGGTCTTGCTTTAATTCTTGCCCCCGACAAAATATGGGAGCCTTTAAGCAAAGATGAAAAGAGGAGCTTTTATAACTGGCTTAACTGCGTAAATGAGGTTAAACCCTCCGACAATAACTGGAATCTGTTTCCCGTTATCGTAAATCTCGGCTTTAAGACTGTTGGACTGCCTTATAACCGTGAGGTTGTGGAAAAATTACTTGAAAGAATTGAGAGCTTTTATATAGGTGACGGCTGGTACACCGACGGAAAATCCAAGCAGATAGATTATTATATTGCTTTTGCTATACATTTTTACAGCCTTATATATGCCAAGGTGATGGAAAAGGATGACCCTAAACGTAGCAGGGTTATGAAAAAAAGGGCAGAACAATTTGCGAAGGATTTTATATATTACTTTAGCGATGACGGCTCGGCCTTGGCATTCGGCAGGTCTATGACATACCGCTTTGCACAGTGCTGCTTTTGGAGCGCCTGTGTGTATGTGGGAATTGAACCTTTCCCTATGGGAGTGATGAAGGGAATAATTTCAAGAAATATAGAGTGGTGGCTTGAAAAAGATATTTTTGATAACGGCGGGATTCTTTCGATAGGATATGCCTACCCCAATTTATGTATGTCAGAGGAATACAATGCTTTTGGCTCGCCATATTGGGCTTTGAAATCCTTTTTGATATTGGCTTTGGATGACGAACATCCCTTTTTCAAGGCAGAAGTGTTGCCGTTACCCAAGCTTGATGATGTTCATATTATCAAGAAAGCAAATATGGTTATTCAGCGAATAAATGGTTACGTTGTGGGCTTGACGGCAGGGCAATGGGCAGAATGGAATCCTATGCACGTTGCGGAAAAATACTCCAAATTTGCATACAGCTCAAAGTATGGTTTTTGCGTTCCGCGTTCATATTTCGGAGTGGAAAATTCGGGCTGTGACAGCACATTGGCGTTCGTTCGGGATAATATGTGTTATGTAAGAAGAAAGTGTATGGCTGTTGAAATTTCGGATAGCGGAGAAATTTATTCAAAATGGTCGCCGCTTTCAGGGGTTGAGGTTGAAACCACCATAATTCCAACAGAAACAGGACATATAAGACGTCACACAGTTATGACAGATGATGATATTACGGCTTATGATTGTTCTTTTGCCACACCTGATGGCGCAGGGGATATAAATGGTGACGGAGAGAAGATTCTGATGTCCTGCGCACCAAACAGCAATCTTATGCATCCCGAAACCAAATTAAAAGCTATAAAATATAAATTTAATAAAGGCACAACCAGTATTAAAACGGAGGTAATTTATCTATGAAAAAGCAAATGACATATAAAGAGGCTTATGAAATTTGTTGCAAAAAAGCAAAGGTACACTTTGAAAGATTCAACGGCAAGCTTTTTGAACCGTCCGAAAGTGAAAACGGCAATTATTATGAAAACTACCCTAATTATGATTTTGTTACAACAAAGGGCATCTGGCTTACCTCAATGATAACAGGATTTGCTCCCCTTGTGTATGAAACGGCAAATGATAAAGAGGCTTTAACGTGGGCAAACAGATTTAAAGGCGAATATCACGACAAGGTATTTGCGTTTTTTACTCAGACAATGCACGATTTAGGATTTTTATATATTCCGTACAGTGTTCATATGTATCAGCAGACGGGCGATACCCAGCACAGAGATACCGCAATAAGAGCTGCCGAGGAATTGGCAAAAAGATACCGTCCCAAGGGCCATTTTATTGAAGCGTGGTCGCTTATGAATATGGAAAATCCTGACTGGCGTATGATTATTGACAGCTCGATGAATGTTTCGCTTTTGTATTGGGCCTGGAAGGAAACAGGACACTATTTTTATCGTGAAGTGGCAGACAGCCATCTGGATACTATAATCAATACTCTTGTGAGAGAGGATTATTCGGTGGCACACGCGTGGTTTTTTGACCCCGAAACAGGAAAACCAAAGGTTGAAGCAAATTCCTGCGGTTTTGCCAACGGCTCACATTGGGCACGCGGTACGGCGTGGCTTGTGTATGGACTTGCTATGGCATATTCTTATACCAAAAATGAAAGATATCTGGATATAGCAACAAAGGTGGGCGAAAAATACCTTGATTGCCTTGAGGAAAGCCCTGTCCCCGTGTGGGATTTCAGGCTTCCCGAGGATATGCCTGCAAAATGCTGCACAAACGTAAGGGGCAAAGGCGCACATTGGGACGAAACCAAGGCTGAAAATAAAATCTATAATGTTGATACTTCTGCGGCGGCAATTATGTGCTGTGGCTTTGAACTAATCAATACTATGTGCAAAAATGACAGATTTGCCGAATATGTTGATGCGGCTCTTGACAGTCTTGTAAATGAGTATATGGATACAGATGAAACCAATCCGGGTATGCTGACCCGTTCAAACGGCAGAGATTTATATTCAACCTATGGCGATTATTACTTTATGTTTGCCCTTGCATCAAAACTATTTGGAGTTGTTGCGCCTTGGGGAAATAAACAAACCGACAATATTTAATTTTTAATGGAGGAGAAAATTATGAACATATCTTTGGTAATTAACAAAAAAGCAGAATTTAAAATTGCAGTTCCTGACAGCGCATCATTGGTTGAAAAAACTGTTTCTGCAGAACTGCAGGAATACATAAAAAAGGCAACAGGTGCAATGGCTGAAATAGTGGAAGAGAGTAAGGCAGAGGGTACTGTCATCTATGTTGGACATACAGAGTATGCAAAAAAGAACAGTCTTTTGGGAAACTCCAAAGAAAACTGGATAATCAAGGCCATAGACGGAAATATCGTTTTAACAGGTGGTCTTGATAATTGCGACCGAGGTGTTGCATACAGCGTTTATCATTTTCTGGAGGATTATCTTGGTGTTCATTGGTGGAGCTATGCCGAGGAATATGTTCCCCGGATTTCTGACTTTAGTGTACCCGGCGATATTTATGATAATAAAACACCGGCGGTTCCTCATCGTAAAATAATCGAAACCTTTACACACAAGGATTTTGTGTGTCAGGCTCGCAACAGAATGAACATTATAGGTGACGATGGAATTGAAGGCGGAGCCTTCCGTGAAGATGTAAAAGCCCTTGGCGGGGCCATACCTTTTGGCCCTCCCCATCATGTTCATTCCTTCCCGTTGTATTTTCCTGCAGAGGTTTATTTTGACGAGCATCCTGATTGGTGGGCATATAATGAAGTTTTAGATAAAAGAATTGATTTTGGTCAGCTTTGTCTTAGCAATGAAGGTCTTTATCAGGAGATGCTTAAAAAGCTGCTTGATAATATAGAAGCCGAGAATAAAAAGTCTGAGGAAACCAACACCGAAAAACCCTGTTTTTATTCAATTTCATTTGCAGATAAGCCATTCACTTGTGAGTGCCCAAAATGTAAAGAAACAATAAAAAATGCAGGCATATCGGGATATGCACTTAAATTTGTTAATCGTCTTGCCAAGGATGTGGCAAAAATTCATCCTGACGTATTGCTTGAAACTCTGGCGTATATGAGGTATATTGAGCCGCCTCTTGATGATACTGTTCCCGAGAAAAATGTGATGATTCGCTATGCCGATATTCCCCAGTCGAGTCTGCACAGCATTAACCATCCGGTGAATGCCGGCTCCTTGCGAAGAATTAAAGAATGGTCAAAGCTGTGCAGTATAAATAACAGTCCTCTTGTTATCTGGGATTACCTGCTTCATATGTATCCGTCTTGCCCTATGCCACAGGTATACAGAATTATTGAAAATGTTAAAATGGCATATGCGAAGGGTGTTAAAGGATATATGGTTGAAAACGAGACAGAATGCCCCCGAGATTTCTGGGCTCTTGACCAATGGGTATTAAACCGTATAATTGAAGACCCCACCCTTGATGGCGAAACTCTTATCAATACATTTTTAAAGAATTATTACGGAGCAGCAGATAAGTATATTAAAGAATACCTTGATATGACAAATGAAATTGCTGTTGAATCAAATTTTGCAATGCGTCTTGACGAGCCTGTGACCTTGTGGAATTATGCAACACTTGAGCTTGTGGAAAAAGGAACAGAGATATTTGCAAAAGCCGAAAAAGCTGTTGAGGGCGATAAACTTTTGTCATCCCGTGTGCGTATTGCAAAGCTGGGTCTGCTTAATGTGATGATTGCACGATATTGGGAATTTAAAAATGCAAAAAAAGCAAAAGGGGAAGAATTTGACTATGATTTGGGAGAATTAGCGAACGAGGCAATAAATGCTGTTAAGACTTTTGAAAGAATATACGCCTTTGACTGTGATGGGGTATATCGCCATAAGGCTGTTTCAAAAACAGTTAAAAGAGATATCGGCATATATAAAGATTTGGCAAAGCGAACCGATGAGAAATTTCCTCTTCCTGCGGAACTGTCACATATAAACCCTGCTGACATAACAGATATTTATGCTAAAAACATTATAAGATTTTTTGACGGAAAGACAGGCGAGGCAATAATCGAAGATGACGGCGCTTTGGTTGATAAGGTGCTCAAACTTTCAAGAAAGGATATGAGTGCTCAGTGTCAGTCGCGATATGCGGTAACTACAGCCGATGCTGCGATGCCACAGCCCTTGTCATTCTTTGTGAAAATCAAGAATACCGAGGAAAAGGTTTATGATGCAAAGCTTGACGTATATAAAGAAGATATTGTTACAGATAAATATCACCTTTATAAGTTAGAAGGCGTAAAGGGCATTACACCAAAATCAAATCTTGTGCTCTATATCATTAATCAGCGTGATATTTCGGTTAATGTCAGCGAGATATGCAAGCTTATGCCCTTTGAGGAATGTGATATTTATATCTCTATGAAGGCAACGGGCGAGTTCTATGGCGGAAGTGCTGATGATGAGGATGCATTATACTTTGAACGCTTTATAATTGTTAAAACCAAGTGATATAACAGACAAAAGAAGGTGTTTATATGAGAAAAGAGCAGTACGAGAAAATGGCGGAATCGGCAAGAGAGTATTACAGGCTGGCAGGGATAGTTGTCAGACCTGACGAGGAAATTGAGGTTGCAGATTTTAATTTGGGTATGGTTGAAAAGGTAGGTCTTCAGCTTTGCGTATACATAAATACCGACAGGGTATGTGCAAAGGAAATGGTTCTTTTGCCGCAACAGACCTGCCCTGAGCATAAGCACATAGGGACCAACGGAAACGAAGGAAAGGAAGAAACCTTCAGATGCAGATACGGCAAGGTTTATCTTTATGTAGAGGGCGAAGGCAGAAAAGATGATATAAAAGCCGTTTTGCCCGAAACCGATACAACCGTATACCACGAAGTAGTTTTAAATCCCGGCGAGCAATATACCATTATGCCCGAAACTTTGCATTGGTTTCAGGCAGGAGAACAAGGGGCGGTTGTGTCAGAATTTTCAACAAAAAGCACCGACGAAACCGATGTTTTTACCGATAAGAGAATTGTCAGAGAAACAAAAATTGATAAGTAAACTAATGGAGGAAAAAACAGATGAAAACAATTTTATTTCAGGGAGATTCTATAACCGATGTGGCAAGAAGCCGTGAAAATAAGGATTCTTTGGGTATGGGTTATGCCAATATGGTGACAGGTGAACTGGGATATTCATATCCCGGTGAATATAAAACCTATAATCGCGGAATCAGCGGCAACAGAGTGTTGGACATATATGCCAGATGGAAAATAGATTGCCTAAATTTAAAGCCTGATTATCTGAGTATTTTGATTGGTGTAAATGATGTGTGGCACGAAATAATGGCACAAAACGGTGTAGAGGTAGAAAAATTCGAGATTATATATGATATGCTGCTAAATGAAACCAAAGCGACATTGCCGGATGTTAAAATTATACTTTTAGAACCGTTTTTGCTCCGTTATACAGCCACAGAAGAAAATTGGGAATATTTTAACGACGAGGTCAAAAAAAGACGCGAAGCGGTAAAGCGGTTAGCAAAGCATCACAGCTTGCCTACAATTCCTTTGCAGGATGTTTTTGACGAGGCACTGAAATCGGCATCTGTAGAATTCTGGACAGTAGATGGCGTACATCCCACTACTGCAGGACACGGTTTGATTGCTAAGGAATGGGTTAAAGCATTTAAAAATTTATAAAAGGGAGAAAAATCAAATGAATGACAACATTTTGGTGGCTAAAGACAACAAGGCGTTTTTGACCATTGTAATTCCGACAAATGTGACAGAGATTGAAAAATTTGCAGCGGAAGAATTGAGCGAGTATCTTGAAAAAGTAAGTGGAGCGGTGTTTGAGGTTGTATCCGAGGATAGCTTTGACGGAAAAGGTATTTATATCGGATACACAGATTATGCAGACCGTAACGGCATTAAAACTGCTGGTAATGAAGAGTGGTACATAAAGGCTGACAACGGAAGCATTATTATAAGCGGCGGCACCTGTGCAAAGGACCGAGGCACATTATATGGTGTTTATCACTTTATTGAAGATTATTTAGGTGTAAGATGGTGGAATGAGTGGGAGGAATATATTCCCAAACAAAGCACGGTTGCAATTCCTGAAGATTTCTTTATGACTGGCGAGCCTGAAATCAGGCTCCGTCAGATTTCCACAACCTATGCCGTACACGATTTACGGTTCCTTGTGAGAAACAGAAATCACGGTGATATACCTAAAAAAGACATTATGGGCTGGGGAATTGATACGGCGAGAAAGGTTGGAGGATTTATTTATTCAGGTGGCCCCCACCGTAGTCACACAATGCCTCTTTACATACCTGCCGAGGAATATTTTGAAGAGCATCCCGATTGGTTTGCCTGGGACGAGAAGTATAAGGAACGCAATTCGGGCGGCCAGCTTTGCCTTTCGAACGAGGAAATGGCTAAGGAAATGTGCAAGAAGGTTCTTGAGGCGGTTAAACAAGATAACGAATCTGCTGAAAAATTAGGTATCAACAAACCGACTTCTTATGGCATTACCCTTGGTGATTTCGGATATCATTGCCAATGTGAAAAATGCCGCAAGTCTGTTGAGAAATCAGGAATGATAGGCCATATATTAAAGTTTATAAACACTATTGCTGCAGAGGTTGCAAAGGAAAGTCCCGGAACAATGCTTGATACCCCCGCATATTCTGCCTACCGCGAGCCGCCCAAGGACGGAACTATGCCTGCAAAAAATGTATATATCAGGTTGTGCGACGTAAACACTGATATTTTGCACGGATTAAATCACAGACACAATACATATCAAAAAAGACTTTTGGTGGAATGGGCAGAGCTGTGCCGCAAAAACGGTTCACGCTTAAACATACAGGATTATTATATGTATCAGTTCCCCTTTTATCCGCTGCCAATACTGTTTAAAATGGAAGAGAATTTCAAATTATATCACAAATACGGAATAAATGGTACATTTATTGAAAGCCATGAGGAAATGGAAAACAGTATGTGGACAATGCAGAACTGGCTTACCGCTAAATTAATGGAAAATCCTACAGCTGATTTCGGCGGTTTATTAGATGACTTTGTTTATAAGTATTACGGTGCTGCCGGAGATTATGTAAAAGAATATCTTTATCTGCTCCGTGATGCTTGTGAAAAATATGAACCGAGAGTGACCCTTCATTATTCCACCACTAACACCAATTATATTGATTTGGATATTGTTATCAAAGGCAATGAGTTGTTTACCAAAGCGTTAGACAACGTAAAGGACAGCCCGGAGCGTACCGAACGTGTTAAAATGCTTCGCTCGGATTTAGACAAGGTAACGGCAGTAAGATATAATGATTTTAAAAGACTTGCCAAGGACCAGGGAATTGATTTAGGCATTACACGCCAGGAAGCAGCAGACAGAGCTCTGGAGGTATTTGACATATTAGAAAGAAAGTTTGTATATCCAAAGGAGTGCGAGGACGCAAAAACTCGGCTGAATTTGGGCAGAAAAACTATTATGCTACATCGTGAAGATGATGACAATGTTGCCCTTCCTCCCGAATTGGCACAAATAAATCCCGATGATGTATATCAGCTTGCTGTAAGTAAATTATCCTGCTACGATGAAGAAGACGGATTTTCCTATCAAAAAGGAAAAATGGCATACATTGCAGAGGATAAGGAAGCGATGGATGGTGTTGCTTTAAGACTGGATTTGGATAAAATGCCTGAGCTTGAAAAGCGCAAATATAAAATCTCAGGCAGAGGCGATAAGATAGATAATCCTATGCCTTTGAGCGCAAAAAGGTCTACTGAGATAAGAGACCCCCACCCTTATAATACTGAATACTATTATCTCGAAGATCTTAAGCCGGATGAATATTCGCTTTACAAACTGAGCGGAATCAGAAATGTTTCATCCGCCTCAGACTGTATGTTTACCATATTCGGACCAAAAGAATTTACAATAGATTTAAGTGCTGTTTCTATGGTGCTTCCCGCAGAGAAATATGATGTTTACGTGCGGATAAAATTTGTGGGTGAGGCATATGGCGGAAGCACAGAGCATCCTAACACAATTTATCTAGATCGTATTTATGTTGTACGGGATAAATAGTATATTTCAGAAAGGACAATGATATATTCTGGTATATCCGCAAACAATGAAACCATTAAAATTAACACCTGCCTATAAGGATTATATCTGGGGCGGAACAAAACTAAAAACTGAATATGGCAAAAAAACAGACATTTCACCTGTAGCTGAAAGCTGGGAACTTAGTTGTCATAAGGATGGCTTGAGCACAATTGACGGCGGTGAATTTAACGGTGAAACTCTTGCTTCTGTTATAGAGAAAAATCCACACATTCTTGGAACATACTGCAAGACAAATGAACTGCCTATACTCATCAAATTTATTGACGCGGCAGAAAAATTAAGCATTCAAGTGCATCCCAATGATGAGCAGGCAAAGGAATGGGAAGGCCAAAACGGCAAAACCGAGATGTGGTATGTTGTTGAGGCTGAAAAGGGGGCAAAAATAACCTTTGGCGTTTCGGAAGATATTGACAAATCTAGTCTCCAAAAGGAGATACAGAACAAAACTGTTGAAAGTGTGTTAAATGCTGTAAATTCTAAAAAAGGTGATGTGTTTTTTGTTGAAGCAGGAACAATTCACGCAATAGGCAAGGGGAATATCATTGCTGAAATTCAGCAGAATTCCAATGTTACATACAGATTATACGATTATGGCAGAAAAGGTAAAGACGGTAAAGAACGTGAATTGCATATTGAAAAAGGCGTTAAAGCCTCAAACTGCAAAAGGATAACTGCAAGAAAAATCCCTGTTTGCTCTGATGGAACAAGACTTTTAGGCAGTTGCGAGTATTTTGCGGTAAAAGAAGTAAAGTTAAAAGGCAGCAAAACCTTTGTTGCTGACGAAAAGAGTTACCACGCACTTGTGGTAACAGAAGGTAAGGCTGAGATTTCCTGCGAAGGATACACTGAAACCCTGACAGCAGGACAAACTGTATTTATTCCTGCTAATCTGGGAGAGTATACATTATCGGGAAAAGTTACAGCATTGCTGACAACAAATCCGCCAAAGTATTATGTGGGCATAGACCTTGGCGGAACAAATATTGCGGCGGCAGTTGTGGATGAATATGGCACAATCTATGGCCGTGCAAAAAGAAAAACGAATGCATCAAGGGCTTACAACGAAATCTTTGATGATATGGCTGAGTGTGCTATAGATGCGGCAATAGAAAGTGGACTGAACTTTGAAACTGATATTGAAGCGGTTGGCATAGGTTGCCCCGGAGCAATTAATACAGATGACGGCATAGTAGAGTTTTCAAATAATCTTGGATTTTATGATGTTCCCATAGTCGATTATATGCAAAAGGCGCTTTCAAAGAAAATCTATGTTGAAAATGATGCAAATGCTGCAGCCTGGGGCGAGTTTTTAGCAGGATGCGGCAAAGATACAAATAATATGGTTATGATTACTCTTGGTACAGGTGTAGGCAGCGGTATTGTGGAAAACGGTCGTCTGATTCGCGGTGCTTACGGCAAAGGCGCAGAAATCGGACATATGGTGATGCATCTTAATGGTGAAAAATGCACTTGTGGAAGAAGAGGCTGCTTTGAATCATACGCATCGGCTACTGCTTTGATTCATCAGACTAAAAAGGCTATGAAGGAAAACCGAAACAGCGAAATGTGGGCTATCTGTAACAATAAGCTATCAAATGTTGACGGACGAACTGCGTTTAAGGCAAAGGATGAAGCCGCAAAACAAGTTGTTAAAAACTATCTCAGCTACCTTGCGGAAGGCATTGTGAATATAGTAAATATATTCCAGCCTGAAATTGTGTGCGTAGGCGGTGGAGTAAGTCATGAAGGTGAAAAAATTCTTGCACCTGTCAAAAAGATGATTAAAAACAAATCATTTGCCCGTTTCGGTAAAAAGCAGTCAGATGCTTGTCTTGCGACACTTGGTAACGATGCAGGAATAATCGGTGCGGCACTTCTTTGGAAGAATGAGCCATAAAATGTTTAGAAAATTATATTAAGTGTTTATTTATCAAATTTTCCTGTTAAATGTTATTTCAAAAGCATCCCCACATCTGACAGGAAAAGCGATAATATAAATAAATGACATCAGGGTAATGACATAAATCACATCCTAACAGTACAGTATTCGGCTACTGTATTGGGTAAAGGCACCTCTTTCGTTCTATGGGGAGGCGTTTTTATTATATATCAATGCTCTATGGTGAATGGCTACCAATGTGTAGTTGCAGTCGAAGATGTAGCATTGACCGAACATACCAAGTTGAGAAAATTAATAGGGAAACAAGAAGGTGGATAAATACGGGATTACATAGTCCGGTGTGTGCTTAAGGTTTAGATTTGATTGGGTGAAATCAGTGCTTGCAATATAACAGATGCGTATGCTCAAAAAACGTAGCTAAAACGTAGCTTTTTTCTTTAAAATCCTATTTTCAGGTGTAATGGGCGGTCGAAGAATTTTATGGTCACAAGAAGCTTGAAAGCCTTGATACATAAGGGTTTTACAAGGTTTTAGATAATTCAAAATAATCTTATATAGAGCCCATAGAATGAATTTCGAATCCATCTCCCTCCACCAAAAACCGGCATTATTCGATAGAGTAATGCCGGTTTTTACTTTTATCTTTTCACAATTTCCTCTTAACTCTTATCAAAAAAATAATTTGGATATAAAAGTGTAGGAGTATGAAAACAAGCGGTGATTTCGATAGAAATTACCGCTTGTTTTTGGCGGAGAGGGAGGGATTCGAACCCTCGAACGGGTATTAGCCGTTACACGATTTCCAATTTTGTTGGATGTTGTAACAATAGCGAAAATGAATGCAAAATGTTTGAAAATAATTATAGATAAAAACGGTTTAAATTCGTGTAAAATGCGGGTTTGAGCCGTTTTTTTGTGTGCAAAGATGCTTTGGAACAATATTTTATGAAAAATTTATAAAGAATCAAATTTCAGAAAGTTTTTGGGAACTTTTTGGGAACAGATGACCATCTACCATTGAAAACGTATAAAAAGGATGTAAAAATATGTATTCGGCACAGTTTTCGGACAAAAAGTTTCTTACAAAAGCGGAATTTTGTGATTTTTGCGGAATTTCTAAGTCGACAGGATACAAGCTGATGAAAAATCGAAAAGTTGAATTTGTAAAATGTCGAGAAGGATTATTGCATTTTTACAAGATTCCGATTGAGGAAGCATACCGCTATCTTCAGGAAAAAGAATTAAAAAACAAATTGCCCGGTGAGTATCAAAAGAGGATTAAGAAATATTATGAAGACAAGCTTGAATCATCTGCTGACCTTATTACCTCAAATGATATTATGGAGATTACGGGATATAGCGGGGAAGCGATAAGGACCTGGATTAACAGTGGAAAAATACTTGGAGTTATTGTCAGAAGGAGGTTTTGCGTAGCTAAAGAAGACTTGTTGGATTTTTTGATAAGTCCATACTACTTTAGCATAATTCGAAAATCAAAAACACACATTGAAGATTTTGAAAAAATTGGAGGATTAAAAAATGGTTGAATATTTTGTAACGAAAGGAAAATTGGTAGTAAGAAACGGAGTGCCGATTGTTGTGGCAGAGGTCGAAGAAAAAGCGCTTTCACAAGTAGAATTCATTTTATGGACAAGTTTGCATTGGAATGTTTTAAATAAGGAAACTCTTAAGGCGGAGTTTGAAAGAAGAATGAGGAAATACAATTTGAACTTAGATGTTTCTTTTGAGCAGACACTTTCAAGACTTAAAACCAGAGACCTCGTGGCATCAAAGTCAGATTATCTTGCGGTTGATGCACTGTACAATCTGGTAAAGGATTTGTATGTGGTACCTCTTGGAACTGTTAATGTATTTAAAAGAGCAATGATGTTTGGAGTTATGCTTATTAATGGAGTTCCCTTTGATAAATGCAGAGAGGCTATGTATGATTTTGAACTGAAAGACCTTGAGAAACAGATTGTCGGTTTTTCAAAAAGGCTTAAGGTTTCAGGAGCAGAGCTTATCCGTATCAGTGATAAAAAACTGTGGGAGATAAAGTCTGAAGAAGATATTGTTCCTCTTGCCTATGAGGAGCATGAGGATATGGACTCCCTTGGTAACTACACGAGATTTTCAAGAGATAAAACTAAAGTGCTTGAGGCAATTGTGAATCTGTACTTAAAGAAACAAATTGTGTTTGAATAATAGAAAGGGGTGGTGACTTATGAAAAAGGCAGTAAGTATTTTATTAATGGTTGTAATGATGGCAATGTGCGTGAATGTATCAGCACAGACAAATGTAAAAGTAACACTTGACGGGAATGAAATTTATTTCCCTGATGCAAAACCGTTTATTGATCAGCGGGACAGAGTATTAGTACCAATCAGATTTGTATCGGAGGCACTTGGCGCTCTGGTAGATTGGGAAAATGAAACTCGTACTGCGGTTATTAAACAAAACAGCGATGAAATCCGTTATACAGTTTATCAGCCAATGGCATACTTAAACGGTGAAATGATGGTTATGGATACATACGGAATTTTAAAAGACTGCAGAACAATGGTTCCTATAAGATTTATTTCTGAACTTTTAGGATGTACAGTCAACTGGAATGAGAAAACTTCAACAGTTGTTATCACATCGCCGAAGGATGTAGCAGAATTTCCAGAATCCGAGATTACTGTAAATTATCCAAAGAGCATTTCAGACAAGAGATTGCTCTGGATTGATATAAATAATTACAGAGATTTTGAGCGTAGCGGTGATTACGAATTCAAAATTGATTTTTTAAATCCTGTGCAGTTTAATACCTACGAGCAGGACGAAGGTGCAATCAACGGATGGCAGAAATATTCAAGATGTAATTTTGTATCCTGTACAAACAGTTATAAAACCATCTACTCAATCTCAAGAGTATTTTACACAACCAGAGAGGCTATGAGCGCATATCAACCCAAGGATGGTGATGAAATTACTTTCAGACTGACTGTAAGAAATAAAGCGACAAAAGAAACTAAAATGTATACTTTCATGGAAAACTTAAAGCTTCCGTATGAGATAGAAAAATATTCAGAATAATGGAGGAGATAAAAATGACCTATAACAGAATTAACACTAATAACGTAAAGCCGGAAATGGATTTTGAACAGATTCAAAACGATTTGGTAAAGTTCAAAAAACACACACCCAAACATGAGGTAGATGCTGCAAAACTTCTGAGGTACATTGATAAGATTGGAAGACTAATAACAGATGAAAATTATCCGGAGCTTGAATACATTGCAGAATGTTTTATGTGTGCCCTAAGAGATATTATGGCAAATGTAAAACAAGAATCCAAAAAGGAGATTCTGATTAAGTGTGCCGACAGTATGGGTATCACCATACAGAAAAAAGGTGGGATTTTAGAGGTAACTCTCCCAATGATTTTGCCAACAAAAGCAAAAGCTAAAGCAGAATTCCTATTTGAGCCTTTGTTCTTTGCAATGGAAAACTTTTCGAAAAGCAAAGAGGTTTTCATAAATGAAAAGGCTATGATGTGTATTGAATTTATTTATGATAAAAGCAATAAAAATATTCGAAGAGGCGACCATGACAACAAAGAAGTGAAACAAGTTATTGATGCAATTTCAAGCTTTGTTGTGCCTGATGACAGTGATAATTATTTAAGTCTATGTCAAATTTCACGCGAGGGTGATTACAATCACACAAAGGTTTATGTAATGCCTGAAAGGTGCTTTGGAGCATTCTTTTTGGACCATAGTAAAAACAAATAAAATACTTAAAAATCCATATCCCAAAACAGCGATTTTTTGAAAAAATTTTATGATGCGGAGAAAAAGTCGTTAAAATAAGCATTTGATGGCTTTTTCTCCCTTGAAAAAAGACCGTAATTTAGAAAACTTAGGTTAAAACAAAAACAAGGAGGAAAATTCAGTTATGATTAAAAAGGATACGATAGAATACAGACTTGTAAGCCTTATCGGACTTGCAGGCGAGATAAGAACAGACGAGATATATAAGCTCGATTACGGAAAAGAGTACATAAGGAAAACAATTAGCAGACTTAATTCAAATGGGTTTATAAAAGTGTACAAATATTGTTTTGAAAAATATTTAAGATTAACACCAAAATGCAAAAACTATTTAAGCACTAATTTCCCGGAAAGATTTTCGGATTGTTTTATTGGTGCTTCTTCCACAAACAAAATACGAAATGATGATTACAGACGGGAACGTTATCACAGACTTGGAGAAGTTCTTCTTATGCTCAATATGGCAGACGTAAAAATATTCCCTGATAAAAAAACTCTTATGAAAAATACTTATGGATTTACCAGAGCAGACAATACAGACTTATCAGACTATTGCATAGAGAAAAACACAGCGGAGTTTTATTCATCTGCGGAATTAAAATCGGCAGGGTTATTTATGAATGCCAGAACATCAAGAGCGTTAGGTATTATATATTCACATCCAGATGTTTATATAATATATAATGTTGCTGATGGTGTTTTTAAATGGGAAAACAAAGTGGAGGAGAGCTTTTTCTTCAGAGCAGGACAAACATTCCAGTGGGAGTTAAACAAAAATCATGAGGCGTATGCAAAAATGATATTTGTTGGGAAGAATATGTATACTTTCGGCAACTTACTAGCTACAAAAAGCAGTATAAAAAGTGTTTTTGACACAAGAGGTCACTATGATAATATTTATTTTGTTGACAGCTCAAAATTTGGCCCACAGCAGATTAAATGCTTTATAAACAAATCAACCCGTGATGAGATAGAAAGACGCATCAGAGAGTGTTTTTCAATTAAAAATAAGTATTACAGATATTATGACAAAGCAGAGGACGGTACAGTTGTTGTAAATGCTACTACCTGCAATCTTGCGGTAATGAAGCAGGTTAAAGAACTTCTGGATGAAGAAGAACAAAAAGTTGTGATAATTCATTTCTTCTTTCAGCTGCCATATCTGCAAGAGTATTTCGGAGAGGCTGACAATGTAGAATATTGCCTGTTCAGTTATACTGACATGTTTGGAGAATAAATGATATAAAAAATACTGCGAAGGAGATGATAAATGTGACAAACGCCGTAAATAAACTTGAATATTATTATGAAAATGAAGCGGAACAATATTTGTTTTACAGAGTTCCTCAAATGCTATTTACAGATAAACGCTTTTCAAAAATATCATCTGATGCTAAACTGCTTTATTCACTTTTTTTGAACAGAATGTCTCTGTCCAGAAAAAATGGCATGGTTGATGAAGAAAAGAGAGTGTACATATACTTTTCGATTGAAGAAGTTATGGAGGTGTTCGGAATTGCATCTCAGAAAGCTACAAAAATAATTGCAGAGCTTGATGATGTGAGAGGCTGTGGCTTGATTCACAGAAAGAAGTCCGGACAAGGTAAACCTGCAAGAATTTATGTTATGAAATATACCTCTGTAAATTACGATGATGAGCCGGAAAATGATGAAAAAATACAAGAAGAAACTATTACCTATGACGAGAGATTTGTAGATAAAGACTCTAAAGAATATATGAAGGGATTTATTCTTGAGGGTACTTTAGACGATCCTAAAATCGTAACTTTGTCTAATAATAGCCCCAGACTTTCGGAAATCAAAAGTCAAGACTTTCCCAAATCAAAAAACAAGACTTGTGAAAATCAAAATTCTAAACTTTTGAAAAGCGAAAGTCAAGACTTTCGAAATTCAAAATGTAGTAATAATAAATATAATAATACTGAGATTAATAATACTGATTTTAACAATATCAATCCTATCTTATCTTATCAAAAGAAACAAGAGGATGCAATTGAAGAAAGAGAGCAGTATGAAGAATTAATCAAAGACAATATCGATTATGACATTCTGGTAGAGAATAATCCCAATGCGGATATTGGTGGCATGGTTGAAATAATGCTAGATGCAATCTGCTCCGGCAGAGAATATCTTGATATAAACCAAGACAAAGTTCCTAAAGAGATTGTTAAAAGCAGACTTTTAAAACTTGATTCAGAGCATATCAATTATGTTATAGAATGCCTGCAAAAGAATACAACCAAGGTTAAAAATATCAGAAGCTATCTCTTAACAACACTGTATAATTCATACGAAACTTTAGACCATTATTATCGGGCAGAAGTCAATTATGACCTCTATGGGCAACCATAAAATCCATAGATTTTCATGTCACAAAATATGTCGCATAAAAACAGGGGTAAAAAAGATATATGAAAACCCAGTGACGATGCGGGTTTGAAGGCGGTTTTTGGGCAAAAATCTCCCCAGATGTAGAAAGCAGGGGGTAAAAGCAACGGTTCAAAAAACAAATCTGTGATAAAAGTGAGCAGACGAATAAACTCAAAAGCAAAGAGTGAGTAAAGCTAAGATTGTAATAAAGCAATGAGTAGACAAAGTAGACGATATAGAAATGAATCTTTATATGCACTATTGTAAAATCTAACCAATGGTGTTATAATATATGAAAGCAATGCAATATGTAATCGGAAGAAAAAGTAATTATGTTTAATGGAGTAATAATTTAAGAGAGGTACTTTGTTATGGTTGATATAAAGGAATTGCTTGAACAAGGAGAAGGATTAATTGTAGAGTTTAAAGAGTCAAAAAGAAAGTTGAATAAAGATATCTTTGAGTCTGTTTGTGCTATGCTCAATAGATTTGGTGGGCATTTGTTGTTGGGTGTTGAGGATGATGGGGTAGTTTGCGGAATTGATAGAGACTGTGTCGATAAAATCAAAAAGAACTTTGTTACACAGATGAACAATCCTGATAAGATAAATCCAACATTCTACACGCAACTTCAGGAATATGAGATTGACGGAAAAGTTGTTTTATATGCTCAAATTCCAACAACTCCTGATGTGCACAGAACTGCAGGGAAAATCTTCGACAGAAACGAAGATGGTGATTTTAATATTACAAACAACACTGGTCTTGTGGCACAACTTTATAATCGTAAGTATAATCTGTTTACAGAACTTAAAGTTTTTCCTTATGCAACAATTGATGATTTAGATAAAGAAACATTTTCAAAAGTTCGTGTTATGGCGCACAATCGAGCAGGCGGAGAACATTTGTGGGAAAGTATGACGGATATAGAACTCTTGAAAAGCGCAAATCTGTACCGCCGGGATCCAATGTCTGGCGAAGAGGGATTAACCCTTGCCGGAATTTTACTTTTGGGTAAGCCTGATTTGATTTTTTCTGCTTTGCCGCACTATAAGACGGATGCGATTGTAAGGAGAAAGAATTTAGACAGATATGATGATAGGGAAATAGTTACAGATAATCTCATAAATAGCTATTACAAGTTGATGGAATTTGTGGGCAAGCATCTTGATGATAAGTTTTATCTTGAAGGGGATCAGAGGATAAACGTCAGAAATAAGATATTCCGCGAAATTTGTTCAAACATTCTTATTCATCGTGAGTTTTCAAATGCTTATCCGGCGAAACTGATAATAGAAAAAGACTGTGTCCGTACTGAAAACGCAAATAAACCTAATGGTTTTGGTATTATTGATGCCGAATCATTTTCTCCGTATCCGAAAAACCCGGCAATTGCAAAATTCTTCAGGGAAATAGGCCTTGCTGATGAACTTGGTTCCGGTGTTAAAAATGTGAATAAATATTTAAAGATTTACTCTGGAGGAGAACCTGAATTTATTGAAGAAGATATTTTTAAGCAGATATTACCTATATCAGAACAAATAATCGAACCAAGCTCCCCTGCAGAAACACCACAGAAACACCACAGAAACACCACAGAAAACACGAAAGATATATTTACAACTATTCTTGTTTTTTGCAGTGAACCGAGAACACGCATAGAGATACAAGAGTATATAGGGTTAAAGGATAAAAATAATTTTATAAAAAATTACTTAAAACCTTTGATAGTTGATGGACGGTTAGCTATGACTATCCCTGAAAATCCGAATAATAGAAATCAAAAATATGTTGCAAAGTAATTTAATCTATACGTAATTTAATATGTATGAATGTCCCTTGGGCAATTTTTGAAAGGACAGGGGCATTTTTGTAGAAAACTTTAAGTAGTTATATCTCATATGAAATAAATTTTAATGTTGTCAATCTTTAAGATGTAACTTTCATGTGTTTAAGGAAGGAGACGCGCGACATTAACATAGAAGCAATTGTGCGAGCATCTAATGGAGGATGAGAACGAGGATAAGCATTATTTCTTTCGATAAATGTGTAAAAGTGTGTTTAATTGTAACCAGAAATAACAATCTACATATATTAGTACTAATATATGGTCCGTTTTGTCCGGATGAAAGTGAGATAATATTATTAAAACAATGAATTTGTAATTGAAAAATATTCCTTAATATGTTATTATGATTAAGGGGGGAGATTTAATTGCAAATAAAATTATCGTTATTAAAAAATGTTTTTGATGCAGTTAAAGCTGTGTCGGGTCTGTTTTCTCTTACGCCTAGCGACAGTATTGATATTGAATTAGATTATGCGTCGAATGATTTGAAACCAGAATGTTTAGCGATTGTGGCTGCGGCAATATCGTATGCAAGAAGTAATGGAGTGAATGTTACAATTAAAAAGTCAAATGTTTCCAAAGACTCTAAAAAGAAAAACTCGAAAACTAAAAGTAAAGCTGGCTTATTATTTGCAGAAAAACTGGGATTTACAGGATTACTTGATTATAAAGCAACGAAGAGAGATATAGGAATTATCGAATTAAAATCCAATAAAGAGAATAATGATATTATAAATAAGACTATGCAAGAAATGTGGAAGAATTTTTCTCTAGAGGAATCAGTATATAAATGTATAAATTATTGTTTATGGGAACAAATTGATAATATAGAAAACCATGCAAATTGTGAAGGCCCAAAGTATCTAATGGTGTGGGAAAATAGAGAGCAAAAAACATTATCTGTCTGTGTCATAGATACTGGGATAGGTATACATAAGGCTTTAACAACAGATAGTGAGAGTACATATAAATATTTTACTGCTAAAGAGGCGGTTGAAAAATGTATTAATGAAAAAGTTACAAATGGTAAAGGAAAAGGAAATGGGTTATATCATAATGGCAGGTTTATTGATGCCAATGACGGAAAGATGATTATATACTCTGGAAATTATTATACAGAAAAAAACAAGAACGGGCTTGCTACTGGTAGAGTGCCTTATTGGCAAGGCACAATTGTCTATCAAAAAATAAACACACAGGTAACTGTGGATTTTGATGAGATTTTTACAAATACAGAAGTTCCTACATCGGTACTAGAATGCCATGAAATGGTTAATAATTTGTGGTAAAGGGGTGACTAAAATGAAAGTTGAATTTAAGAAATATGGAACTAGTTTAGGAACAAGGGAAACTGGTAAGGAAATACGAAATACTATACTTGAAACACTAAAAAACGAAGAGGATATTATTTTTGACTTTGATGGTGTCTCTATCTTATCGAATTCGTTTGCAGATGAAGTGTTTGGGAAATTGATCGGATGTATTAGTTTTGAAAAATTTAAAGAAAAAACAAAATTTCAAAATATAAATGATACAGTAAAAACGGTTATATTAAAAGCTATAAATGATTCGATATAAAATAGAGGCTTAAAATTTAAAAAAATAATACAGTTAAAAGTTGGTGGACATTTCACATAAATTTTAATTATGAAGCAAGCAGCTACATTTGAGTGTGGTTGTTTGTTTTTTAACCAAAAACTAAAAAGGTATAAAGATACCTATTGACAAAATGTATCTATTGTTGTATAATTGCCCATAGAGGTGAGAGTATGTTTGTTAAGTTGCAGAGATTTTTAGAAAATAGCAATAGAAGTTTGACTACGAATCAAGCTCAGCAGTTGTTTTTATATATGGCATTCGTGTTAAGATTTTGCCGTAAATTTAGTATTAATTTAAAAGAAGAGGATACCTTACCCGGATTGTTGTCGAGATTGTTTCAAAAAATATCAAGGTATGAAATTAAGGAATCGGCTTTTGCATTCGATTCATATATGCCGTGGAATATTTTGCAGCAGGACTGGAATTTGCACGACCGTATAAATGAATTGTTTTATGAATTATATAAAACCGAATATGCTACATCTGAGTGGCTAGTTAATGCTGTGGATGAAATACTGTGCGATGAGGTTTTAACACCAAAATTTGTACGCATGCTGATAGCAAAGTTAGCAGCACAAAGAAGTGTTAGTCAAATTACAGATTTATGCAGCGGAACTTTTTTATTAGGGCTTGAGACTTGGAATGAAATGGGAAAAAATAATGCTGTCAAGTGTTATGGAGAAGAAATAAATTCATATTTTTGCGCAATATCAAGACTTTTACTTTTTTTGTGTGATGTGGAGACTTTTACGATTAAAGAACAAGATGTGATTAAGTACAATCCGGATAAAATGACTTCCCAAGCGTCCAAGGTTATCGTAGCGGACCTTCCTCTTGTTGGAAACAGAACTATTTCTGTGCCGGATAAGGATAGCTTTTTATCTGAAAAAAAGCGTACATTATATGCGGATTGGATGATAACATATAAAATTTTACAACAGTTAAATTCGGGTGAACGTGCATTTTTGCTGGTGACAAAAGGGGCCCTTGTTCGGGAAAATGAATATTTTTTACGAAAACACTTTATTGATGGTGATTGTGTTGATGTTGTTATAACACTTCCAAGCAGTATTTACCCGAACTATAATTTGCCAATGAATTTGCTGATTTTTGAAAAGGGGCGTTCGGAAGAAAGAAGAGGGAAAGTTCTTTTTATAGATTTGAATCAGAAGGCAGATGCCGACTTAGCTGATAACATAATTGAACAAATTTCCCGGATGTTTTATGAATATAAGGCGGAAGAAACATTTGCGAGAATTGTTAATTGTGAAGAAATAGTAAGCAAGGACTATACGTTAAATCCACAAATGTATCTGTTCGACGAGGGTGTCCTGAACGGACAATTATCTGTTAGAGATGTAGCCTGTGTTACACGGGGTATACAGGATTTATCGGGTAACAGGACTACTAATTCAAAAGAAAGATATTTACTTAATGTCCGCGATATTCAAGAGGGCGAGATAATATATGAGACTGCTGAAGTTATCAAAGGCGGAAATCCGTTATGGGAAGAAAAATTCCTTGTAAAAGAAGACGATATTATTATAACGGCAAAGGGCGCAACCATGAAATTAGCTATTGTTCCACCAAATCCGCATCCTGCTTATATAAGCGGTAATCTAATGATTGTTAGAGTGAATACAGACAGTTACTCGCCCTATGTTTTATATGAGTATCTGTTGTCGGAAAAAGGGCAACTGGCACTTAGCTTAATTCAAACCGGAACAACAATTCGTGTTCTGGGAACAAAAAAAATGGAACAACTTAAGATTCCGGAATATGAATGTGAAACAGTCAGGATGATAGGCGATGGCTTAAAACTTGCAACTCTTCAATATAGACAAGCTTTACAAGATGCAAATTCGAAATTTAAATTAAAGAAGGAAGAGTTGCTATCCTGTTTTAACAAAGGAAAGGGGAATGAAGATGTATAAGGTTTTTATAAGTCATAGTGCTAAGGATAATAGTGAGGTAAGGGAATTCATAAATCTCCTTGTTCTGGGAATGAACATACCAAAGGAAGAAATATTCTCAATATCACTATGTGAAAATTTACCTGCCGGAAAAATGTTTTGTGAAAAAATTAAAGATGCAATGCTTTCTTCGGAGAAAATTATTTGCTTCATTACTCAAAACTACCTGCAAAGCAGGTTTTGTATGGCTGAACTTGGTGCAGCTTGGATTCAGCAACAAAAAATTATACCGGTGTTATTTTCGCCGGTTACTTATGATGATTTAAACAATACCCCCTTAATCGGAACCCAAATGTGTTATGGTGATAAAAAAGAAGGACTAATGGCTATCCATGATGAGTTTTTTAATAGTGGCATTATAAGAACAATTAACTCAAACGAATTTAACAGATGCTTAGAGTTATATATTAATTCCTTAAAGAAAACATCGTTAATCGAAAAGGATGGTAATGGCTTTTATACAGTTAAAATTGCAGATATCCGCAATGTTCCGCACGACTTTAAATGTTATAAAATTCAGGGATTACTAAATTTGGATGAAAAACTTCTGAACGGGGAAACTCATTGGATTTTTTATAGAACAGGAATGTATGAGGAGTTAAAAATTGGTGATATAATTCGATTTAAAGTCAGCCAGACGGAAATAAGGCAGTTCAGAGATTTAACAAATGCAAGGAATATATATCCGGATACACTGGAAGTGTTGTGAGTAATAAATAATTATAATGATATATGAATTTCTTTTGAATAAAAATTGGACTATGAAATAAAGGGCTCGGTAATGGGTATAAATAGATCTTAGAAGAAACGAATTATGTATTGGTGATGAAAAGGAGGAGTTGTAGATGGAAATAAAAAACAGACTAAGAAATGATTTGTGGAAAGCCGTATATGCACATTACGAAGGAAAAGATTATACAGAATCTGTAAGAGATGCAATGCTATATGTATGTGAATTTCTAAGAGAAAAAAGCGGAATTATTGACAAAGATGGAACAAAATTGGTGGAGAATACGCTTTTTGGAAATTCTCCTGTAATTTTAGTCAATAAAAATGAAACCACGACAGAAAAAGATGTCCAACAAGGGACAGGATTTTTGTTAAAAGGGTTAATGCAAGCTATAAGAAATCCTTTAAGCCACGAAAAAACTACATATTCGCAGAATGATTCGGAGGCTATTATATTATTTGTTAATTATGTTTTAAATCAAATAGACAGTTCTGGTGGCAGGTCAAAGATCGATAGCCTGAAAGATTTGATTTATGATGCAAATTTTACTTCATCAAAAGAATATGCTGAATTGCTAATAAAAGAAATTCCTGTAAAGAAAAGATATGATCTTTTATTAGATTTGTACAGAGATAGAGAATCACTGACTCAAAATAAATTAAAAAATTTTCTGGATGAATTAATGAATTCATTATCAAGTGCAGAATTTTCTGATTTTATTCAGGTAGTAACTTCAAGTTTAATGATTTGTCAAAACGATAGGGACTTGCGTATGTACTTTCATTATTTTATGGAGAGTACATATAGTCACATAGATAGACTTGCACAACTTCGCATTGAGAATCTAATATATGATTCTATCAAATATGGGGAAATAGAGAATAAATTTGATTTTGAGCTTCGGGAAGAGACTGAAGAATGTAATTCTCAAGGTACTTTAGGAACATGGATAGATGATAAATTATATCTGCTGTCAAACAAAGAACAAATATTAGATAAGTTATTTATGAAGTTAGGTGGTGGCAATAGTTCAGAACAGAAGTATGTATTAACATTTTTCTGCGATTGTGTATTTAATTCTTCTGTTAAATTGACTGATTACAGGAAAAACATAATTAGAGATGGTTTAAAAAATGGAGATAAGCAATTCTCAGACAATCTATTTTGTATCATGACTTTTGAAGAAAAAAGTACATGGTATGAGTCTTTTAAAGACGATTATGAGTTGTGCTGTGAAAAAAACAAAAAAGAAGATGATGAAGAGCTTCCATTTTAAAAGATGCTGAAAAAGTCGATATGATGGGTTTAATATCGCTATGAAGCACTTTCCCCCAACGTATGATGAAAAATCGGGTTTTTATCATTTGATATGTGAAAATTATCAACATACCGGCAATGAAGAAGATCGAACCCCCAATTTGGGCAGAGCGGAAAAAATTCTATGGTCGAAATTTATTTTAAAAGAATGTATTCCGAATTTGTGCAATGATATAAAAATATGGGAAAACAAGCGACACGGAAAGACAATTATCTTGATTTTTTGCACAAAGGTTGATTATTTGATTGTTTTAAGTAAAAGACGAGATTATCTATTATTAACAACAGCTTACCCTGTAGAGCATGAATACAGAAAA
Source organism: Clostridia bacterium (assembly GCA_045586925.1). Lineage (GTDB taxonomy): Bacteria > Bacillota > Clostridia > Monoglobales > Monoglobaceae > SIG440. Next base: position 60,912 of record JAZNBG010000042.1, on the reverse strand, counting down.
GTAAGTCTTTTGAAAGAATATGAAGCCTTTAAAAAGCAAACAACGCCCTTAATTTAATAAGGACGACATCGAGTGCTCCTTCTACAACATGGTAGATGAGCTATTATTATACCATATTTCAACAAAAAGTCAATAGCTAGATATTGTGGTAGAATTAAATGAAAAACAATATATTGTATTTTCGTACTAGTAGTATATGTAGTTTCTTATAAAAGTTGCAATAAATTTAAGTAATGTTTTGATAATAGTTAAAAAAGATGAATCTTATAAAAAGCTTAAGTTGTATTGTTAATAAATATATCGCGCATACAAAAGACTTGGCAAAGTATGAAGATATTCTGTATTTACCTATGTATATGATCTCCTTATTATAATAGTTACGAAAGGATAATAAAAGAATTAAGACCGCCATGACAGGTGGTCTTAAATTGTTTTAATGGTATGGTTGTGTGGGGTTAAATTTATATTCGGCTTTTAATTAAGCAGGTGAGAGATGTGAAATGTATTGAAGTACAGCATGTTTGCTGCATTGCCATGAGAAAAAGTAATCGAAATTTTTTCAGAGTTGTTGAATTTATGTCTATTTTGCGTTATACATAGATTGTCCTCCATGATTATTCTACAACTAAATTTTAGTATTTCCAAAAAAAGAATAAAACAACCAAAAAAATCGGCATTGTAAAATAAAGTATATGCTTTTAAAATGTAACTGATAAAGAATTATGATAAGAATGATAACATAATTGAATCTAAAATGTTAAATTAGTATGAGAAAATTTAGGGGAAAAATACCGTAAGATTTGTCTATATATTTACCTAAATATGACCTGATATTAAAATAAATTGAAGAGATGATAAGGACATTGGATAAAGGTAAAATCTGCTTGGAGGCGATAATATGAAACGTGTTGCAGTTATTGGTTATGGTGGGCAGGGAGCGTGGCATTGCGCTCAGATTATGAAAAGTGATGTAGTGGAGCTTGCTGGAACTTATGATATAAAAGAGGAAAGACGGCAAGTGGCAAAACAAAATGATATTTTTGTGTATAACTCAAATGAAGAGATTTTCTTGGACAAAAATGTAGATATTGTTGTTGTTGCAACACCCAACGATGTTCACGAGAATTTGGTTATTAGTGCATTAAAATCTGGTCATCATGTAATATGTGAAAAGCCGGTTGCTGTATCAGTAGCAGAATTTGACCATATGGTTGATGCACAGAATAAAAGTGGTAAATTACTGTCTGTTCACCAAAACAGACGTTGGGATACAGATTTTTTAGGAGTAAAAAATCTCATAAAAAGTGGGGAAATTGGAGATGTAATACGAATAGAATCAAGAGTGCACGGCTCACGCGGTATACCCGGTGACTGGCGTTGCGAAAAAAGATTTGGCGGTGGTATGATTCTTGACTGGGGAGTACATCTCATTGACCAGATGCTTCAACTTATAAAAGAAAAATTAATTTATATAAATTGTAATACTACTCATATCACCAACAAAGAGGTTGATGACGGTTTCAGACTGGAAATGGCATTTGAAAGCGGAAAAACAGCTCATGTTGAGGTGGGGACATATAACTTTATACCAATGCCAAGATTTTATATGCAATGTGAAAAGGGAAGCCTGTATTTGTCTGACTGGGATCACAATCCAAAGGTAGCTAAATCAACACTGTGGAGTGAAGAAAATGTGACACCAGTGCAGAAAGCAGCGGGTATCACAAAAACGATGGCTCCGAGGGATGAATGTACTTTAGATATATTTGAACTTCAAAAGCCCGATAGTGATGTACATGATTTTTATCGAAATTTTTGCGATACTATTGACGGAAAAGATACACCAATAATAAAAAACGAGGAAGTAAGGCGTGTACTGTGTGTTATGGAGGCGGCGTTTAAGTCGGATGAGGAAAAGCAAACTATAAAAGTAAACATATAAAACAGGTCACAAGGAGGATTTAGAATGAAACTTGGTATCGTTAGTGCGATTTACGACGGATTTACATTTGAAGAAATGATTGACGATGTGGCAAAAAACGGATGCAGATGTGTTGAGGTTGCTTGTTGGCCGCAAGGCAGGGCAGAGCGCAGATATGCAGGTGTAAGCCATATTGATGTTGAGAATTTGTCCTCTGAGTATATCAACTATGTTAAGGATTACTGTAAAAGTAAAGGGGTAGAGATTTCATCCCTTGCATATTATCCGAACACAATGGATTTTGATTTAGAAAAAAGAGAGTGTAATATTTTGCATTTGAAAAGAGTAATCAATATGAGTGCTGCTTTAGGTGTTAATATGGTAACAACTTTTGTGGGACGTGACCAGTATAAAACAGTAGAAGAAAATATAGAAATTTTTAAAAATGTGTGGCCGCCTATTGTTAAATTTGCAGAAGAAAAAGGAGTAAAAATAGCAATAGAAAATTGTCCGATGCTTTTTGGAAGTGATCAGTGGCCCGGCGGTCAGAATTTATTTACTACTCCAAAGCTATGGCGAGAAATGTTTGGAATAATCGACAGTGATTATTTTGGTATAAATTATGACCCAAGTCATTTTATATGGCAACAAATAGATTATATAAAACCTGTATATGAGTTTAAGGATAAGATTTTCCATGTACATTGTAAAGATATAAAAGTTTATCCTGATAAACTCAATGATGTTGGAATTATGGCATATCCTCTTGAATATATGAGCCCGAAGCTTCCGGGGCTTGGAGATGTTGACTGGGGTAAATATATTTCAGCACTTACAGATATAGGTTATGATAGTTTTATATGTGTGGAAGTAGAAGACAAAGCTTTTGAAAGCTCAAAGGAAAAGGTGCTTGATTCTATAAAATTGAGTTGTCATTATTTAAGACAGTACGTTATATAAAAAGGAGTGTCTTTAAATGGGTAGATTTAAAATTGGACTTCAGCTTTATTCATTACGTGATGTGATGGAAACCGATTTTGAAGGAGCTTTAAAATTGGTTAAAGAAATGGGTTATGACGGTGTGGAGTTTGCGGGACTTTTCGACAAAACTGCAGAAGAAGTAAAATCATTATGCGAAGAAATTGGTATTATTCCGATTTCGGCGCACGTTCCATTTATTGATATGATGGAAAATAAGAATATACTTGAAACATATGCGAAAATTGGTTGTAAATATGTGGTTATTCCGTATCTTACAGAAGAATATCGTCCCGGAAATGATAAATTCAAAGAGGTTATTGAAGGTGCGAAAATATTAGGACAAAAAGCAAAAGATTTGGGAATGACTCTTTGTTATCACAACCACGATTTTGAGTTTGAAAAAATAAACGGTGAATATGCTCTTGATATTTTATATAAAGAAGTATCTAAAGACCTTCTCGAAACTGAGCTTGATACTTGTTGGGTAAATGTTGGTGGTGAAAATCCAAGCGAGTATATTTTAAAATACAGAGACAGAACAAATATCGTTCACTTAAAAGACTTTGTAGGAAGTAAGTCTGAAAACATGTATGCACTTATAGGTATCGATGAAAATGAGAAGAAAGAAACAACAGGTGCATTTGAATTTAGACCGGTAGGATATGGTATTCAGAATTTTGAAGATATCCTAAATGCGGCAGAAGAAGTAAATGCAAGCTGGGTTATAATTGAACAGGATAATCCAAGTCTTGGAAAAACATCTGTTGAATGTGCAAAAATGAGTATTGATTATATTAAAAAGTTGGTTTAGGAGGAAAGAAAAATGGCAGAAGTAGCAGGATTAGATGCGTTCAAAGAAAATCATGATGTTGAAGTAATAGATTCATCAAAAAAAATTAAGATTGGTATCATTGGTACTGGTTGGATTGCAGAATCACACGTTGCTACATATAAAAAAATGGAGGATGTTGAGATTGTTGCGCTTGCTGATATTGTACCGGGAAAAGCGGAGGCCTTTGCGAAAAAATGGGAGTTAGAGGGCTGTAGATTTTATGAAAGTGATGTTGAACTTTTAAAGGCAGAAAAAGAACTTGATGGTGTAAGTATTTGTACATATAATGGAACTCATGCATCATGTAGTATAAATGCACTTAATGCCGGTGTAAATGTAATGCTTGAAAAACCTTTTACAGTTACTCTTGATGAGGCGGTTGAAGTAGTGAAGGCAGAAAAGCGGAGTGGAAAGATTCTCACAATCGGTTTTCAACCAAGAATGAGTGAGAATATGAAAATGATTAAGAAAATAGTTGATTCCGGAGAGCTTGGTGATGTGTATTACATACAGTCAGGTGGAGGAAGACGCCGTGGTATTCCCACTCCGTTTGGTACAACATTTATTGAAAAAGAAACTGCAGGTATCGGTGCGGTAGGCGATATAGGTTCATATTCTCTTGATATGCTTCTTGGAGCATTGGGTTATCCAAAACCACTTACAGTTTCAGGATACACATCAGCATTCTTCGGAACAAATCCCGGTTATTACCCCACACATCCTGAATATGCTTCTAAGTTTGGAGTAGATGACTTTGCAGCAGCATTTGTTCGTCTTGAAGGCGGAATAATTCTTGATTTTCGTATCTCATGGGCGATGAATATGGATACATGCGGTGATGCTCTTATACTTGGTACAAAAGGCGGACTTCGTATTCCATCAACTGAATGTTGGAATGGTGAGTTTGATAAACCTCTTACTATTTATAAAACTCTTGGAAATCAGACAGTTGAATATCAGGTTCCCCTTTTTCCTGCAGATCCAGAGCTTTTCTATAAAAAACTTCGTTCTTTTGTAAGTGCAATAAAGAACAATGGGAAAGCTACTGTTCCATCAAGTGAAATACTTTATAACCAAGCAATTATTGATGGTATAGTTAAATCGGCAAAATTAGGCAGAGAAATCGAAATAGAAATTCCGGAAATATAGCAAATTAGAATATAAAAATAGTAGGCCGACTTTAAAATGTCGGTCTACTATTTTTAAGGAAGTTTCTGCCTGAAGAAAACATTTAATGTTCACTGTAATTGTCTAAATAAAGCTGATAATGGCCTCTTTTATGTTCTATCTCTTCATGTACCGGCACGGATTCTATAATCTCAAATTCAAGTCCTTTTGCCGCAATTTCAGCTTTATTTTTATCAATTTTCCCTTGAGGCAGACTTCGCCTGCCGGAATTGAATATACAGCAGTTACAGCCTCTGGTATACAAAGGGATTTGTCTTATTTTCTGTAAGGTTACGGGACCATTGCTACCGGACCAACGGAATGTCATTTTCATGCAAGTGCATCGTTTTATGAATTATTTGTAAGAAATGTTTTTTACATAAAGTTTTTATGCAGATAATTGCTGCTGAGTTCAAGACTCTCAAATGGATTTCCTGGGCAGATATCCTGTTCAACAATGTAATACTTAACACCAGTAGTCATAGCGGCATCCATAATACCCTCCCAGTCAAGGTTACCATTACCAATTTCGGCAAACATAGGTTGAGTATCGCCCTTTTCATCTCTATAAACTGCAAAGTCTTTAATATGAAGGATATCAATTCTGCCAGAAAGTTTTTTAATCCATTGGCATACATCGCCGCCGCCTCTTTGTACCCAATGGGTATCAAGAACAAAAGAAGTTGTTTCGGGGTTTAATTTTTCAACAAGATAGTCCATTATAGTTTGACCATTAGCCTGCCTTATAAATTCATGGTGGTGATTATGATATGTAAATTTACCACCTAACGCAGCGATCTTTTCACCAATCATATTTGCATTTTTCACAAAGTATTTGTAATCTTCAAATTCATCCGCTCTATATATGCCTATACCCATGTTTTTTGTTCCAAGAAGTTCATGGTTTTTATAAGAAGTTTCAAAATCATTGCACATAATCTCAAAATCCTCATGTGTTCCAACGATTTCAATGCCTTCTTCCTTTGCTATCTGACCGAAGGCTTCATAAGAAATCTGACTACCTGCAGTCTGCACTTGGTCATACCCAAGGGACTTAAGCTTTTGAAAGCTTTCTCGTACATCTTTCTCGGTCTTCATATAGTCCCTGATAGTATAAAGTTGTACACCTATTTTTTCAATTTTTTTCATTATAATATACCTCTTTGTTTATTAAATTTTAATTGTAATAATAATTTTTTAAATTTATCGGTATTTCTTCAAAAAACATATTTAATATTAGTAAATCAGCTTAGATGATGCCGAATGGATGCTGTGGTATGCAGGGCATTCCAACAAGCAGACCTGGTCTGTAATGCTTTCACCGTTATACATAAGTTTTTCCTCTTCAAGTTCTTCAATTGCTTTTGTTTTTCCGTCAAGATAGTCCTTTATTCGCTGAATTGCTGTGTCGATTCTGAAAATAATTCCGCCAAAGCGCATATCTATGATATCAAAACCGAATGCTTTGTTATTTTTGTCCCACATAGTTATATACAATTGTTTAAGCTCATATATATCATCTTTTAGGGTATTAAGCATACTTATGTGCCTATAAAGGGAATCTTTATCCTTGTTTTCATAAGCTTTCTGTAAGGTTATTCCTATATCGCTTTTCTGGGATAATACATTTAAAAGCTGTTTGTACCAGGTGAATATGTAATCAATATCGCCCTGACTTTTGAGATTTTCAGTCTTTTTAAGTAATTTTATAAAGTGATCTTTTATATCTACACAGGAAAAGTTCTTATCAAACAATCCGCAGAGAATATCCTGATACAAAAGATTTTTTGATACCGTTACAACATCTGTGTTACACCGACTTCTGTCAAAATTGTCACAGTCAAAGCACAAAAATGCATCCATATCATAACCGGTACAGGTTTTAAACATTTTTTCAAGATGCGTATTTGATACTTCGTCATAATACTGATATTCAGCCCATAGCTGAATTCCAAGAAAAGCTGTTTGTATGGGAACTTCACCACCGTCATCTCCCCACACGGTTGCAAACACATGTTTTACACCGTTTTTACGGCACATTTTAAGTGCTGCTTCTGATGCGGACATAGTTTTATGGTATGCCGCACCCATACCGCGAAATGTCCATATCCCGCCGGCAAAAATAACTTCCCGACCCATTTGTTTATGAAGATTTATCATTTTGTCATATAAAGCTTCATCATCGTGATAGTAATCCCAGAATACCATTGATAAATTTTCGGGTATTTTTTCGCCAATATCTTTGGGAATCTGTGCCTCGGTGTCATAATATTCATTATTTTTTGACCCGAGCCTGAAAAACATATCACTCCACATCATAGGTTTTCTATCATATTTGTTTAAAATGCTTATTACCTTTTCAAGATGACTGGAGAGTATATCAAATCTGTTTTTATAGCCGTTTTTAAGAAAATAATTTCCAAGGCCGACTCCGTGGGCTTCATCCATACCTATATGAATTTTTTTAGACGAGAAGCATTCAGAAACGGTTTTAATCATAGCTTCAATAAACTTGTATGTATCAGGCTCATCTATTAAGAGTACGTCACCGTTGTCACGTATTTTATGACCATATTCCCATCTTAAGGTTGTTTCAAGATGTGCAAGAGTTTGTATGCAGGGAACAAGCTCTATTCCAAATGTCTGAGCATAACAATCCATTTGCTTAAGCTCGTCCTTTGTATATGCACCTCGCATATATCCAAAGTAGGGATATCCGTCAACTTTATACGTATCTTCTGTATAGAGCATTGCCATGTTAAGTCCCATACATGCCATTTTGCAAAGAATATCTCTTACTGTTTCAAGCTTGGGAACGGCATTTCTTGAGCAATCTATCATTATGCCGCAGGTTTCAAATTTCCTCTGTTCTCTTATGTTAATCTCTAATTCTTTATTTTTGATTTTATCTGTAAGAATTGCGCAGCCGCGAAAAACTTCAGAAGGAATACTGTAGCTTATTTCATAGCCTTTTTCTGTAGATTTTACTTCAAGGTAATCATCTTTTTTTAAATTTACAGTTATTCCGTTTTTGTCCGTTTCAAATCCAAGCACTTTTTTTATATATGAAATACCCTGAGAAAATCTTTCTGTATCTCCTGTAAAATTAAATATCATTTTCTGATCTCCAATCTTGATTAAATTTCTGTTCCGCAAAGCGTAAAATTATTTTCGGGAAGTGTATCGGTGCGACCCATCAAATTAATTGTAATTTGACAATTGCTTTCTATGATTTTAAGAATGGTCGTGTGGGGACAGTCGAGGTATCTTAGCTCAATTTCGGTAAATGATTTTTCAACCTTAAAGCTTGCAAGAAACAAGCTATCCTCGCATCTTTCTTCATCCATTAGGGAATAAAGCTGCGGTTTAAAGCCTCTTAATTTAAGCCTGTTTTCAATCCATTTTCCGTTACCGGCAGTTATTGTATGCAAATTTTCACCGTCAGAAAAAGTTATAACAAATTCTTCGCCTGTGTTTTCTGTAAAAGCAAAGGTAAACCTATTCAAATTGTCACTAAGTTTATATGTTTTCTTTTCAGCAATAGTCAAAGTATTGGACTTATAAGGCTTGTAACAACCTGCAAGAAAGGTTTCAAGCTCAGTTGAAGAAATGTCTTCGGCAGGGTTTTCAAATAAACTGTCCATATAATCAAAGCAAAGTGAAAGCTCTTTTTCTACGTTTTCGGATTCCGCCAGAAGTACCATAACAATATTCTTTTCGGGCACAACTATGCAGTATTGACCGAATGCGCCGTCAGCACGGTAGCCGCCTGGTTCATTTCTCCAAATTTGATAGCCATAGCCGCTTTTCCAGTCAGGCTCTCGGCTTAAATCGCCATCAAGATAGCCTTTGGTTGCCTCGTCTACCCATTTTTCGGAAAGAAGACGTTTGCCATTATACATACCTTTATTCAGATATAATAATCCGAATTTGGCAATATCATCGGCAGAAACTCTTAGGCCTATTCCGCCTTCGTTTATATTTCCTCCACAAAAAGGCCAAGTCACGTTTTTAATATCCATATGACGGAATAGATGAATATTTAAAAAATCGAGCATTGAAAGCTCTGTAAGATTTGTTAAAACAGCGGAAAGCATATAGCTTGCACCAGTGTCGTAAAGATATTTTTCGCCGGGTTTGTTAATAAACTCTTTTTCAAAAAATGCCTTTATGCCGTTATCCGAAAGGGAAATATCTTTCATAGAACATTCATTATGACCTGCTGACATAGTAAGCAAATGCCAGACAGTAAGCTCTGAGAGATATTCACAGGGATTATCGGGTAATCTATCACTGAAAATATCAGAAAGCTTATCCGTAACATTTAAAATCCCAAGTTCTGCGGCAATGCCGATTGCGGTTGCCGCGAGGCTTTTGCTGACAGAGTAGACTTGCCTTTTATATGTATTTGAATAGGGCGGAGGAGAAAGACGAATCATAAGCTCTTCTCCTTGATATACTTGAAATGCGTGCACCTTGGTTGATGCTTTGTTAAACTGTGCTTTTAAAAATTCAAGAGTTTTTTTGCAGGATATCTTTTTGTTTATATATAGTTCCATTATCTTTTCCTCCTTTAAATATTTTCTTCCGTATCAGTAAAATTTAAAATTTTAGGGATAGTTATTTCAACGGTGGTTTTTCCCGGATTTGAACGAATAAAGCAGCCATAGTTTTTCCCAAACAGAAGTTGTATCCGCCTGTTTATATTGTTAAGTCCTACATGGTCAGGTGTAGACGGGCGTCCACTTTTTAAATCCGAATTGATACTGTTTAATTCACCAGACGGAATTTCAGGCCCGTTGTTTGTTATGGAAATAACAGCATTTCCTGAATGTTCTTTAACTGAAATGTTGAGTATTCCCCGTATATCACTGTCAAGATGTTTTATTCCGTGAGTGAAAGCATTTTCAATTATGGGTTGCATAATCAGTTTGGGAGTTTTCCAGGTAAGTAGTGCATCATCCACCTCCCAGAAGGTATCAAATCCGTTCTGGGTCTGTATTTCTTCAATTTTTATATATTTCTTTGAATAGTTTATTTCATCCTCGAATGAAACAATATAATTGTTTGTATCAAGGGCAATTCTTAAGAGCTGAGAAAGGTGAATTATCATGGTGCTCGCTAAGTTTTTATAGCCGGCAAGCTTCATAACAACAATGTTTATTGAATTTAATGCATTGAACAGGAAATGCGGATTTAGCTGCAATTGAAGAACGGATGCCTGGAGGGTTTTAAGTTCTTCAACTTTTTCAGTGATGGTTTCCCTAAGTAGTGTATTATCATCCTGCATTTTCGCAATGTTATTTATTATAAAGGTGATTTCGTTGTTTGCGTTTTTTGTGACACTGTATATGTTTTCCGTAGGGCTTAAAGTTTGCATTATAGCGAGGAGCTCTCTATAAAAATACCAGGATATTGAAAACGAAATTATCAGCGGGGTTAATATAATCAGCAGGAATACGAGCAGAACAATAGTAAGTGTTAATGATTTCTTATTTATAAAAACATCCGGATTCACTCTGATGTATAGGAAATTAGCATTTATATCTGCTTCTGTATAGATAAAACGCTTTTCTTTTTTTGTTTTTAATGTGGAGCTTTCAAAATTTGGCTTTTCGGTTTCAAGTTCATTATAAACCGCCGCCAAATCCAAGTCTGTTGTGGTAAATATACATTGGTTATATGAATTTAAAAATGTAAAATCAAATTGTTCTATTATGGGGTCATTGGTGGGGTTAAGCAGCTTTAGAGGAGATATTTCATAGATTATCATTCCGTTCGGAGAGATAGGGCTTCCAATAAGACTACAAACAAATAATGTGCCATCTTCCGAAGGGATAATATATTTTTGTTTTTTGTTTGCAATAAAATATCCATGCCACGTTATATCATCAAAATTGTTTAAAAAATCGCATTTTCCGGTTGAAATAATATAATCATTTTTAAAGCTGTAAACAGCGACATTAATGACGGCATCAGAGGAGCTGATTTGCTGAACACGAAGATAACGCCTTAAAATACTAAGGTCATTGGCATCGCTAAGGCTAAGCTTTGTTATATCACTTAAGTATAAAAAACGGTGAAATTCAGTGCTTAAGGATATGTTCTCTGTGTATTCATCAAGTCTTTGAAGTGTTAAGTTTGCGTAATTCACAACCTCGGTTTGAGAGTATTCTATTTTGTGCATGGCTTCATTTCGGAATGCCATATAGTAGGAGGAAGAAATTATACTTGTAACAATAGTGAAGGGCATAAGCATTAAAAGTGTGATTTTAACCCAATATCTGAAAAATACACTTTTTACATGAAATGATTTTATTAGTTCAATGGAATCGTATTGTTTTTTCATTTCCAACTCCTTTATTTGGTCGGTTGTTTTCTGTAAGCAGAAGGGGAGTCGTTGTAGAGCTTTTTAAAAGTTTGATAAAAGTGAGAAAGATTTTTATAGCCTACCATATTGCATATATTGGATATGCTGTGATTGGTGGTTTCTATAAGCTTTTTAGCTTCCTTCATACGGATTTTTGTTAAATAATCAATAAAGTTTTCGTGTGTAATCTGCTTGAAATAAACGCTGAAATACGAAGCATTCATAGGAATTAAAGAGGCTACTGCTTTAAGTGTCAGGGGTTCGGAAAAATGCTCGTTAATATATGGAATAATAATGTTCGTTATATGATTTTGTGCCACATCGTTAATGGGCAGATTAAAGCGATTTTGCAGCAACGCGAAAAAGTTCGGGTATATTTCCGGAGAATCGGCTATGGTTATTTCAAGAGTTAAATTATTCAGCAAATTTTGTTGTAAGGTGTTGCAGAACAGATGGATGTTATCGTTGAATTTATCGGAATTATCTTTGCACATAAGGATAAATTCAAGAGTGTTCCAGGAATACCGAGAGAAAATGCAGTACATATCAGAGGAATCCTGAGGCATCAGACGGCTTATTGCGGTGTACAAGCGTTCTCGTCCGTGATGCCATTTATGTTCAATGTAGTTGGAAAAGTCGTTGATACGTGCATAGATTATAGTGCATTTATCGGTATTTAAGTCTATGTTTATGCCGATATCAGACAGGCTTTTTGACAGCATTGATTTTTCGGAAATAAAGCCGCATAAAAGACTGGAAAAAAGCTGATGTCGTTCTAAAAAAATGCTATTGGGTAAAAAGCTTTTGCTTGCTGGTAGTTTTTTGGCTTGCAACTCTTTTTTCAATGCTTCAAGCACGACTGAAAGCTCGTCAAAGTCAACGGGCTTTAATATATATCTAAAAACATTGTATTTTAATGCAGTCTGAGCATATTCAAAAAAAGAATATGCACTTAAAAGAATGATGCTTATGTGGGGATAGTTGGTTGAGCATATTTTGGCAAGCTCAAGTCCGTCCAGAGTGGGCATCTTGATATCTGAAATAATTACATCGACGTTATGTGTTTTTATATATTCAAGTGCTTCTTTACCATTGGTAAATGTGTTTTCGATAGTAAAATCAGAGTTAGTTTCCTTTAATATTTCGGAAAGTCCCTGTAAGGCAAGAATATCATCGTCAATTATTATCATTTTATACATTGAAATCCCTCCCGTGTTAATGTGAATAAAGTGTTTAAGTAATCCCACAGTTATAATAATAAGGTAAAAATACCCTTAAATCAAGCCTTTTTTATTTTCCCCAAAAAAAGAATAAAAACAACCCAAAAAATCAGCATTGTTTAAAAAAAAGTATGCTTTTATAATATAATTAATAACGAATCATGATAAAAGGGGTGGCATAATTGAATTTAAAACGTGAAATAAGCGTGAAAAAACATTTAAGAAAGAAAATGACACAGTCTGAATTGCAGCTAAGCTTGTTGTGCATAATACCGGTGCTTCTGGTGTTTGTATTTAACTATCTTCCCATGGGAGGACTGGTTATGGCTTTTAAAAGGTTTGACTATTCAAAAGGTATTTTTGGTAGCGATTGGGTAGGACTTCAGAATTTTAAAGTATTTGTAGGCTCCAATGAGTTTTTTAAAATAACATGGAACACTATATCGCTTAATGCACTGTTTATTGTTTTTGGTCTTATTGCAGCAATAATCGTCGCAGTGCTTCTGTTTGAAATGAAAAGCAGACTTGCGACAAAGACATTTCAGACTGTTTTGATTACCCCCAACTTCCTATCTTGGGTAGTTGTTGCGTATATGGCGTATGCAATTCTGCACACGGAACACGGCTCACTTAATAAAATTTTAAGCAGTCTGGGACTTGAAAAGGTAGATTGGTATTCATCGCCGAAGGCGTGGCCGGTTATTTTAACCGTTGCGTCAATCTGGAAAAATGTAGGGATGGATTCCATTATTTATTATGCAGCACTTATGGGTGTGGATGAAAGCTTGTTTGAAGCAGCAAAGCTTGATGGAGCAAATAAATTTAAACAGGTTATACATATTATGATACCAAGTCTTCTGCCCCTTATGACAATACTTACAATACTGAAAATAGGCAATATTTTCAGGGCGGACTTTGGGTTATTCTATCAGGTTACAAGAGATGTGGGTGTTTTATATGAAACAACCGATGTAATCGATACATATATCTTCAGAACTATGAGAGTTTTGGGAGATATGGGGTTATCCTCTGCGGTTGGCCTGCTCCAGTCGGTGGTGGGATTTGTTATGGTTATGGCAACAAACTATGTCGCTAAGAAAATTGATCCGGAAAGAAGTTTGTTTTAGGATGGTGAGAATATGAAAACTAATAAAATTGCACAGCTTGTATTGTTTTGTGTTTTAATATTATTGTGTGTAGGCGTTGTTTATCCGCTGCTTTTAGTATTGGGAACATCTCTTTCAAATATAAAAGACATTTCAAAATACGGATACAGTGTTATACCGAAAAATTTTGACCTATCGGCATATAAATATGTATTTGAAAACCCAGGCGCTATTTTGCAGGCTTATAAGATAACTGCTTTATTTAGTGTTGCCAGCATGGTTTTAAGTGTGTTACTTATGTCTATGATTGCATATCCATTGTCGAGAACGAATTTTAGATACGGGAAAGCCCTCTCGTTTTATCTTTTTTTTACAATGCTGTTTAATGGTGGACTTGTTCCTACCTATATACTGATGACTCAATATCTGCATCTTGACGATAACATTCTTGTTTATATTCTGCCTGGGCTGATTAGTCCTTGGTATGTGTTTATGATAAGAACATTTTTTCAGGGTATTCCCCAAGAAATTATTGAATCAGCCCAGATTGACGGTGCTTCCGAATACCGTATATTTTCAACAATGATTCTTCCTCTTTCAAAGCCTGTGCTTGCAACGGTTGCTCTTATGGTTTTCTTAGGTAAATGGAATGACTGGTATACGGCAATGCTCTATATAAATGACGATTCACTGGTGAGTCTGCAGTACTTTTTGCAGAAAATACTTACAAACATAGATATTATCCTTCAGCAGATGGCGGCAGGAAATTCTGTGGAAAATATGGGAGAAATTCCTTCGGAAACTGTGAGAATGGCAATGGCTATTGTGGTTGCCGGGCCTGCACTGTTTGTTTTCCCATTCTTCCAGAAATATTTTGTTAAGGGTATTACAGTGGGAAGTGTTAAAGGTTAATTAAAATAAAAAAATAAAAATATAAACAAAAAGGAAGGTAAGAAAAATGAAAGCTTTTAAGAAATTAATTGCGTTGGTTATGGCGTGTGTATTGCTTGTTTGCTGTCTGACAGGCTGTAAAAGCGGTTCACAGGACGATGAGATTCCCACACTAACATGGGTTGCAGTAGGTGACGATCAGCCGGATTTGGAATCAGTTCTGGCTGAGGTAAACAAAATAGCCGAAGAGAAAATAGGTGCGAGAGTTGACATTGAGTTCGTAGATACAGCCTCCTATGGAGAAAAGGTAAAGATGTTTATGGCTTCGGGCAAGGATTACGACATATATTTCACCGGTTTCTTGAACGATTATCATAAGGCGGCTCTAAACGGCGGACTTTATGATATAACAGATTTGCTTGACGAATACGCGCCTGATCTTACGGACAGTGTTCCCCAATATGCTCTTGAGGCTGCAAAGGTTAACGGAAGGATTTATGGTGTACCAAATCATCAGATGATTTGTAATCCGCATATAATATTTACATTTAAAGCACTGGCTGAAAAGTATAACTTTGATTTTGAAGCTGTAAAGCATGTTGATGAAATCGAGCCTTATCTTGAAAAGATAAAAACCGGTGAGCCAGAGATGTATCCTTACAAACCGGACATTAGTCATTGGTACAGACCGGTATATGAGTTTGTTATGGATAACACCAACTGCGTTGTTAAAAAAGACGGCTCCTCACCGGAGGTTTCTCTGGTTTATGAAACAGACGAATTTAAGCAGGGCTTGAAGAAAATTCGCGAATGGTATCAAAAAGGATACATAAGAGCCGATGTTGCAAGTGCCGGTGATGACACAACAGATTTGCGTAACTGTAAATACGGCGTAGCAGGAGTTACCTGGGGCTATGGCTCAGACAGAATAGCAATTGAAGAATACGGACAGGAATGTGTATATGCATTTACTGACCAGCCTTATGTTCAGCGTCATTCTTCTCTTCTTGCAATGCTTTCCGTTGGTGCTAATTCAAAGCATCCGGAAAAAGCAGTTCAGCTTATAAATCTGCTTGATACCGATAAGGATTTTTATAATCTGGTTTGTAACGGTATAATGGGTAAGCACTATAATCTTACCGAGGATAACAAGGTGCAGTTTGTTGAAAATTCAGGATATGCACCAAAGACCGATATTTTCTTCGGAAATCGTATGAATGCATATCTTTGGGAAGGCATGGAGGACGATACTGTTGAGATGTGGGAAAAGTATAATAATGAAGCAACAAAATCTCCGCTTCTGGGCTTTGTTCCTGATACAACAAAGATCACCGGTGAAATTTCACAGATAACAACAGTTAATAGTAAATATGCAGCTATGCTTACAGGCTCACTTGATATTGATGAATATTATGACAAATATGTTGCAGAGCTTGAAGCAGCAGGTCAGAAAAAGGTGCAGGAGGAATTTCAGAGACAGGTTAACGAATTTTTCGCAAACAAAAAATAAGGAGGATAGCTAATGAAAAAATTTATTTCAACAGCGCTATCCGTGCTGGCTTTGTTTGGTAGCTTTGGTATGAGCATTAGCGCTGAGGAAATTGTATTCGAAAATAGTGTTTCTAAAGGGATTGCTTCTGAAGCTGGTGTTCCGGTGATGAATACATATTATGTTGCAACCGACGGAGATGACGAAAATCCCGGAACCATTGACGCACCCTTTGCAACCATAGAGGCGGCAAGAGCTGCAATAAGAAAGCAAAAGGCGGAACACGGCCTTCCAAAGGGTGGAATCTGCGTTTATATAAGGGAAGGCACATATTCCCAGCTTACGCAGTTTAAACTAACCGAAGAGGATGCGGGAACAAAGGAAAGTCCCATAACCTACCGTGCCTATAAGGATGAAAAGGTTAAATTTATAGGCGGTCTAAAGCTTGAGGTAAAGGATTTTAAACGTGTAAGCGACACTGCGGTTCTTAATCGCTTATATGATGCTAATGCGAGAGAATTTCTGTATCAGTATGATTTAAGCACCATTCCTGATTTTGAGGTTGCACCTCAGAAATATCCGGGTGCGTTTACTAATGCCGAGTTAAGAGAAAGCGTCACTGTTTATGCCAACGAGCTTATTGTTGATGATGAGATTATGAACATTGCAAGATGGCCGAATGCGGATAACGGAAACGGCGGATATTCCCAAATAAGTGAGGTAGTTGAGCCTTCTAAAGAGGGTGTTGCCGGATTTAAGTTTAAGATAGCCGATTCTGCAAGAGCAAAAAACTGGGAGAAATCCCTCGATAATCTTATAACCTATGGCTATTGGAGCTTAACCTGGTGTGATTCCTCTATGAATATTGTAAGTGTTGAAGACGGTGTTATCCATACTTCACACTGGCCGGATCGTTTCGGTGGACCTTTTGTTGATACAACTATCTTTTATGTTTTTAATCTTATTGAAGAAATTGACCAGCCCGGTGAATATTATCTCGATAAGGAAAAAGAAATACTATATTTTTATCCGCCGGAGGAATCTACAAGAAACTCAGAAATTTATCTTTCCACTCTTGCGGATTCAATGTTCTGTTTAGAAAATACTTCATATGTAACAATCAGAGGCCTGGAGGTTCAGGCGACGAGAAATAACGCATTTGATATAATCGGCGGAGAGGAAAATTTAGTTGCTTATAACGACATAAAAAATATTGCCGGCTATGGAGCGGCAATAATAGGTGGTTATCATAACGGAGCAGTTGGAAACCATGTTGAAAGAGCAGATGGTGGGTTTACTCTTAGTGGTGGAGACACTAATACCTTAACTCGTGCTGAAAACTATCTTGAAAATAACCATGTTGAGGATTTTACAAGAATAACAAAGACCTATAGGGGTGCAATGTCGGTTTCGGGCGTTGGCAACAGAATATCTCATAACAAGATGCACAACGGTGAGCATCTTGCCATGCAGTTTGCGGATTGCTATAACGTAATTGAATTTAATGAAATGTACGACATTCTTAATGGTGTTGATGATTCCGGCGCGATTTATGCAGGTGCAAGCTGGGTATGGAGAGGTAACGAAATAAAAAACAACTATTTTCATGATATGCTGAAGCCCGGGGCAGGAATGCATGGCAATGCAGGGGTATATTTCGACGATAACCTTGCCGGTGGTATTGTAAAAAATAACATCTTTGAAAATATATACGGCAGGGGTATTCAAGCAACAGGCTGGGATCATGTATGGACAAATAATATATATATAAATATCAACAAGGAACCAATGCAGCTGAAGCCTTATCAGGATTACAGAACTGAACCAATGTATCCTGATCACCAGCATTTTATAGATTATCAGAAGCATTGGAACACCTTTAACAGCGTTCCGTGGAACGGAGAACTGTGGCTATCCCATTTTCCTGAAATGAAGGACTGGGATAAAAAGGATATGCGCTATCCTGAGAGAACCGTAGCCAGAAACAATGTTATGGTTAACTGCGGTGAGCCGGATTTTAGGGAAGAGATTGTTAAAAAAGCTACTGCCATAGAAAACAACATAAGCTTGAGCGACCCTGGCTTTGTGGATATTGAAAACCGTGATTACCGTTTAAAAGAAGATGCAGCGATATACAAGCAGCTTCCAGAATTTGAGGATGTTCACTTTGAAAAAATGGGAAATTACGATGAATATATCATAGATGCAATTAAAGACACTGTCGTACTTGCGGTCGACAAGGCAGGTGCTTATGTAAAGGGTGAAAAGACTCAGGTTGATATAGAAAATGATATGGTGTTCCCAATTGTTGAAAACGGACGTACCTTAGTTCCTGTGAGATTTATTTCGGAGGCGTTTGAAGCAGATGTAAACTGGAATGAAGAAACTGAAGAGGTAACCGTAGGTATAGACGGAAAAACCGTTAAAATGAGAATGAAAAGTAATATTTTAAGCATTGACGGAAGCAATACAGAAATGGATACAGCTCCCGTTATGAGAGAGGACAGAGTTTTAATTCCCTTAAGAGCCTTGGTTGAAGCTATAGGTAAAAAAGTATTCTGGGATAATAAAGGACTTATAATTATAGGAGATAATCCCAATGTATTAGACAGCATAGAAGACGCATACTGCATTGATGAACTTATAAGGCAATTAAATTTAAGATAAAAAATGGAGGTATGAAAATGTTTAAAAAATTAGTTAGTTTATTATTATCAATAATAATGGTAATGTC
This sequence comes from Clostridia bacterium, assembly GCA_045586925.1. Lineage (GTDB taxonomy): Bacteria > Bacillota > Clostridia > Monoglobales > Monoglobaceae > SIG440. The sequence goes on along the minus strand of JAZNBG010000042.1, from coordinate 42,201 downwards.
TGTGTTTACTACAGGGGTTATGGCAGAAGAAACCGTAAATCTTACACTTGACAGCTTCAATGCAACAACATCAAAGCTTATGATTGATTTGTCAGGTGTTAGTGGAGATATTGATGAGACAACATTAAACGGTAAAATTGAGTTGTATAAAAGAAATGCGGACGGAACAGAATCAGCAGTAGAATTTACTGCTGTTGCAAGTGAAACAAAATATGATACGACTACGACTACCACAGTTTTGTCTGATGGTAACACAATAGTTGTAACACCAAATGGCGGTTTTGAACCGAATAGTTTCTACCGTACGATATTAAAGGCAGGCATTGCAGATGATTCTGAAAATGTTGTTGCGGCTGATATAAGCACAGGTTATTTCTCTGTTAATATTGTATATAGCGATGACTTTAATGTTAAATTTGATGAGGGGGGAAATCTTGTTTCACCGTATTATCAATCTACTAAAACAACTGTAGTTTCAGAAAACTGGGTATGGAATGAAGGTCGTTCAAGTATAGATAACGCAGGCTCAGGAAAGACTTCTCCGGCTAATTTATATGCAGTCGACCACAGTGATACAAAGCTTTCCTTTGCTGATTCTACCCAAAATGGTGGATGGGTATTATATAAACAGCTTCATCAGAATGGTTATACAATAGAATATGATTACAGCTTTCCGTCAAGCTTCACAGCTCCTGCAAATGGGCACGTTATAGGAATTAAAGGTACTGACTACAGAAATCAAAGCGGTAATGCTCCGTACACACATAACACATCTACCGGCTTCCAGTTAACTAAAGATTATGATGCTGAAACAAATGAGCGTACAGTTAATTTTATAAAAGAAGGTAGAGCAGCTGTATATTCTATAGGTAAGCACAAATTTAACGACACAAGCATTAAAATTACAACAAGCGTTGATTCAAATAATAATTTTAAATTATATGCAGATGAAGATAAATTGTTTGATTTGATATATGCACCTACAAATAACAGTAACATAATATATTTTGCGGATGATCAGGCAGCATATATAGATAACTTTAAGGTTACAAGCTGTACAAAGCTTGGAATAGACAGCTTTGCAAGCGAGCTTACCTTAGGTGCGGTTAATGCAACAACTAAAGCTGTATTGGTTGATTTAAACGGCGTTACAAACGGTTATTCGGTAGATGCCGCTTCGCTTGCTGATAATGTTAAGCTGTATAAGAGAGTGAACGGCGTTGATGAGGAAGTAACCGGCTTGTCATTCAAGGTTAATAGCCCTCATCAGGGTACAGACACAGCCGGAAATGAGGTAACAGTTGCAGGCGGTAACACAATTACAATCATTCCCGTGGGCGGAGTTACTCCTAACGTGCCGTACCGGGTTGTAATCGGCGAAGGTGTTAAGGATAGTTCTCCGGCAGAGGTAAGTGTTACAGAAGCGGTTGAAACTGAGTATTTCTATGTTCAGGTTCTCTACAGCAGTGACTTCAATGTGAAATATGATGAAGAAGGCAACCTTGCGGCTCCTTATTATGTGGGTTCAGACGGAAGTGTATATAATTCTGACTGGGATATGAGTGAAAATTTGACTTCTGTTTCTGTTTCAGGAAATAATCTTACACCGGCGACAGATTTAGAAGCAGGTGACGATACAGCCCTTGCAACAAAAAATAATGCGGCTCCGCTGGTTCTTAAAAAAGACCTTGGAAATGATTATACGATTGAATATAATTACAGATTACCTAAATCAACAGTATATCTTACGGGGGTTGACTATCATAAGGCAGGCTTAAGAGGTGGAAGCTTTGTTAAAACGGACGCGCCTTATTATTCAACAGGCTTTAAAATTTTTGACAAAAAGAGCACAGGTAGTACAAAGGTGGATATTGCTTTTTCATCTAATAATACTGATGAGTACACAATGGCTGATTATGAATTTGGCGGATACTACGGCGACATCAGAATTTCAGGTATAGGTAACAATTTCAAAATGTATGTAAATGGTGAAAAACTCTTTGATGTAGAAAAAGAATCTCCGTACAACGGCGGTGCATTTGCAATGTTGGATGCTGCACAGACAGGAAACATAGGTGTTGAAACTCATATGTCTGAAATTGATGATATGATAATCACAAGATTTAACTATGTTACTGATGTAAGCTCAATGGTTGCAATTACAAATTTAGGTACAAGTGATTTCAGCGGAGAAACAATTAAAGCAAGTGCACGTATTCTTAATATGACTTATGCGGATAAGGATTTTGACGTATATTTTGCTTCATATGATGAATATGATAGGCTTATTGATACTGCACAGGCTGATGCAAGCATTGATGTTAATTCATCGGATGAATATACGGTTACTCTTGACAATAAAGATAAAAACACTTCTTGCATAAAGGTGTTCTCATGGAGTGCAAATCTTGAACCTTTAGGTAAAGCTGTAAAAAAAAAATAGTCAGTGAAATTTTCGTTTCCTGTGATGCACTTGAAAATCAAGGCACAGGCTCTTACGATAACCCGGTTGCCTCAGTAAGTGAGGCGACTGAGGTTATCAGTAGTATGAACGAAGCAGGAGAATATGCCGCAACCTATAAAATCACCTTGCTTTCAGGTGTGTATACGGACGACATATTGGTAGAGAATTTCACAGATGACAGCCTTGTGATAACAGGTACGGACGCTGTTATCAAGGGGAGCAAAACAATAGAAAGCAAATTTGAAAAAGTAGATGAAAATATAAGTATATTAAACAAAGTACCTGCCGAGGCGAAAAATTATATTTACAGAACAAATCTGCTTAGCAACGGATATATTTCATCGTTATCGGAAAATTTTAGAATTTTCGCTAATGACAAAATAGGTACTATAGCCCGATATCCTAATGATGACGGGGTTAATTCGTCGGCAGATTATATGAGAACAGGCGAAGTGCAGGAAAACGGAAGCAGCTTTAAATATACTGATGAACGTGCAGAAAGATGGAAAGATGCGTCAGATATGTATGTCTACGGAATGTTTGAATACGATTATTTTGACGAAAATTACAAAGCGTCAGTGGATACAGAAAACGGTCTTATAACAGTGGAATGCGGAAGTGACACCATTCTTCCGGACAAGCCGTTTTATGTTTATAATATTATTGAAGAGCTGGATACAGAGGGCGAATATTATTTTGACAAACAAACAGGATATTTATATGTTTACAGTGAGGATATTAATTCCGAAAAATATGAGATAAGCTGTGAAGGGGATTTCACGGTAAAGCTCTTAAATTGTGAAAATGTAACGGTTTCAGACCTTACAATATGCAACAGCTATTCTGATTTAGTAAATATCATAAGCGGCAGAAATAATGTGGTTAAAAACTGTGAGTTTAAAAACAGTGTATTAAGAGCAGTATATGTTGCCGGCTGTGAAAATGCCTTAATAGATAGCTGTAATATGTACAATCTTGGAGGCGGAGGAGTTTATTTTTCAAGCGGAAACAGAAAAACTCTTTCCGGCGGTGCAAATGTTATAAAAAATTGCGTGATTCACGATTATCAACTTATAAATCGTGGTTATACCGGAGCAATTAATATGCTGGGTGTAAATCATGAAGCAAGTAATAACCTGATTTATAACGGATATTCAATGGGAATCAATATGTATGGAAATAATCTGTTGATTGAGAATAACGAGCTTCACCATATTTGCGAGGAAACGAGTGATATGGGAGTTATCTACAGTCACGGAGACTGGTCGTTCCGCGGAAATGTAATAAACCACAATTATATTCACGATACAAAAGCTCATTGGCTGGGAGCAGATGCTATTTATCTTGACCACGGTGTTTCGGGAACAAAGATTACAAATAATATCTTTGAGAATATTGCGGCAATAGGAATACATTTAAACGGTGGCAGAGATACTCTGATTGAAAATAATCTGTTTATAAGATGCGGAATTGATTCGAGCGATTACGGAGTAATTATTTCGGACGGACTTAACTGGGGAGGAAGCTATTCTGAGCAGAAGAACCTCCAGAGGAGCTTGTAACAAAGCTTAATGATGTTGATTATCAATCAGAATATTATTCGGTTTACGATAATTTGAGTAATATTTTATCTGATGAGCCGACTCTTCCAAAATACAATAAGGTAAGAGGGAATATTTTTGTAGGAATTGAAAATCCTGTGCCTTATAACTGGCTGAGAACGGTTACAGCTGAGCAGCTTATATCTGAGCTTAGCTGTGAAATTAATAATTTTGTTACAGACAGTGATCCCGGTTTTTACGATATGGAAAATAAAGATTACAGACTTTCGGAAAATTCGGAAATTTATTCAAGCTTCCCTGATTTTAAAGAAGTAATATTAAGCGATATAGGACCAAAATAATAATGAAGGTATCTTGGTGAAATAGCGGTATGCCGCTATTTCACCAAGAATATTCGTTATACACAACTTACAGGAGGTAGATTATGATTAATAAGCGTCTGATGGCAATAATACTTATTATAACTGTTATTTTGTCTTCAGCATTATTTACGGTTAGTGCAGAAGGCGATATGTCAATAAAAAGCTTTAATGCCACAAGCAGTGCAGTTATTGTAAATCTTGATACAACAAACGCCATACTTCCAGACAGTATAGAGGATAAGGTAAAGCTTTATGTTTATGACAAGGGTGAGAATACAGAGGTCAGCTCAACTGTGACTGCCACCAAAAATTCTTTGGTCATAACCCCTGCCATGGGCATTGAAACAAATAAATATTATTTTGTGGAGATAAGTGCGGGAGTATGCGATTCAGAAGCTAATACAGTTGAAGAAAACCTAAGGACAAACTGGTTCACCGTTGAAATAATTTATTCGGAGGATTTTAATGTAGTTTTTGACAATGAGCTTAATCCGGTAGCTCCATATCATTATGATACTAATGGAACGATTATGAAACACAGCGGATGGATTGTCGATAATGGCGTACGTAATTCGATAACACTTCCAGGTAAAGTTCCGTCTGTAACAAAAGAAAATGGAACTGACACAGTACTTGGCTTTAATAACGGCGGATTTGCAGTTTTAGATAATAACACTCTTCCTGCAGATTACACAGTGGAATATGTATATAATTTTCCATTGAGCTATAATTATGCAAATACTGCTTATGCTACTCACCGTATGAGGGTAGGGGCACCGAATAAAGATAACAGGAATAGTGGCATAGGTATAAAATTTGGCAATGACCATAATAAATCAGCGCACACATCAACAGTTGAATTGGTTATAGCTGGATATTCTGGCGATTTATCAACTTATAAACACGAAGAATATAATTTCGGAAGTGAAACCATAAATGCAAGAATAAGTGCAGTAGGCGACCATTTTCAATGGTTTTCCGATAATGTAAAGCTGTTTGATATAAGCGGAATTCCAGCGGGAAGCGGAACAGTAGCTTTTGTAGACGGTTGCTGGCCTGACCAGGGTATGCCTTATATAGACGATGTAGTGATAACAAAATATACTGATATGGGATCTGCGCTTCCAGCACTTTCTATAACGGACTGTGCTGCCTCCGAACATAAAGTGAAAATTGAATTTTCTGATGAGGTTGATGAAAGTACCCTTGAAGAAAATATTAATATTTTTAAGGATGGAGAGGTATTCAGTGATTTTGATATAAGCACTTCTGGTAATTTGGTTTATATTGACCTACCTGTAAATGATGGCTCGTTTTACCGAATTGATGTAGCAAAGGGCATTTGCTCAGCTGACGGCTTTGCTTTAAACGATGAGGTACAGTATGAATTTGAAGACGCAGATGGAACGCTTATTTACAGAGTAATTCAAAAGCCTGAAATAGATAATGTTTCAGTTGTTTTGTTAAATGATACGCAAGAGATTAAAGTAACATACGATTTTACAGCTAACTATGCAGAGTGTACAAGGTATGAAATAAGTACTTCTGCCACTGCGGGCGGTGTTTATACCACTGCTTTCAGCGGTGAAATAAATAACGCTCAGCTTATTGCAGGCGGCGGAGATATTTTTAAAGACAAGTATATAAAAATTACCTTACATCCGGAGGATAGTCACGGATATCTTGGAGATGTATATACGGAAAGCAATATTCCCGGTTTTATGTCACCTCAGGTTTCAAACATTGTTGTTTCAGGAAAGGTTGAGGACGGAGCAGTATCTATCACTTATACTTTCAGTGATGAAAACAGTGACAACAATGTATCTGAAATTGTGTGGTTCAAAGCAGATACCCCCGAAGGAACATATACTCCCATTGCGGGCGAAAATTCAGCAGCTCTTACAACAACAGGGGAGTTATATGACAAGTTTATAAAAGTGCAGATTACGGCAAAATCAGATAAATACCCCACTGAGGGAAATGTTATTACATCTGATGTAATCAGCCGTGTGTTCAAGCCTATTGCAACTGAGGTTAAAATAATCGGGGAGTCACTTGTGGATGAGACGCTTACACCTGATTATAAATACTACGATTATAACGGCAAGGCTGAAAGCGGAACGGTTTGGAAGTGGATGATTTCTGATACAATTGATGGGACATATTTAGGAATAGGAACAGACAATCAGCCATCATACACAATAACCGAAGGCGATATAGGAAAGTTTTTAAAGCTTTGTGTTGTTCCCGCAAAGGAGGGGGTAACCGGCGATTCGTTCTACAGTGAGGTGTTTGTTCTTCCTGCTCCGCCTCAGGCACTTAATGTCGCAGTAAGCGGCACTGCTGAATATGGTTATACCGTGGCGGGGAAATATGATTATTTCCAGCCGGGCGGTGTTAAAGAAAAAGACAGCGTTTACGCATGGTATGTGAATGGCGAATTGGTATCAAACGAAAGAAATTATACAATCAAAAAAGATGATGCAGGCAAAAGTCTTGTGTTTGAGGTTACTCCAAAGGCAGAGAAAGAGCCAGGAACAGGTACAACTGTTAAAAGTGCGGCCGTAACCATTGCGAAAATTGAAACCACCGGTGGTGGCGGAGGCGGTTCCTCAAGCGGTTCTTCCGGAGGCGGTACAATAAGTATCAGTGGTATAAACAAGGTTATGAATGATATAAATACAAGCACAAAACTGACCGAACAGAACGGTACTGAATATATAACTGCGTTTACAGATATTAAGAATTCTAAATATATCAAGCAAATTGTATATTTAAGTGATTTGGATATTATCAAAGGAACCTCAGCAACGACCTTTGAACCTGAAAGAGATATTACCAGGGCAGAGGCTGCTGCACTTATATGCAGAGCATTAAATTTAAATTCATCACAGAAAGACCCTGCCTATTCAGATGTTTCAGCGGATGCATGGTATGCGGGATATATAAACAGTATAACAGATAATGGCTTTATGTGCGGATACAATGGTTTGTTCAGACCTGATGATGTAATAACAATTGAGGAAATGACAAAGGTAATGATTTTGGTTTATGAATCAGAATTTGAGCCGGTAGAAGTATACGAGGGCACAGAATTACCCAATGATGCAAGTGACTGGTCTGGTGAATACCTGAAGAAAGCTCTTGAAATGGGTTGGTATTTTAATGCTTCTTCAATTAAGCCTTTAAATAATTCAATTCGTGAGATGGCGGCGTATTTATTATACAATGCGATGGGGTTTAATTAGAATTGCGGAAAGGACGGAATAATATTATGTTAAGAAAAATAGCAGTATTCTTATCAATTGTTATGATGCTCAATATTAATTCAGTGTTTGCCGCTGTAGGCATTGAGGATTACTTTGAACGTGGATGGAGCGATGAGTATGCAGGAGGTGCTGTTGCAGAAACCTACATAAGTCAGTACAGCAATGAAATCAAAATAGTTACAGATTTGGGATTTATGTTTCCTGATGCAGGCGGGAGTTTCGGAGAAAGAGATAATATGCTTTACAGCGATTTTGTTCAGCTTATGTCTCGTTTTATAGGAAGTGGCTATGCCAATGCAGATAGTATCAGTGATACCAACAACTATGTGACTTCGGACTATGCGGTTACAACAATGGCTGAATATTTGGGATACGGATATTTGCAAAAGGTTACAAACAAGGATTTATGGAGCCTTGGATCTCAGTATGGGATATTAAAAGGACTTTCCCTTAGCAGAAACGGGTATATCACTCGCGAACAGATGGCTAAGCTTATTGTAAATTGTTTTGAAGCGGAAAGAGTGGTATATGATGGGAACTCGTATAATTTAAGTGAAACCAGAACCCTGTTGTCCGACATGGATATCACAGTTGTGAAGGGCTTTGTGAGTGCTGCGGGACTAACAAATTTATATGGTTTGGCAGAAATTGACGAGGATGATATAAGAATAGGAACACAGGTGTTTACAGCAGGTAGCACAAATGCGACTGAATATCTTGGTTGCTTTGTGAAAGCTTATATTTATGATTTAGGTGGAGATAACACTGTAAGTGCTATATGTTTCGATAAAACTAGAGGTGAATATTCATTTACGATTAATGCTGATGACATTGAACGGGTTACAGATACTTGCGTAGAGTACTATAATGAAAACTCGGACAAGCTTCTGAAAAAATCCGTTTCCATTGCTGCGACTGTTATATATAACGGAAAATATATAGGCACAATGGAAAGCGTTGATAATTCTTATTTAAGTCCTGATGCAGGCAGTATAACTCTTATAGACAGCAAAGATTCAGGAAAGTGTGATGTAGTTGTTGTTACAGATTATACAATTGGTGTAGTAGAGAATGTATATCACAATAAAATTGTATTGAAAAACAATATTCCTGCTATAAATACAGAGAATCAGTATGATGTGTTGAATGTTTATCTTGAGGGACAGCCTTCTGAACTTTCTGAGCTTCGTGAGTGGACGGTTTTGTCTATAGCGGAAAGTCTTGATAAAACTATCTGTAATATATATGCAACCACAAGTCGTTTTTCTTCAAAACTTATATCTGTATCAAATTCAGATGACGGAAAATATGTGTTTGAAAACGGCCAAGAAGTTAAACCGGACGTAAGCTTTTTTGGAAGTATTTCGGTAGGTAACTCCTATACCGTGTATTTAACTACGGGAGGAAAAATTGCAACAGTGGGAACTACGTCGGAAGCTCTGAAAAGAAATTACGGATATTTGAGAGCGTGTGTCGCTGAAGAATCCAACTTCAAAGAAAATGCTAGATTTAGAATTTTTGACCTTGCAAAGAATGAATGGCTGACATTGGAGGCTACAGAAGATATAATATTCTATGATGGTGCATCAACACCTGATACTGGTGCTTTTGAAATTGTTGTTGAGAAAAGCAAGGTATCTCCTGCAGTGGTTGCAAAACAGTTAGAGGGAAAGCCACAACTTGTGGTTTATGAAGCAGATGCATACGGGAAGCTAAAATCTATTACCACAGCTTATGACTCTTCTGCAAGCGGTATTGTTGATGATGATGTGTTTACTTATAATGACACATATGATTCAACCATGGCAGACAGATTTCCTTTCACAGCGGGTAACTTTGTTTTTGGATACTATCACATGGGAAAAAATGTGTATCAGTTAATAGTGCCTACGGACAGAAGCGATGAAGATAAATATTCTGTTAGTCTCTTGAATAATTATGATGGGAAAATTTATGCTCCTTTTGATATATACGACGCAGATTCCACACGAAAGTTAAATGGTGTTGTTGTCAGATATACGGACGATTCGTCAGCGGAGGTACATGAATCTTTCAAGCTTATTGTCAGGGATGTTCAGCACAGCTTAACATCTAAAGGAGAAGAAATTATTGAAATAACATCTGTTCAGGGAAAAATTTTCTATATTGAAAAGGGTGAAACAAATATATTCATTCCATCTAGTCTACTTGAACCTAATGCGGGACCGTACACTTTGAAAAGCGCAGATGAAATACAGGTAGGAGATGTTTTGACTTATGACGTGGATAGCAGAAATTATCTCACTGCGGTAAGAAAGGATTTAAGCTTAAATGATTTGAAGGATAAGCAGTACTTTACATATGTAAGTGAATTTGACGGACCTCCTGCAACAATGTATGATTACGGAGTGGTAGTAAAAAATCCTACTGGTGAAACACATCTGACTGTTATTTCCGAAGGCGACGGAAGTGATTATAAATTATTAAAGCCAAGAAGGGTAAGTACAGTATACACATACAGCCACCAAAAACAAAAATTCTATGAGGGCTCACAGTCTAAGGATGCAATAGCACCCGGGGATGTTGTATTTCTGAATTCAGCCTTTTACTACAGTAATTCACTGGCAATTATTATTGAGTAAAAAACTTTTGACTTTGTATATTTATCTGGAGGCTGAAAATGTTATTTACTAACGAAAAATTGTATAACTTTGCAAAGGATCCTGCTGTTGTAAATTTTAATGGAACGTATTATCTGTATTATACAATAAAAAAAGCCGAAAGCGTCAAAGATGTCTGGGATAAAATCGGAATAGGCATTGCTGTTTCAAAGGATATGGAGAAGTGGGAAACTGTTTCGGAAATTCCTTTGGAACAGTCTTGTGAAAAAAATGGGATAGGTGCGCCTGCAGCTATTGTGCTTAATAGTAAGGTTCATTTATTTTATCAGACCTACGGTAACGGGGTGAATGACGCAATCTGTCATGCGGTATCTGAGGACGGAGTGCATTTTGAAAAAAATCCCGATAATCCCATATATTCACCCTCGAAAGATTGGTGCTGCGGCAGAGCTATTGATGCTGATGTATGTGCTTTTAACGGAAGATTATATCTTTATATCGCAACCAGAGACCACGAAATAAAAATTCAGAAGATAGGCGGAGCATATGCAGAAATTAATTCAGACTTTTCAAAAAAAGCATGGACTGAAGTTTCAAAAGGTTCAATTCTTGTCCCTGAAATGCAATGGGAGGGTGAATGTATTGAAGCACCTGCAACAATAGTCAATAACGGAAAAATGTTTATGTTTTACGGCGGTGCATATAACTGTTCGCCGCAGCAAATAGGCTGTGCTGTATCTGAAGACGGCAGGTTTTTTGAAAAAGTTTTTACAGAACCGTTTTTAAAATGCGGTTTGCCGGGGGAATGGAACAGCAGTGAATCTGGACATCCGTATGCGTTTAGAGATAATGACGGAAAAGCTTATTTGTTTTATCAGGGAAGCTCTGATATGGGTAAAACATGGTATCTGTCAAAGGTTAAAATTGATTTCGATGAAAATAATATCCCATATATCGTTAAAGGAGAAGAAAAAATATGAAACGTTCGGAAATAAATAATGCAATAAATTCAGCAATGGAAAGACTAAAAGAATACAAAATAACCCTTCCCTGCTTTGGCTACTGGAAAGTGAATGACTGGAGAAATAAGGCAGATATAACAGGAAGAATAAGAGAGAGAATGCTCGGCTGGGATGTAACAGACTTCGGAAGTGATGATTTTGAGCATTGCGGAGCGGTTTTATTTACCGTAAGAAACGGTGATAAAAACGATAAAGAATTAAAGATGCCCTATGCGGAGAAATATATTATTCTTTCAGATAAAACTGAGCAGGAAATTCCGCTTCACTATCATATCTATAAAAGCGAGGATATAATAAACCGAGGCGGAGGCGTGCTTGTTGTTCAGCTTTATAATAAAGCAGAGGACGGCGGACTTGATACGGAAAGTGATGTTGTTGTGTACACCGACAGTATTAAACGCACCTTAAAAGCGGGAGAATGTATAGAGGTTCAGCCGGGAGACAGTATAACGCTTGAGCCTTATGTATACCATAAATTCTATGCAAAAAAAGACTGCGGATTGTTAATTGTAGGCGAAGTTTCAAAGGTAAATGACGATAACACGGATAACGTATTCTTTAAAAAGTCGGAGCGCTTTTCAAAGGTGGAAGAGGATGAAGCGATTATCTATCCGCTTGTGAATGAATACAACTTTTAATTGAAGAGAATTAAAATGAATAAGCTTGGAATATTTATAAATTTCTGGGAAAACGAATGGATGGCAGAACATGTAAAATATATAAAAAAGGCTGCTGATACCGGATTTGATATTTTGGAGTTTCAGGCGCAACCGCTACTCGAGATGACAGAGGCAAGACTGGATGAAATCTTTGGAGCACTTGCTTATATAAATTATCAGGGAAGAATAGTATCAGAACCATTCGTTATGTCGGGTGGACAGATTGGCAGAGGCATCTATGTGCGGTGAAATCTAGTAGTAGATATTTCGGAAGAATCCATAGACAGAGAGGGAAAAATTTTCCTTGAATTTGAAAAATAAATGATAGCGAAGCACTATCATATTAAGGAGTGTTGCTAAATGTTAAAGGGGATTCCTGCAATTATTTCTCCTGACTTATTAAAAACCTTATCGGAAATGGGACATGGTGATGAAATTGTTATATGTGATGCAAACTGCCCTGCCATGGGGATGGGGTTAAAAACATTAAGATGTGATGTAAAAAGCGCCCCCGAGCTTGTTGAGGCAATCCTTACACTAATGCCGCTTGACACATACAAAAAGCCGGTAATCATGATGGAAAAGGTTGAGGGTGATAAACATATCCCTACAGATAATTGGAATGAATATTATTCGGTAATAAAAAAACATACAAAAGAAAAACCTGAGCATGTTGAGAGGTTTACCTTTTATGATCGTATAAAAAATGCATATGCAGCGGTTATTACCGCGGATGTAAGACCATACGGTAATATTATTCTTAAAAAGGGTGTATTTTAATATAATTATCATATAAGGAGAGCATAACAGATGGCAGGAGATTTTTTTGCAGATATAGCGGCAGGAGGAATAGGGGGAAGAATGGAGCTTCTTCATGAGCCCTCACCGCCTGAAATAAATAAAAAGGTATGTGTTTTAAAAAAGGGTGAGTTCTGTCCTGAAAAAACAGAGGAAAAAATTACTTCAAAGGAAGAATTATTTAAAGAGCTTGAAGTTTTAAAAAATCATTACAATGAATTTTTAAAGAATTATGCAAAGCCTTTGAAGAGTATGTCCGAAAAAATAATGCTCACGGATTTTAAGCTTGACGGTAAGGATATAAAAATCCCTTTGTATGGTGCGCCTCTAGGGAATCATAAGCAGATTTACGAAGCCGAATTTTTTCTCGAGAATTTTGCCGGTAAGGCGGTTAATATTTGCTTTAAAGGCGCAGACTATATTGCTGTTATTTATGTAAATGATATCTGTGCAGGAACTCACGAGGGCTTTTTCTCTCCCTTTGAATTTGATATTACCGATAAGGTAAGGGTCGGCAAAAACACTTTAAAGGTTGAGCTATATAATGACCATATCTATATGGGAAATTCTTCTCCCGGAGAGCTAAAAACCGAGGGCGACAAACTTTATGCCGCAACAGGCCTTGGCTGGGACGATTCAGCAGAAGGCTGGCATCACTGCCCCGCGGGAATGGGTATATATAACGATGTGTATGTAAAAATAAGTAATAAGATACATATAACGGATATTTATGTAAGACCGCTTTTAGAGGAAAACTCTGCAGAGGTCTGGGCAGAGGTGGAAAACTCTTCTTATGAGGAAAAAGAGATAAAGCTTCTCTTATCCCTTTACGGACAGAATTTTAAAGAAACGGTTTTTGAGAATTTTGAGTATATTCCTGAAACGGTGTATAAAGTGGGAATGGGTGACAGCTTAACAGAAGCTCAGATGGTTGATACCTTAGGAAAAGGTATTCCCATGCCTTTAAAGCACGGAAAGAATATATATAAAATTCCTATAAAAATAGATAATCCAAAAATATGGGAGCCAGAGGTGCCCTATCTGTATCAGATGCAGGTAAGCGTACTTTTAAATGATAAGGTTTGTGATACTGGCAAACAGCAGTTTGGTATGCGAAGCTTTACCCAGGATACAGAGTCCGAGCCCAAAGGACAGTTTTACCTTAACGGCAGAAAAATCCGCCTTAGAGGTGCTAACACTATGGGATTTGAGCAGCAGGATGTTATGAAAAAGGACTTTTCTCAGCTCATAGACGATATTCTGCTTGCAAAGCTTTGTAATATGAACTTTTTAAGACTTACTCAAAGACCTGTTCAGGAAGAAGTGTATGAATACTGTGACAAGCTGGGACTTATGACGCAGACAGATTTACCTCTTTTCGGTTGTATGAGAAGAACAAAGTTTGCAGAGGGAATACGTCAGGCAGAGGAAATGGAACGGCTTGTGAGAAAGCACCCGTCAAATGTGCTGGTAAGCTATATTAATGAGCCTTTTCCCAATGCAGACAATGAGCCTCACAGACATCTTACAAGATATGAGCTTGAAACATTTTTTGAATGTTGTGATGCCATAGTAAGGCTTAATAATCCCGACAGAGTGATAAAGCATGTTGACGGAGATTATGACCCACCTACCGAGGGTATGCCTGATAATCACTGCTATCCTATGTGGTATAACGGACATGGAATAGACATAGGTAGACTACATAAAGGCTATTGGATGCCGGTAAAACCGGGCTGGTATTATGGCTGCGGAGAATATGGGGCAGAGGGACTTGATTTTCCGGAAGTTATGAGAGAATGTTATCCAAAGGAATGGATAAAAGAACCTTTTAACCCGAAAGATATTGTCAAGGCTCAGACAGGAAACTTTCACTATTTTTTCTATCCAACACCTGAAGGTATGGAAGCTTGGGTTGAAAAAAGTCAGGAGCATCAGGCATTTGCAACAAAGATAATGACTGAAGCATTTAGAAGAGATAATATGATGATATCAAATGCAATACATCTTTTTATAGATGCATGGCCAAGCGGCTGGATGAAAACAATAATGGATTATAAGAGAAATCCTAAAAAAGCGTATTATGCCTACAGAGATGCACTTGAGCCGATTATGGTATCGCTTCGTACAGACAGATTTACATATTATGAGGGTGAAAAAATAAGCATCGAAGCCTTTATCTGCAATGACACAAATATTGAAACCGATAGATATACTCTTGTTTTTGAGCTTTATGACGGTGAAAAGGTTATTATGAAAAACGAAGCACTTGCCGAAATAAAGGATTGCTGTGCAAAGTATAGCGCAAGCGCAGAATTTGTTATTTTTAAGGTAAACAATAGGAAAAAATATACTCTAAAAGCAATCCTTTTAGACGAACAAAGACGTCCTGTAACATACAATTCTTTGCAAATTGAAGTGTTTGAAGACCTTGAAATACCTGAAAACAAGAATGTGGAGATTATATCAATGCTTGAAGAAGGCGAATATGAGTTTGCAGGGGAGAAAGTAAAGGTGAAAAAATGTGGGATGCTGCCATTACACTTTGTCGCGTGCAACATAGGGCATGAAATAGCAGAAGAGTTTGAGGAAAAGGACTTTTCTTATTGGTATGACGGGGAAAGCGATATGATAACGCCAATTCTTTATAACACCTTTGAAGCAAAGGGATTTACACCAATTCTCACAAGCGGAAATATGGATGAAAAAGGAGAATGGAACCAAGCATTTGCTTGTGCAGAGAAAATGTATAATGGAAAAAAATATGTTATATGCAATGTGGATTTAAGACCAGAAAATCCAATAGCAAAAAGATTTTTAAGGAAGATAAAATGTTCATTCTCGTGCTGAACGTGCAGTGTAGATTAGCGGTGCTGCAGGGAATTTAATTATGGAAAACATTGAAGTGTTTGACGGAGCACAGTTAATCGAAGATTTTTGTACAGAAAAATAGTTGTATTTACATAATTCTTATTATCGAAAAATCCTCATGTGTCAGAATGGGAATATTTACCTAGATAAAGTAAAAACTTTTGCGACTTTTATTTATGGATAAATTCAATCCACTGGAGTATATACGTTAACGAAATTTATTACATTGTACAATGTACGGCAAAATATTGTATGTATTTGCTATTTCAACAGCGGTCATTGAAGAATGGGCAAGACCGTATTTTTTAGATATAACGCAGAAATTGAAAAAATACAATATAATAACAAAAAGCTAGTGTGTGATTTGCCTATATTGGGATGAGGAAAGGAACAAAAGAAATATGGGAATTATAAATGACAACTTTCTACTTAAAAACGAAACTGCAATAAAGCTGTACTACGATTATGCAAAGGATATGCCGATTATAGATTATCATTGCCATCTGTCACCAAAGATGATTGCCGAGAATTATCGTTTTAAAAATGCCTATGATTTATTCCTCGGGGGCGACCACTATAAATGGCGTCAAATGAGGACAATGGGCATTGACGAGGAATATATAACAGGCAGTGCCGACGAATACCAAAAATGGCTTGGCTTTGCTAAAACAATGCCCTATCTTATAGGCAACTCACTTTATCATTGGACAGCATTAGAACTCAAAAGATATTTTGATATTGACAAACCTTTGACCCCAGATACCGCAAAGGAAATATGGGATGCAGTAAATGAAAAATTGAAAAGTGACGATTTTTCGGCAAAATCCCTTATCCGCCGTTCAAATGTGGATATAATTTGCACTACCGATAACCCTTATGACACTCTTGAATATCACAAGCAGCTTAAAGACTTTGAAACAAAGGTACTGCCTGCCTTCAGACCTGACCTTTCGGATATAAGGAATGATATAACCGAAAGAATGGATTATTTCCACAAAAACGGATGCCGTCTTTCAGACCACTCAATAGACGAAATGAATGATGAACTAATTGAAAAGCTGATATTCCTGGGCGAAGAATATGCAAAACGTGGTTGGGTATGGCAGCTCCATATTGGAGCAATGCGTAACAACAATACAAGAATGTTTAATAAGCTTGGTGCAGACACAGGCTTTGACTCTGTAAACGATTTTCAGATTGCAGAAGGTATATCAAAGCTCCTTGATGCACTTGACAGCCGTGATATGCTACCCAAGACCATTCTTTATTGCCTCAACCCCAAAGATAATTATGTTTTGGGAACAATGCTTGGCAACTTCCAGCGGGGTCCTGCTATGGGCAAAATCCAATTCGGCTCTGGCTGGTGGTTCAATGACAACAAAGACGGAATGGAAACACAAATGCAGGCACTTGCAAACCTTGGAACACTTGGTACGTTTGTGGGTATGCTGACAGATTCACGAAGCTTTGTTTCATACACAAGACACGAATATTTCCGCCGCATACTTTGTAATCTTCTTGGCAAATGGGCTGAAGAAGGAGAATATCCCGAGGATTATACAGCTCTTGAACAGATTGTTAAAGGCATTTGCTATAACAATGCAAAAGAGTATTTTGGTTTATAGGTATTATGCATAACATATAACCATCATATTATTTTTCGGATTACAGACAAAGGGTAAATTACTGTTTGGAGAGTAGGTTTTAAAACGACAGTTTTTAGGATGCTTTAAAAAGCATTTTCATCCCCATTCTTTTAAAAAGTATCATAGAAATTGCTTGTTTGAAATATACAACTTAAATAATGATTTAAACTTTGATGTAAGACAAAAAATATTTGATGTCTTGGGTGTTATGGTAATATACAGTTGATTTTGAAGGTGTGTTTGCACACTGTTTTCAAAATCAACTGTTTTTTTGAGTTAAATTAATAAATCTTTGTCCATTCATCATCCATAAACCATTTTTTAAACTCATCGGCAGAGAGCTTTCCATCTCTGTATGCGGTGAGTTTTTCTTTTGCTTTGATTTTCCAGACATTGAATTCCGGTTTGAGATGTGGATTGCGGCTTACTCTGGTGTTATAGCGCCTGTGGGCTGCATAATATGCGGTCTCGACATCAGATAAGTTGCTCTTATAAGCATTAATTGAACCAATGGCGGAGCATTTTTTCTTAAATCCCGGCATTATTCTGTCACAATATAAAGAGTCAACTCTGCCTTTTGGTATGAATGGCATATTGCAGTTTTTACAGATTTTAACTGGAATATAATTTTCTAATATTAAGCTAAAGTCGTAATACATCAATTGTTCTGTTGTGCAAGGAGAAATAGAGTAAGCCACACTGTTTTTATCAAAAACTTGCGACATAAAAAATCTTGATTTAACAGAGTTACCCATAGCGGCACTGATGCGAATAGGAAAATCCATTTCAAAAAGGTGCATTCTGCTTTTAATGCTTAAATATGCTAATCGGTCCAGCCCTGTAATTTCTTCTGGAGCTTTACATATGTCATAAAAATCATTTTTTATCATATTTGTCAAGTATTCAAACCAGTCAAGCAAGAGTCCTGTCGTAAAATCCCAAAACTCAAGACATTCTTTTATTTGCACCCTGACATCCTTTTTAATTTTTTCTAATTTGTTCTCAAATTCTTTTATGGAGTTGTTATCGCAATAATAATCAGCAATTTCTACAACATCACTATATAAGTATCGAGGATGAGCTTCTGTGAGTGCATTTATAAGCAAATAAGATATTTGGTGGAGATAAATGCAGTAATCATCTATTTTAAACAATGACTTTTCGTACAAACGAAAATTAGCTTCTGTTTCGTTTTCAATATAGGAAATATATGATTTTACCAAATCGCCGAAAAGTGATTTTACCTTTTCTCTGTCATATGTAACTGCGGCAATAAGATGGTGACCGATAGGGAATTCAATGCCAATGTAGTCTGAATGCAAAGAGTTATCTTTAAATCTGCATTGCAACATATTTCCTTTTTTATAAATAGCATCAAAAATTTGCATTTTAATTATCTCCTTATGTGAAATAGAAATATTTTTAAAAATATTATATACAAGCTATTGACAAATGTCAATACCTATGTTATTATGTGTATGTAAAAGATAACAAAATACACATAACATACATAAATTCAAGGAGGCGAAACCTATGTTAAATCAGACAAACAAACCCAAAAGCTATAACAAATTATTAAGTAGTTATCCGGAAGTTATGAATATAGAGCAAATGTGTACTGCGCTTGGTGGAATCAGCACAAGAACCGGATATAAGCTTTTAAAGGAGGGAAAGATTAAAAGCATTAAAGTCGGACGCGAATACAGAATTATAAAAACTTATGTAACCGATTTTCTTTTGGGCAGAACCCAATAGAGAGACTCTGGTTATTGACGGAAAACACCTGAACGTGATATAATTAAAAAACGATGGTAGGTGTTTAATTTGTTCCGGGATAGGAGGTATATATTTGAAAGTCGGAAAAATGTTAAAAAACGGAATAGAAGTCACCGCATATATTCGTGCAAAGAATGGTCTCTATTATGGATCATTAGTGTACGAAAATGCTGCAGGGAAAAGACGAGATAAGAGTTTTCCCACAAAGTTGCGCGAAAAGGGTAACAAGAAGAATGCAGAGGCTATAGCACAGGAGATTCTTGAGAATTTTGAGATTCCATTAGAGGATTTGTATCTTCAGGATTTGACCGAGCAGAAAACCGGCAATAAATCACTAAAGAACAGTTCTGTTATACCACCTGAATTACTTGAAAAAGTGTCATTATCAGACCTGACCAAAGAACAAGTATCCAATATGCTGTTTGCTGATTATATGGTGAAATATTTGCCGATAGTAAGAATGCGTCAAATTGAGAAAAGTACATACTCAGGATATGCCGGAAATGTAAGAAATCCGATAGGACCGTACTTTCGTGAAAAAAAGATAACTTTGGGCAAACTTACAGCTGAAGATATTCAGGATTTCTATGACAACCAGCTTCAAAGAGTAAAAGGCAGTACGGTGAATCATTATCACGCAATCATACGACTTGCTTTATGCTATGCAAGAAAAAAGGGATACATTAAAGAAAATCCTATTGAAGAAGTAGAAAAACCTGAAATAGAGCACTATGTTGCAAAGGTTTTAAATGCATCCGAACTCAACAAGGCAATAGAAATAACAAAAGGTACAAAGTTAGAGTTCCCGGTTATTTTTGCCGGCGTGTATGGTTTGCGCAGAAGTGAAATCGTGGGACTTAGGTGGTCATCAATTGATTTTGATAATAATATTGTTTTCATTAATCATAAAGTTGTCACACCGGAAGTTGATGGAGTAGTAGAAATTATTGCTAAAGACAAAGGAAAATCAGATGCAAGTAATCGAGCATTGCCCCTGGATAAAGATACAAAAGCACGGTTGTTAGCCCATAAGGAAAAACAGGAAATGTATCAAAAGAAATTCAAGAGTTCATATTCGAAAAAATGGCTTGATTATGTGATGGTAGATGAATTAGGAGATTTAATTTTGCCTAATTACATAACAGCGACTTTCAATCGTATGGTCAAGAAAAAAGGATTGAAGGATGTACGATTTCACGATTTAAGGCATACCTGTGCGTCGCTTTTGTTAAATCACGGAAAATTTAACGGAGTTGGAATGAAAGACATTCAGGTGTGGCTCGGTCATAGTGACTTTGCAACTACTGCTAACATTTATTCACATGTTGACGCAAGCTCTAAGCAAGCATCAATGGAGACAATTTCGGGATTAGTTAATATATAAAAAGTTCCCAAAGCATTTTTTGGGAGTTTCCAAAAGAAAAATCAGAGTTTCCAAAATGTCGGAAACCCTGATGAATGGCGGAGAGGGAGGGATTCGAACCCTCGAACGGGTATTAGCCGTTACACGATTTCCAATCGTGCGCCTTAGGCCAGCTCAGCCACCTCTCCTCATATATTAACAGTTCGGAAAAACTGGGAAAGTTTTTGGGAACTTTCTTTGGGAACTGCTAAAATCTGCAATATTAAATTTTAATAAAAACCAGTAATGTCAAGGGTTTAAACCGCATCTTGATAAATTATTTCAAACGGATTTCCAATCGTGCGCCTTAGGCCAGCTCAGCCACCTCTCCAAGACCATAATATTATACTATAGTTTTTTGAAAAAATCAATAGTTTGAATAAAAAAATTTTGGGATATACTATAGGGGACAATAATTTGAAAAGAGGTTTACGGATAATGAAGGAAATTACTTATAAAATCAAAGACGAAGTTGGTATTCACGCAAGACCTGCAGGGCTTCTGGTAAAAAAAGCTTCTGAGTTTTCGTCTGAAATATTAATAGAAAAGGGCGAAAAGTCAGTAGATGCAAAAAAGATTTTTGGTGTCATGTCACTAGGTGCCAAATGCGGTGACGAAATAAAACTCACTATAAACGGTATCGATGAGGAACAGGCAACAGAGGAAATGTCAAAATTTCTTGCAGAAAATATATAATAATAGCAAACGGGTATGCAGGGTATAAGCATATCCGTTTTTCAATATAAAAGGAAAAGCTTCCTTATTATATTGCAAGCCTAAAAATATGAAAGCAAAAATTTTTAAAAAAATTTAAAAAAATACTTGACTTTTGTTGAAATGTTATAGTATAATAGTTGAGCGTGACAAAGACATACGATGATTCCGGAGGTAGCAGACCTTGTTTATCAGGGTGCTGGAAATTTCGGAGGAGATTGTCCGGTTTTCAAAACAGGGCGGAAGGTCACACTTTCAATTGAATACAGCAAGATTTACGGGCTCAGTATGCTGATGGGCTCGGATTGTGTTGTGTTTATGCCCCGAAACCGCATCTTTGTGAAAGCAAAAGTAAAGGTTCGGGTTTTATTATTTAGCTGTGCGAAACGCCCGGCACAGCGGAAGAAAATCAAAAGTAAATTTTGAAGGAGGGTACAACAATGGCAGCTGAGAAGATCAGAATCAGACTTAAGGCTTATGACCACAATCTTATCGACCAGAGTGCTGAAAAGATTGTTGAAACAGCCAAGAGAACAGGAGCTAAGGTTTCAGGACCTATCCCGCTCCCCACAAAGAAGGAAGTCGTTACAATCCTTAGAGCGGTTCACAAGTATAAGGACAGCCGTGAGCAGTTCGAACTTAGAACTCACAAGAGATTGATCGACGTTTTGGCACCCAACGCCAAGACAATTGACGCACTTAAGCACCTTGATTTGCCGGCAGGTGTAGACATCGAGCTCAAGATATAGTTGAGTATTTCCGGTAAGAAAAAATTTGGTCATGTTGGCGGAAGACGTCAACCAATAACCCGCATGTATGTTTGATTTCAAACCGATGCGTGTGAATAGGAGGAAAAAATATGAAAAAAGCAATCTTAGGCAAAAAGCTTGGTATGACACAGATTTTTGCAGAAGACGGTGCACTCATCCCTGTTACAGTAATTGAAGCAGGTCCCTGTAGTGTAGTTCAGAAGAAGACAGCTGAAGTTGATGGTTATGTTGCAGTTCAGGTTGGCTTCGAGGACAAGAGAGAAAAGTTAGTAAACAAGCCTATGAAGGGTCACTTTGCAAAAGCAGGCGTTGCTCCCAAGAGATACCTCAAGGAGCTCAAGCTTGACAATGCAGCAGAAATGAATGTTGGCGACGAAATCAAAGTTGACATCTTTGAAGCAGGCGACATCCTTGACGTAACTGGCATCAGCAAGGGTCACGGATACGCAGGCACAATCAAGAGATGGGGAACTCACAGAGGTCCTATGACTCATGGTAGCCATTATCACAGAGGCCCCGGTTCATTGGGTGCTTGTTCTTCACCTTCACGTGTGTTCAAAGGTAAGAAACTTCCCGGTCACTATGGTGTAGACAAGGTTACAATCCAGAACCTCAGTCTTGTTAAAGTAGATACAGAACGCAATCTTCTTTTGGTTAAGGGCTCAGTTCCCGGTCCCAAGGGTGGATTGTTGGTAGTTAAGAACGCAGTTAAGGCTAATGCCTAAGCTGAGAGAGAGGAGGATATAAGATATGCCTACAGTAGCTTTATATAACACAACCGGCGCTAAGGTTGGTGATATAGAATTAAATGATAGCGTGTTTGGCGTAGAGGTGAGAGCCGACGTTATGCACGAAGTAGTAGTAAACTACTTAGCAAATCAGAGACAGGGCACACAGAGCACAAAGACTCGTACAGAAGTCAGCGGCGGTGGCATCAAGCCCTGGAGACAGAAAGGCACAGGTCGTGCAAGACAGGGTAGTATCCGTGCTCCACAGTGGGTTGGCGGCGGCGTAGCGCTTGGTCCTAAGCCCAGAGATTACAGATACTCAGTAAACAAGAAGGTAAGAAGACTTGCTCTTAAGTCAGCTCTTTCTTCAAAGGTAGTTGACGGTGACATTATTGTTCTTGAAGATCTTAAGCTTGATGAAATCAAGACAAGCCGTATGGCTGAAATCCTTAAGAACCTTGGTGTTACTGAAAAAGCCCTCATCGTGCTTCCTGAGAACGACAAGAACGTTGTTCTTTCAGCAAGAAACATTGAAGGTGTTGACACAACATTCGTTGGTGCAATCAACACATACGAGGTGCTCAAGTCTACAAAGTGCATCATCGTGAAAGATGCAGTTGCAAAACTCGAGGAGGTGTACGCATAATGAAAATGACATCTCATGATATTATAAAAAGACCTATCATTACAGAACAGAGTATGGAAGGCGTTGCAGACAAGAAGTACACTTTTGAGGTTGCCTCAGCTGCTAACAAAATCCAGATCAAGAAGGCTGTTGAAGAAATCTTCAAAGTAAAAGTTCAGAAGGTAACAACAATCAACTATATGGGCAAAACCAAGAGAATGGGTGTTCACGTAGGTAAGAGAGCTGACTGGAAGAAAGCAATCGTTAAGCTTACAGCAGACAGCAAGACAATTGAGTTGTTTGAGAACTAATAAGCCACGAAAAATCGTAGATTAAGGAGATGTAAAAATGGGAATTAGAAAATATAATCCTACAACACCTTCGCTGCGTCAGATGACTGTTTCTACATTCGAGGAAATCGACAAGAAGGAACCCGAAAGATCACTTCTTCGTCCCCTTCACAGCAAAGCTGGTCGTAACTCTTACGGCAGAATAACAGTTAGACATCGCGGTGGCGGTACAAAGAGAAAATACAGAGTAATCGATTTTAAGAGAAACAAGGACGGTATGCCCGCAACAGTTATCGCAATCGAGTACGATCCTAACCGTAGTGCAAACATCGCACTTCTCCAGTATGAAGACGGAGTTAAGACATATATCATCGCTCCTGTTTCACTTAAGAAGGGTGACGTGGTTGTATCAGGTAAGGGCGCAGATATCAAGCCCGGTAACGCACTTGAAATTGCAGATATCCCTGTTGGTACACTTGTTTACAACATTGAACTTTATCCCGGCAAGGGCGGACAGCTCGTTCGCAGCGCAGGCGTGTTTGCACAGCTTATGGCTAAAGAAAACGGCTATGCACAGGTAAGACTTCCATCCGGTGAAGTTAGACTTGTTCGTCTTGACTGTCGTGCAACCATCGGTCAGGTTGGTAACACAGATTACGAAAACATCAACCTTGGTAAAGCCGGCAGAAAGCGTCATATGGGCTTCAGACCCACAGTTCGTGGTGTTGTTATGAACCCGAATGACCATCCTCACGGTGGTGGTGAAGGTAAGTCACCTATCGGTAGACCCTCACCTGTTACTCCCTGGGGTAAGCCTGCTCTTGGTTACAAGACCAGAGATAAGAAGAACAAGACAGATAAGTTTATCGTTAAGCGTCGTAACGCGAAATAATTTTAAGGAGGTCACTTCATGGGTCGTAGTATTAAAAAAGGACCTTTCGTTGATGCTAAGCTCATTGCAAAGATTGAAGCAATGAACGAAAAGAACGAAAAAGTCGTTATTAAAACATGGTCAAGAGCATCTACTATATTCCCTGAAATGGTTGGTCATACAATTGCAGTTTATGACGGAAGAAAGCATGTTCCCGTATATGTTACAGAGGATATGGTAGGTCATAAGCTCGGAGAATTTGCTCCAACCAGAACTTACAAAGGTCATGCAGGTGCTAAAACTTCTAAGTAATCGCAAGATTCTTAAGTTTTCTGTTAATTAATAGGAAAGGAGCTGCAGAGC
This sequence comes from Clostridia bacterium, assembly GCA_045586925.1. Classification (GTDB taxonomy): domain Bacteria; phylum Bacillota; class Clostridia; order Monoglobales; family Monoglobaceae; genus SIG440. The sequence goes on along the minus strand of JAZNBG010000042.1, from coordinate 17,409 downwards.
AATGGAAGCAGTAGCAAAGGTTACTCACGTACGCATCGCTCCCAGAAAGGTGCGTATAGTTATAGACTTAATAAGAAACAAGCCGGTTGGCGTTGCACTGGGTATTCTTAAGAACACACCCAAGGCTGCAAGCCCGGTTGTTGAAAAGTTGTTGATGTCTGCTATGGCAAATGCTGAAAACAACTACAATATGAACGTTGAAAATCTTTATGTTTCAGAAGTATTCGCTGATCAGGGCCCCACACTCAAGAGAGTACAGGCCAGAGCACAGGGACGTGCCTTCAGAATCAACAAGAAGACAAGTCACATCACTTTGAAACTTAAAGAAATGGAATAATCTTGAAAAAGGAGGTAATTTAGCATGGGTCAGAAGGTTAATCCCCACGGTATCCGAGTTGGCGTTATTAAAGACTGGGATTCACGTTGGTACGCTGACAAGAAGAACTACGGCGATAATCTCGTAGAAGATTACAACCTCAGAGTTTTCCTTAAGAAAAAGCTCTATCTCGCCGGAGTTGATAAAATCGAAATCGAAAAATTTGCAAACAAGATTCGTCTTTCTATCCACGCTGCAAAGCCCGGTATTGTTATCGGTAAAGGCGGCAGCGAAATCGAAAAGCTTAAGAAAGATGTTGAAGCACTGACAGGCAAGTCTGTTATCCTTAACGTAATTGAGGTAAAGACTCCCGATCTGTGTGCTCAGTTGGTTGCAGAAAACATTGCATCACAGCTTGAAAGACGTATTTCTTTCAGAAAAGCTATGAAACAGTGTATGGCAAGAACAATGAAGCTTGGTGCAAAAGGTATCAAGGCTGCAGTTTCAGGTCGTGTAGGTGGCGCAGAAATCGCTCGTACTGAACAGTATCACGAGGGTACAATTCCGCTGCAGACACTTCGTGCAGACATCGACTACGGTTTTGCTGAAGCAGACACTACTTATGGTAAGCTGGGCGTTAAAGTTTGGATTTACAAGGGTGAAGTTCTTGCTGAAAGCAAAAAAGTAAAGGAAACAAAAGCTCCTGCCAAAAAAGCGGAAGGAGGAAAAAGATAATGTTATCACCAAAAAGAGTTAAGTTTAGAAGAGTTATGCGTGGTAGAATGAAGGGTAAGGCTTCTCGCGGCAACAAGGTTGTATACGGCGAGTTTGGTCTTCAGGCTCAGTCACCTGCTTGGATTACAAGCAACCAGATTGAGGCTGCCCGTATTGCTATGACACGTTATACAAAGAGAGGCGGTCAGGTTTGGATTAAGATATTCCCTGACAAGCCCGTAACAGAGAAACCTGCTGAAACTCGTATGGGTAGTGGTAAGGGTTCACCGGAATACTGGGTAGCAGTTGTTAAGCCCGGTAGAATATTATTTGAAATCGGCGGCGTAAGCGAAGAAGTAGCTCGTGAGGCTATGCGTCTTGCTATGCACAAGCTTCCTCTCAAGTGTAAGTTTGTGAGAAAAGCCGATCAGGAAATGGAAGGTGAAATGTAATGAAAATAAATGAGATCAGAGACCTTTCAGCACAGGAAATCGTTGATAAAATTCAGGACCTTAAGGAAGAGCTTTTTAACCTTCGTTTTCAGAATGCAATGAATCAGCTTGACAATCCCATGAGAATCGTTGCAGTTAAGAAGGATATTGCTAAGCTTAAGACAGTTCTGAAGGAACAAGAGCTTGGCCTTAATGCCAACATAAATCAGTAGGAGGTGTAAGGTCTAATGGAAGAAAAGCGTAATTATCGCAAAACCCGTATCGGTGAAGTTATCAGCGACAAGATGGACAAAACAATCGTTGTTGCAATTAAGGATAGCGTTAAGCACCCCGTATACAAAAAGGTTATGAAAAACACCTACAAGCTGAAGGCTCACGACGAAAACAATGAGTGCGGCATAGGTGATAAGGTAAAAGTAATGGAAACCAGACCTTTGTCAAAGGACAAGAGATGGAGACTGGTTGAAATCGTTGAAAAAGCTAAATAAATTGGCTTTTCCCGAAACTATGATTTAAGAATAGGAGGAAATCCATTATGGTACAACAGCAGACTTTGCTTAAAGTAGCTGACAACAGCGGTGCAAAAGAACTTATGTGTATCCGTGTTCTTGGCGGCTCATACCGTCGTTACGGCAACATTGGTGATGTTATCGTTGCTTCTGTAAAGAAGGCAGCTCCCGGCGGCGCTGTAAAAAAAGGTGATGTTGTTAAAGCAGTTATAGTACGCAGTGTTCAGGGTATTAAGAGAGCTGACGGCTCTAAGATTAAGTTCGATGAAAACGCAGCAGTTATCATCAAGGACGACAAAACTCCCCGTGGAACTCGTATTTTTGGCCCCATCGCCAGAGAACTTCGTGAAAAGGACTATATGAAAATTTTGTCTCTTGCTCCTGAGGTTCTGTAAGAAACCACAATAAACCCCGGAAGATTTTCGCTCAAATTGCGAAACGCCCGGATAAGCGGAAATAAATCCGTATAAATAAAGTTGTAATTCCTGAGTAATTGCGAAAGGAGGAAAAAACATGAGTACAAAGATGCATGTTAAAACCGGAGATAAAGTTGTAGTGCTTTCAGGTAAGGATAAGGGCAAGAAAGGTAAAGTATTGTCAGTAAACCCCGAAAAGCGTACAGTTATCGTTGAAGGTGTTTCAGTTGCAACAAAGCATAAGAAACCCCGCCGTATGGGCGAAGCTGGTGGTATTATCAACCAGGAAACTCCCATATACGCAAGCAAGGTAATGAACATCTGCGCTAAGTGCAATGCCGCAACACGTGTTGGCAGAAAGGTTCTGGAGGACGGAACACATGTTCGTTACTGCAAAAAGTGCGGAGAAACATTTGCTGATTAATAATCATTCAAGAAAGGAGGCAACGTATAATGAGACTTGAAGAACGTTATACAAAAGAGATTAAGGACGCTCTTATGAAGAAATTCGAATACAAGAGTGTTATGCAGATTCCCAAGCTTGACAAGGTTGTTATCAACATCGGCGTGGGTGAAGCAAAAGAAAACTCAAAGGCTATTGATTATGCTATGAATGATCTTGCTTTGATTACAGGTCAGAAGCCAATTATCACAAAGGCAAGAAAGTCTGTAGCTCAGTTTAAAGTCAGAGAAGGTATGAACATTGGTTGTAAGGTAACTCTCAGAGGCTCGAAGATGTATGAGTTCGTTGACAGACTGTTTAACGCAGCTCTTCCACGTGTTCGTGACTTCAGAGGTATTAACCCCAATGCATTTGATGGCAGAGGTAACTATTCTCTGGGTATCAAGGAACAGCTTATTTTCCCTGAAATAGACTATGATAAGATTGATAAACTTCGCGGAATGGATATCATTTTTGTTACAACAGCACAGACCGATGAAGAAGCTCGTGAGCTTCTTACATTGATGGGTGCTCCCTTTACAAGATAATAGTCCATCCAACATCTCAGAAATGGAGGAGATTAAAGCTTATGGCAAAGAAAGCTATGGTTTTAAAGCAGCAGAAGGAACAAAAGTATTCTACCCGTGAATACAACAGATGCAAAATCTGCGGCAGACCCCACGCTTACCTTCGTAAGTTCGGTATCTGCAGAATCTGCTTCCGTGAATTGGCTTACAAGGGCCAGATCCCCGGAGTTAAGAAAGCATCCTGGTAAGATACAGAATGTTCTGACTGAGAAATAAAAAATTCAAGTAGGAGAGTCAAGTGGTTAAAAAATTGGATACGGATAACCAAACTGACTCACAAAATCCGATAAAAAGGAGGATAAATATGCACATCACAGATCCAATAGCAGATATGCTGACAAGAATTAGAAACGCAAACGATTCAAGACATGCGACAGTTGATATTCCTGCATCAAATATGAAAAAGGCTATTGCACAGATTTTGCTTGATGAAGGATATGTAAAAGCAGTTGAGTATATTGATGACAGCACACAGGGCGTTATTCGTGTAACACTTAAGTATGCTGAGAACAAGCAGAAGGTTCTTACCGGTCTTAAGAGAGTTTCAAAGCCCGGTCTCAGAATATACGCAGCAAAAGATGAACTGCCCCAGGTATTGAAGGGTTTGGGTATCGCAATTATTTCTACATCTAAGGGTATTATGACAGATAAGGAAGCTCGTCGCCAGAATGTTGGCGGTGAAGTTCTCGCATTTATTTGGTAAGAAAGGAGGAAGATCATATGTCACGTATAGGAAAGCAGCCTATTACAATACCTGCAGGTGTTGAAGTTAAAATAGGTGAAAACAATGAAATTACAGTTAAAGGTCCCAAGGGCACTCTTGTTCAGACAATGTCATCTGATATGATTATCAAGATGGATGGAAACACAGTAGTTGTTGAACGTCCTTCTGATGTTAAGGAACACAGAGCACTCCACGGTCTTACACGTACTCTTGTGGCTAACATGGTTATCGGTGTATCTGAAGGTTACACAAAGAACCTTGAAATCAACGGTGTTGGTTACAGAGCAGCAAAGCAGGGCAACAAGCTTGTTATGAACCTTGGTTATTCACACCAGGTTGAGATGGAAGAGCCTGATGGCATTAAAATTGATGTTCCTCAGCCTAACCAGATTATCATTACAGGTTATGACAAACAGAAAGTTGGTCAGTTTGCCGCACAGGTAAGAGAAAAGAGACCGCCTGAACCATATAAGGGTAAAGGTATTAAGTATGTTGATGAAGTTATCAGAAGAAAAGAAGGTAAAACAGGTGCTAAGAAGAAATAATAGATTTCTTCATACACAGGTTGTGGCCGCTTGATGATGGCTCATTACAGCGAGATTCATACTAAACCGCAAGGAGGTGCAATTTAGAATGATTAAAAGAAAAAACAGCGAAGAAGCAAGACGTGCAAGACATGCAAGAGTTCGTAAAAAAGTTTCTGGAACAAGTGAAACCCCCAGACTTTGTGTTTACAGAAGTCTTAAGAATATATATGCACAGGTAATTGATGATACAACCGGCAAGACTTTGGTATCTGCTTCAACTTTGGACGCAGAACTCAAGGCAAATTACGGTGGCAACAAAGAAGCTGCTAAGGCGGTTGGTCTGGCTGTTGCAAAGAAAGCCCTTGATGCAAACATCAAGACTGTTGTTTTTGACAGAGGTGGATACGTATTCCACGGCAGAGTTGCAGAGGTTGCAGCAGGTGCTCGTGAAGGCGGTTTGGAATTCTAATATTGCAAAATCGCAGTATCAATTTGCACAGACCGGTTTATTGGTCGATTACATTGAAAGTCAGTTTTTGAAAGAGGTGAAAAACAATGGCAGAAAGAGTAGAGATAACCAAAAAGCAGGAGCGTATTGATGCAAGTACGCTTGACATAAAGGAAAAAGTAGTTTCTCTTAATCGTGTATCAAAAACTGTAAAGGGTGGTAGAACAAGCAGATTCAGTGCCCTGGTAGTAGTTGGTGACGAAAATGGTCATGTTGGATACGGTATGGGTAAGGCAGCCGAAGTTCCGGATGCTATCCGCAAGGGTATCGACGAGGCTAAGAAGAATATGATTACAGTTCCTATGGTAAATACTACCATTCCTCACGAAATCATCGGCGAATTTGGCGCAGGCAGAGTTCTTCTTAAGCCCGCAGCAGAAGGTACCGGTGTTATCGCAGGTGGTCCCGTTCGTGCGGTTCTTGAGCTTGCCGGTATTCGTGATATCAGAACAAAATGTCTCAGAAGCAACAACCCTAAGAACGTTGTATCTGCAACAGTTCAGGCTCTTGCTGCACTCAAGAGTGTAGAAGAGGTTGCAAAGCTGAGAGGTAAGAAGCCCGAAGAAATCTAAGGCTTAATACCGGTTACAACCAAGAAAGATAGGAGGTTTTATCCTTGGCTAACACATTGAAAGTAACACTTGTAAAAAGTACAATTGGTTGCAAAAAGGATCAGATAGCAACTGTTGAAGCTCTGGGTCTCAGAAAGCTCCATCAGTGTGTTGAGAAACCCGACAATCCTCAGATCAGAGGTATGATCTTTAAGGTTTCTCATCTGGTTGCAGTTGAAGAGGCGTAAATTTTCAGCGTCTCAAATATTGATAAAAAATAAAGAGGAGGTGTACTCAATGAAACTTCATGAATTATCTCCGAGCGAAGGCTCAAAGAAGAGTAATTTCAGAGTAGGCAGAGGTCACGGTAGCGGTAACGGCAAAACAGCAGGTAAGGGCCATAAAGGTCAGAATGCCCGCAGCGGCGGCGGTGTTCGTCCCGGTTTTGAAGGTGGACAGATGCCTATTTACAGAAGACTTCCAAAACGTGGCTTTACAAACATCTTTGCAAAGAAGTTCGTTTCTGTTAACGTAGAAGTTCTTAACAAGCTGGACTGCACAGAAGTTACAGCTGAGGTTCTTAAGGAGAATGGCATCATTTCAAAGATTTGTGATGGTGTTGTTATCCTTGGTCGCGGTGAAGTTAACAAGGCTTTCACCGTTAAAGCAAAACGATTCAGCAAAACCGCTGAAGAAAAGATTATTGCTGCCGGCGGAAAGGTTGAGGTGGTATAAATGTTTGAAACAATTAGGAATGCATGGATGGTTGCAGACCTGAGAAAGAAACTGTTTTATACCCTTGGTATGCTTATAATTTTCCGTCTCGGTTCTGTAATTCCGGTTCCGATGCTTGATCCCACACAGTTGGAGCAGATTTTTGCAAGTACAAACAACTCGCTTCTCGGCTTCATTAATGTGGTATCCGGCGGCGCTTTTCAGAATACAACAATTTTTGCAATGAGTATTACGCCTTACATCAACGCATCAATCATTATGCAGCTTTTATGCGTAGCTATTCCTGCGCTTGAAAGATTGCAGAAGGAAGGCGAAGAAGGCAGAAAGAAAATTGCGCAGATTCAGAGAGTAGCTACAATTGTTCTCGCTCTTATTCAGGCTATCGGTCTTTACTTCTTGCTTGATAGTTACAAAGCAGTAGTAAACCCCGGATTCTGGACCGCTGTTGTAGTTGTTACTACATTCTCAGCAGGTACAGCATTCCTTATGTGGCTTGGTGAGCAGATTACAGAAAAGGGTGTCGGCAACGGTATTTCCCTTATCATTTTTGCCGGTATCGTTTCAGGCGGTCCTGCAATGGCTGTATCGCTCTACCAGTATATGCTGGGTGGTACATCAAGTGTTATCGGCGCAATCGTTTTGGTTATCGTAGCACTTGTTGTTATCGCATTTGTTGTTGCCATGCATGATGCTGAAAGAAGAATTTCTGTTCAGTATGCAAAGCGCGTTGTAGGAAGAAAGATGTACGGTGGACAGAGCACCCATATTCCGATCAAGGTTGCATCGGCAGGTGTAATGCCTATCATCTTCGCTATGTCCATTATGTCATTCCCCGGAACAATCGCATCATTCTGCGGTGTTCAGGCTGGTGACGCAGGCTTCTGGGGCAGTTTCCTCAGATATCTCTCACCTGACCATTGGGTATATGCAATTGTATATTTCTTCCTGATTATCTTCTTCACATATTTCTACACAGCTATTCAGTTCAATCCAATTGAAATGGCTAATAATATGAAGAAGAACGGTGGATTTATTCCGGGTATTCGTCCCGGTCGTCCCACATCGGATTTCATAAGCAGAGTACTTTCAAAGATTACACTTGCGGGTGCAATCTTCCTGGGCTTTATTGCTGTTATCCCGATTTTCATTAATATCGGTCTTAATATCAACAACTTTGCAATTGGTGGTACATCAATCATCATCGTTGTAGGTGTTGCACTTGAAACAGTAAATCAGCTCGAGTCTCAGATGCTTATGAGACACTACAAGGGATTTTTAGAATAATTGGGCGCAAGCCCTGAACTTTACAGGGGATGCCTTAGCCGGACACGGTCTAAGGTAGCCCCTTGTGGAGTTTTTATCCAGCAAGCATAAATTGTAAAGCTTTGAATTACATTTAAATTAAAACTATGTTTTTGACGGAAAGGTGTGACCTGAAATGAATCTTATTATACTCGCTGCTCCGGGTGCAGGAAAAGGCACACAGGCAGAAGCTTTAAGTAAGCATTATGAAATACCCACAATTTCAACAGGTGCTATTCTGAGAAAGAATATTGCTGATGGAACAGAGCTGGGGAAAATTGCAGCTCAATACATCAATGATGGAAAGTTTGTTCCTGATGAAGTAATGATTGATGTTGTAAAAAAGAGATTAAGCGAGGCTGATTGTAAGAATGGCTTTATCCTGGACGGATTTCCACGAACTCTCAATCAGGCCGAGGCACTTGACAAATCGGATGTTAATATCGATAAGGTTCTTACCATAGAGGTAGAGGACGAAAAAATAATTGAAAGACTTGCAGGCAGACTTGAATGTAAAAAGTGCGGAAGCTCATATCACAAGCTTCATAAAAAACCAAATGTTGATGGTGTATGCGATAACTGCGGCGGAGCTCTCACAACAAGGGAAGATGATAAGCCGGAGGTTATCAGGGAGCGCCTTGAGACATATTATAAGCAAACGGAACCTCTTAAAAAATTCTATGCTGACCGTGATATGTTAAAAGTGGCAATTGGTCAGGAGAATATTGCTGATACTACTGCAGCGGTGCTTGCGGCGTTAGAGGGTTAATTCTGCTTGGAGAAAAAAGATGATTACCATTAAATCGAAATATGAAATTGAATTTATGAAGGCAGCCGGTCGTGTTACCGGTGAAACGCTGAAATTGCTCGAAGAGCTTACAAAGCCCGGAGTTTCAACAATAGAGCTTGACAAGGCTGCCGAAAAATATATAAGAAGCCAGGGTTGTGTCCCTTCATTTAAGGGCTACGGCGGCTTCCCCGGTAGTGTATGCGCCAGCGTTAACGATGAGGTTATTCATGGGATTCCCGACAAGCGAATCCTCAAAGAGGGTGACATTGTCAGCTTTGATGTTGGTGCCTGCTATAAGGGTTATCACGGCGATGCTGCCCGCACATTCGGGGTAGGCAAAATATCTGATGAGGCGCAAAGGCTTATCGATGTGACCCGTGAAAGCTTTTTTGAGGGGATAAAGTTTGCAAAGGACGGATATCGTATATCAGATATTTCGGGGGCAATTCAGAAATATGTTGAGGATAACGGATACAGCGTTCTGCGTGAATACTGTGGTCACGGTCTTGGCAGGGAACTGCACGAAGAACCGGAGATTCCTAATTACGTGGCTCCGGGTCGCAGAGGTGTGCGAATCAGACCGGGTATGTGTCTGGCAATCGAGCCTATGGTTAATGCAGGAACACGCGAAATTTATGTAGCAGACAATGACTGGACGGTTTTAACACAGGACGGTATGCTGGCTGCACATTACGAAAATAGTGTTCTTGTTACTAATGGCGAGCCGTTTTTGCTGACATTGTGCGAATAGGAAATAACTTGTAAATCATATAATGAGGTATACAATTTATGGATGAAATATTTAATGTGGGTGATATAGTTTTGTCCAAGATGGGCAGAGACAGTGGCAAACATTATATTGTTATGGAAGTCGAAGAGAATTATGCCTATATTTGTGACGGAGACCACCACAAGGTTGATAAACCTAAAAAGAAAAAGCTGAAACACATAAAAGCCACAGGCGCGACAAGCGAATATGTTGCCGGAAAGCTGGCAGAAGGTGTAAAGGTAACAAACACCGAGCTAAGACGAGCTGTCTTAGAATTTGAGGAAGCCAGCGAGTAGGCATAGGCTTTGAGAAAAACAGAATAAAAAGTGAATAGATATTCTTTATTCAATATTATTTATGCTGTGGGAGGTGAAAGTATGGCAAAGGAAGATGTTTTGGAGGTTGAAGGTACAGTCCTTGAGGCTCTGCCGAATGCAATGTTTCAGGTTGAACTTGAAAACGGACACAAAATCTTAGCACACATCTCGGGTAAGCTTAGAATGCATTATATCAGAATTCTGCCCGGTGACAAGGTTACAGTAGAGATTTCTCCTTACGATTTGACAAAGGGTCGAATTACTTGGAGAGCAAAATAATATAATTATTTACATCTGACGGATTTCCGTCAAAGGAACCAAACAGGTTTATACCGCCTTTTCGGTTATGTTGACATCTTTTTTGGAATATTTTCATAATTAATGACTTGTTTAAGATGTGAAAATTATGGAAATAATTCAAAATAAGTCTTGGGCAAATTTGGTGCTTGACATAATCTGGATTTGGTGATATAATAATTCGGTTAGCTGTGTGCGCAAGTACAAGCTATCGTAACTTTTTTAGGAGGTGAAGGAAAAATGAAAGTACAACCTTCAGTTAAACCTATTTGTGAAAAGTGCAAAGTAATCAAAAGAAAAGGCAAGGTTATGGTTATTTGCGAAAACCCCCGTCACAAACAGAAACAGGGCTAATTGTGAAAAATTATTAATCTTGTGAGAGCAGAGTCAGGCTTATTCGCCAATTAGTTTAAGCTGATGAAAGCGAAGAAACTCTTCGTGATAAGTGAAATTCTGCTCCGCATTACACTTTTCAAAAAAGAAAAATTATTCGGAGGTGAATGAAAGTATGGCACGTATTGCAGGTGTTGACTTACCAAATGAGAAGAGAGTTGAGATTGGTCTTACCTATATTTTCGGTATAGGTCTTTCCACATCAAAGAAAATCTTGGCAGCTACAGGCATAAATCCCGACACAAGAGTTCGTGATTTGTCAGAGGACGAGGTTTCAGCTCTTAGAGCAGAGATCGACAATTACAATGTTGAAGGTGATCTCCGTCGTGATATCGCTCTTGATATCAAGCGTCTCATTGAAATCAACTGTTACAGAGGTCTTCGCCACAGGAAAAACCTTCCTGTAAGAGGACAGCGTTCAAAGACAAACGCAAGAACCAGAAAAGGCCCTAGAAAGACTATGGCTAATAAAAAGAAATAATATTTGTATTGAAACTGTGTCTTTACGGACAAACGTATAGGCTCCGTTAAATTCAGGAGGTGAAAGTTACTATGGCAAAGGCAGTCAAGAAAACCAGACGTCGTAGAGAAAAGAAAAATATTGAACGTGGTGCGGCTCATATCAAGTCAACCTTTAACAATACAATCGTTACCATCACAGATGTTGCAGGAAACGCTATTTCATGGGCATCAGCAGGTGGTTTAGGTTTCAGAGGTTCAAAGAAGAGCACTCCTTTTGCTGCACAGATGGCAGCAGAAACAGCTGCAAAGGCAGCAATGGAACACGGTCTTAAATATGTAGAAGTATACGTAAAGGGTCCTGGCAGCGGTAGAGAAGCAGCTATTCGTGCTCTCCAGGTTGCAGGTCTTGAAGTTAATATGATTAAGGATGTTACACCAATTCCTCACAACGGTTGTAGACCCCCCAAGAGAAGAAGAGTGTAATTATTCCTGAATGCGTTAAAAGGAGGTAAAAAGCATGGCTAAAAATATGCAGCCCGTATTGAAAAGATGCAGGGCTTTAGGAATTGAGCCAAGTGTTATGGGCGTTCATAAAAGCTCAAACAGAAATCCGCTTAAAGCCGGAAGAAAAAAATCCGAATACGGCCAGCAGTTAAATGAAAAACAGAAACTTAGATTTATCTATGGCGTACTCGAAAAGCAGTTCCATAAATATTATCTTGATGCAACCAAGAAGGATGGCATTACAGGTGAAATGCTTCTCCAGATTCTGGAGTCACGTTTTGACAATGTTATCTTCCGTCTTGGTTTGGCAAATACCAGAAGAGAAGCAAGACAGCTTGTATCTCATGCACACTTTTTGATTAATGGCAAAAAGGTAAATATTCCTTCTTATTTGGTAAAGCCCGGCGATGTAATTTCTGTTCGTGAAAAGAGTCGCAGCAGCGTTAAGTTCACTACTTTAATGGGACAGGATGTTATTGTTCCCAAGTGGCTTGATATGAACAAGGATACAATGGAAGGCAGAGTTATTGCTTTGGCTGAAAGAGACGATATCGATTATCCTGTTGAAGAACATCTCATCGTCGAATTCTACAGCAAATAATAAACTGTATCCAAAGAAATGCCGCATTTTGTGGCAGGTTCATAAAATTTGCACAGCCCTGATGAACATTACAGAAAAATATGTTCGGAAAGTGAAGCAAGGTTTCACCTTGTGGGATACGCATTTTCTGTTATCCCTGTGTTAAAGAAATTGAGTAGGAGGGCTAAATATGATAGAAATAGAAAAGCCAAGAGTTGAATGTGTTCACGTATCAGATGACAATAGCTACGGCAAATTTGTTGTTGAGCCTTTGGAAAGAGGATACGGCACAACTTTGGGTAATTCGCTCAGAAGAATTCTCCTGTCATCTCTCCCGGGTGTGGCTGTAAATTCTGTTAAGATAGACGGAATTTTGCACGAATTTTCTACAATTCCCGGTGTAGCAGAAGATGTTACGGAGATTATCCTCAACATAAAGAAGCTGGCAATTAAGCTTCATTCAGATGGTCCCAAGACAATTTACATCAATCACGAGGGTGCAGGCGATATCTGCGCACGTGATATCAAGTGTGATTCAGACGTTGAAATTATTAACGGTGATTTACACATTGCAAAGCTCAACGAGGATGCAAAGTTGTTTATGGAAATCGTTATTGACAGAGGCCGTGGTTATGTTTCTGCTGACAGAAACAAGCAGCTTCTTCAGCCTGTTATCGGTGTAATTCCGGTGGATTCAATTTATACACCTGTTATGAAGGTGAATTATACTGTTGACAACACCAGAGTTGGTCAGATTACAGACTATGACAAGCTTGTGCTTGAGGTTTGGACTGATGGAACAATCAATCCCCCCGATGCAGTAAGCTTGGGTGCGAAGATACTCAACGAGCATTTAAATCTTTTCATAGATTTATCTGAAAGTGCAAAGAATGCAGAAATAATGATTGAAAAGGAAGAAAGCAAGAAAGAAAAAGTTTTAGAAACAACAATCGAAGAACTTGACCTTTCGGTGCGTTCTTACAACTGTTTGAAGCGTGCAGGCATCAATACTGTTCAGGATTTGACAAACCGCAGTGAAAACGATATGATGAAGGTAAGAAACCTTGGTCGTAAATCGCTTGAAGAGGTTATCGCAAAGCTTGACAGCCTTGGACTTGCGCTTACAACAAACGAAGATTAATTTCCTGAAGGTTTACACCTTTAGTTGAAGCATTTTATTGAAAGAGGTGATAGTATGGCACACCAGAGAAAGTTGGGAAGACCCACTGATCAAAGAATAGCAATGTTAAGAAGTATGACAACTTCATTCCTCGAAGCAGGTAGAATTGAAACAACAACTACCAGAGCTAAGGAAGTTCAGAAGCTGGCAGAAAAAATGATTACACTCGGCAAAAAGAACACTCTTCACACAAGACGTCAGGCTCTTGCGTTTATCACCAAGGAAGACGTTGTGACAAAGCTGTTTGCAGAAATTGCTCCTAAGTATGCTGAGCGTAACGGTGGTTATACAAGAATTATGAAGGTTGGTCCCAGACGCGGCGACGCAGCTGAGATTTCAATTCTGGAGCTTGTATAAAATAATTGCAAAACAGTGGCGGCTCTCATTATGAGCCGCCATTTATTCTGTAAAATTATAGAGAGGTTCCCTATGGTTAAACTTTGTATTTTTGATATGGATGGTACATTGGTAAATACAATTGATACCATTGCGTATTTTGGAAACACAACCCTCGAAAATTTTGGCATAGAGCCAATACCCACAGAAAATTATAAAAAGCTGGTAGGCAATGGCTCTCGTGTTCTAATTGAAAGAATGCTCAAATTCCGTGAGTCTGAGCCTGATAATATAGATGAAATACATAAATGGTATATGAATAAATATGATAATGATTTTATGTATCTCACCCGTGCCTATGATGGAATTGTTCCTATGCTGAAAGCGTTAAAGGATGCCGGGGTTAAAACGGCAATTCTTTCAAATAAGGATGATATTACTGCCAAAAAGGTTGCGGACGAACTTTTTGAAAAAGGACTCATCGACTTGTGTCTTGGCGCAAGAGAAGGCAAGGCGTTAAAGCCCGACCCTGAATCTGTCTTTGAAATAGTAGAAGAGTTTGGTGTTGCAAGGGCAGAATGTATTTACATCGGAGACACCGCAACAGATATCGAAACAGCAAAGAATGCAGGGCTGTATTCAATAGGTGTTCTCTGGGGATTCCGTGACGAAGACGAACTTCGTAATGCTGGTGCAGATAAAATAATATCTGAACCTATGGAAATTGCGGAGTTTGCAAAAAATTAAACAGCATAAAGGACTGCTCGGATAAGGGCAGTCCTTTTACAACAGCAACTATTTAAGAAATTTCCATATCAGAATTCCTGTCCATATAAGGCCTGCATATCCAAAAGTGGAGTACAGATGGGATACAAGGGCAGAAAACCCAAACCCGGCAAAGGGAACCGCGAGCAGACAAAGCATCGCCGCAGCCAAAATACGATAAGAAGCCTTTGTGAATTTGAATTTGGACAGAATCCCAAAACCCTGAGATACGGCAGTGGTACAAAGTGCCATAAAAAGCACAAGTGTGTATATATAGGTGGTAAATTTTCCATTATCGGTGGCAAGCTCCAAAAGGGGCATTTCAGAATACAACAGATGGTCAAAAAAGATATTCATTGTAAGCCAGCCGACAAAAATCAGCACCCCAAGAACCCCGCCGCTGACCGCTGATGCGCAAATCAGTTGCTTTTTACTTGCTGTGGCAGACAGAGGAACAAGTACGGCTCCGGCTGTTATTGTGTTATAACTGACATAGCAAAGGGCAGAAATGAGGGGATTGGTTTTAATCTTGCCGAATAGTGCAAATGCAGGCAAAGGCTGAAACAGTGACGAAAGGCAAATGAAAACCATTCCTGCAACCATTATTGGCACTAAAATGGTGTTAAAAGCCACCAGACCTTTTATATCAAATGAAAAAACGCAAAAACACACAAGGGCAAGGAGCCATATCCCGTACCGGGGCGAAACGTCAAACGTTTCTTCTGCCAGAACTCCGCAAGCGGACATCATTATAAAAAATCCGCAGAACATATATGAAAATATAAATATCCGAACAAGCGATGAAAACCGACCTGAAAGTAAGCCAATCAGACTGTCAAAGTCAGAACACCGGTGTTTTTGGGCTAACTGCATCGTAATGTAACAAATAGCTCCAAAGCTGATTGTAGCAATGACAATTCCGGTAAAATCTGATTGAGAAGGGATGTTGAAATATTCAAAAATTTCTCTGCCTGAGGCAAATCCTGCACCGATAACAAGACCGATAAATACGGCTGAGATATTGATGACTTCCTTCATTATAATTCTGTCCTTTCGAAAGATTGTGGAAGATAATATTCTGTTTCTACAATATATTGTGGACATCGTGGAAAATATTCTTTTAGCACAAAAAAATTATAAAAAACCATTGACAAGGCTTGAAAATTATGATAATATATACCTACCTCTGAAAAGGGGCTTTATTTGTGTTGTGAAAAAACGCAAAAGTTATATGGTAAAAAATTCGGCAGATGATAAGTCTTCCGATGGGTTATACAGAAAGGGTGAAAAAGATGAGAGTAAAAATCACATTGGCTTGCACAGAATGTAAGCAGAGAAACTATGACACTATGAAGAACAAGAAAAACGATCCTGACAGACTTGAGATGAACAAGTACTGCAGATTCTGCAAGAAGCACACACTGCATAAGGAAACAAAGTAATTTTACGAAAGTAAGAGGTAAATTGAAATGGAAAAGAAACCAAATGT
The DNA here is from genome assembly GCA_045586925.1 of Clostridia bacterium. Taxonomy (GTDB): domain Bacteria; phylum Bacillota; class Clostridia; order Monoglobales; family Monoglobaceae; genus SIG440. The sequence continues at coordinate 1,744 of JAZNBG010000042.1, read as the reverse complement.
ATTCGCAAGAATCAAAGATTGGTTCATTGATATGAAGGCAGAACTCAAAAGAGTTGTATGGCCCTCATTCAAAAAGATTAGAACCAATACCTTGATTGTACTTATTTTCGTTTTGGTTATCGGTGCAATAATCTGGATTCTGGACTGGCTGTTCGGTTTAGGAATGGCTGCATTAATCAACAGATAACAGGAGTGAAAGGAGCGTTACGTAAATTATGTCTAAAGAGGCAAAATGGTATGTTGCTCACACCTACTCAGGTTATGAAAACAAGGTAAAAGCCGATATTGAAAAAACCATTGAAAATCGCAATATGCAAGACGTAATACAGGAAATCAGCGTTCCCATGGAAGAAGTTGTCGAAATTAAGGACGACAAAAAGAAGACCGTTATGCGCAAGGTTTTCCCCGGTTATGTTATTATCAAAATGATTATGACCGACGAAAGCTGGTATGTTGTTCGCAACTGCCGTGGTGTTACGGGCTTTGTAGGGCCGGGCTCCAAGCCTGTTCCCCTTACCGATGAGGAAATTGCTGCCATCGGTCTTGAGAAGAAAACAATCACTGTTGGTTTTGACGTTGGTGACAATATCCGTGTTAAATACGGGCCGCTTGAAGGCTTTGTTGGCGTTATTACAGCCATCGTTATGGACAAACAGAAAATCAAAGCCAAGATTTCAATGTTCGGCAGAGATACCGATGTTGAACTTGAGTTCAATCAGGTAGAAGCATTAAGCTAAAAATTAGTTTCCCACACGGCAAAATGCCGTTTATATATATCCGCAATGCGGGTAGGTGGGAGGGGCGGAGAAAAGCTCCGTTCCCGATATTACCACGTTTGTGAAAGGGAGGTGTCATTAGAATGGCGCAAAAAATTACAGGTTACATCAAATTACAGATTGAGGCAGGCAAGGCTACACCGGCTCCTCCGGTTGGTCCGGCGCTTGGTCAGCATGGTGTAAACATTATGGACTTCTGTAAGCAGTTCAATGAAAAAACAGCAAAGGATGCAGGTCTTGTTATCCCTGTTGTTATCACTGTTTACCAGGACAGATCTTTCTCGTTCATTACAAAAACTCCGCCGGCTGCAGTTCTTATTAAAAAGGCTTGCAAAATTCAGAGCGGTAGTGGCGTTCCGAACAAGACAAAGGTTGCTCAGCTTTCAAAGGCTGACCTTCAGGCGATTGCAGAGCAGAAGATGCCCGACCTTAACGCAGCATCAGTTGAAGCTGCAATGTCAATGATTGCGGGCACAGCAAGATCTATGGGCGTTACCGTAGAAGACTAATTTAATAGATTAGTCAATTGAAATTAGTGGGAGGAATATAAATAAATATATTCTGCTGAACCACATTAGGAGGAAATGAATAAATGAAGAAAGGTAAGAAATATCAAGACAGCGTTAAGCTTATTGAAAAAGGCAAGTTCTATGACACTGCTGAAGCTTTAGAACTGGTTTGCCAGACAGCTAAGGCTAAGTTTGACGAAACTGTTGAGATACACGTTAAACTGGGTGTTGACTCACGTCACGCTGACCAGCAGGTTAGAGGTGCGGTAGTTCTCCCGACCGGACCAGGTAAAGAGGTTAAGGTTCTTGTTTACGCTAGTGAAGGCAAGGCTGACGAAGCCAAGGCTGCAGGTGCAGACTTTGTTGGTGCTGAAGACCTTGTTCAGAAAATCCAGTCAGAAAACTGGTTTGATTTTGATGTTGTTGTTGCAACTCCCGATATGATGGGCGTTGTTGGTA
>JAZNBG010000041.1:0-23678 GCA_045586925.1 Clostridia bacterium | reverse complement strand
CAGATTGACGTTTCCAGAATTTCTTCAATTTCAAAGGTGTGGCAAAACGGTAAAACGTGGCTGAAGCCTGACAAAGGGGTGTCCTTGTCGGATGTCAGGTAAACAGGATTACAGGTCATAAAACCCGAAACGGTCACCGCTCCCTTTTCTACCGTGACATTTTCAATGCTTGGCACACCACTGCAATCGCATACCTGGTATATATCGGGAAGATAATCAGGAACACAAATGTTTTCTTTTTGTGAAATAGTTGTCTGGGCAGTTTCGATAAGCTGTTCCATAAAACACTCGTCGGTTTCGATGGCAAGCTCGCATTTAAGTCCGTATGCGTCGCATATTGCATCACATTCCACAATTTCAGTGGCTTTAAGACAGGCAGCAATGGTTATTTCTGTATTCAGTACGCGCTTGTCACCATCGCCGTCACGACCGATTTCGTGATAAATGTCTTTAACTATATAATCAATCTCACCGGACATATTTTCGGCAACTCCGTCAACTTCCAGAATTTCAGTAAATGACGTGCTGTGCTCCATACATTGGATAGAGCTGTCCTCTGAGTTGTCGCAATACATAGTGCACACCTTCAGTTCGCCCTTGGCAATCACCTTGCCTTCCAGCAGCTTTATTTCAATAGGAGTGGGCTTGACAGACATCCTGAGAATTTCGCCGATATCGGGCTTGCCTGCCGGTACTTCAAGACGTTCACGAATTATAATATCACGTTCTGCATCGCAGCAGGAATTACATATTTTAAGATGCTGCAAATTGGTTTGTACAGGATCACTACCGTCGATGGCTGTTGCAATGTCAACCTCCGAGGCAGTAGTTGCCTTGATGTTCATACCAATTTTGTTGCGGATATTCAGCTTTCGGCTGTTTACCAAAGTAAACTCCGGTGCGTCACAATCTGCCTCTGCAACAAGGTTCATCCCCGGTTTTACTCCCTTTGCATCGATTGTGTGGTTAAAATCCTGAGTACAGCTTATGGACTTTACCGCGCCCAAAACGCTGCCATCGGGAATATAAAGGATATTGAGCCGTATTACACCCTGAATAAAAACCTTGTCTGTTTGCAGGGTTTTTTGGGTAATAAATGCGTCAGAGCTTACCCGAAGAACCTTCAGCACATCAGGCTTAACGTCAGGAACAATGACATCACATTCTACGGTGGTCTGACAGTATCGGGAACAAACCACCCGGGATAGGTGCAGATGCTCCTTTTTCAGATTAACAGACATTTTTCTATACCTCATTTCACAAAAGTTTTTGTATATTACTATGTGAATTTTGGCTAAGATATGACTAAAATGCAAAATCCCCAAAATCAATGTATTCCCCAAGCAAAACGTAAACCAGTGCCAGAACCATCAGGGGGTTGTCATCATCGCTGCTTTCAAGAAACAAAAAAATTAAAGCAATAAGCAACAAGTCCTCAGATGACAGAAATCCTAAGATTTTTTTTGAATCAGGATTATAAATATTTCGGGGTATCATACCTAAAAGGGGACCATAAGGCGACTTGTTACTGCTTTTTTGCTTCTGTTGCCCTTTGGCGCAGTTAATTCCGCCGGAGGGCTCATTAATTGTTTCTTTACATTGCTGCAACGACTCGTTGTTTGGCAATGGTGGCTGCGGTTTAGGCATAGGCGAAGTTTTTTTCTGCATATCAGGAAAGGGATTAATCTGTTTTTGTGCAGGAGTATTTGGTTTTTGCACTATGTTGTGCGAGGTTGTATTGTAACGTCTGTATATTTTACACACCTCCCTTTCCTTTGGCTTTGAATGCTTTTAAAACAGAAGTTATTTTAAGCAGCTTTGATGCCTGTTCAAGTTTTTCCTGGCGGTTTTTTGTTAAAAAAGGTTTAAGAGAAAGAAGGAAGGTATTTGTCGGATTATCCTCCCGGGCATTCATTGCCTGTATAATGCAGGAAATTTTTTTCAGAGTGTCAAAGTCAAGACCATTGCCAAAAGCCGACAGAGAATCAGGCAAAATATTGCTGTGATTTACGTTGTCAGGCTCCGGAGTGCTTTCTTCAGTCGATGCAGAAAGCATACCGATAAGGTTTTGGATCTGGTTTTGTCCGTCGCTTGATGCCAACATTTCCTGAACTTTTTCCAATGCGGCTGAAAAGTCGGGAGTTTCTTCCATTTTGCCATTCCTCCTTTATGAGTTGTTCTTTCTTACTATTTCGGTCAATTTTTCCATTAGCTGTGGATTTTGGGCAAGCTGCTTTGCCAATGCCGGATTATTCTGCAATTCCTTGGTAAGCTGGTCGGCATTAAGGCTTTTCAGCTGCTCGGCAGCGTTCCCTGAAGACATCGCTTTTATTGCGGCTTCAGCTTGTTTGAGTTGTTCGGGCGAAAGTCCGCCACTAAGTTGTTTAAGCCCTTGTGCAAGCATCTGTGGTGACATTTTTGATATCATATCCTGAATATTCATTAAGGTTTGTTCTCCTTTCAAAGAAATCTTTTATTCCATTAAACATTATATGTTAATAAAACAAAATAGTGACAAAAATTTTTGTTTGTGATAAAATACACGTATGAAAGGCTGTGAAATGTTATGAAAGCAATTATATTTAGTGATTCTCACCGCAGCTTTAACCCGATGATGACGGCAATAGAGCGTGAAGGCAAGGTGGATTTGATTATACACGCAGGGGATGTTGTCGGTGATGCTGAAGATTTGCAAATGGCATACCCAAGACAGGCTGTGGCTTATGTTAAAGGGAATAATGACTGGTGGGATAATTCTGCCCCTGATGACAGATTTTTTGAATTCGACGGAGTGAAAATATTCCTGACACACGGACATAATTATGGTGTGAAGTATTCACTTGCCAAGCTTGTGCAAAAGGGGCAAGAAACAGGTGCAGATATATGTATATTCGGGCACACACACGCACCTCACAACGAAACAGTCGGGGAAATCACTTTATTTAATCCGGGAAGTGCATCTAAACACTACGGAGTTCTTGAAACGGATAAAGGAAGTTTTACCTTGAAAGTTTGTGATGTATAATATTAAAACAAAATGCAGGTATATTTTTGTCTGAAAGCCTATTTACAAAACTATAAACTTGTGGTACAATGTCTTTGCCAGATAAAAATGAATATTATTGCTTAGTAAATGTTTTTTACTTTATGGTAAAAACGCATTGTTTTTGAGCATTTACTAAGCTAAACGCATCTATCTGTTCATTTTTGTCTGGCGACTTGGCAGTGCGTTTTTCGGTGTACGGCATTGCTGTACACCTTTTTTATATCATGGGGAAATACAACAAATTGTTATATTCCCTATGATACAAAAAACAAGATTAAATTGCCCATGCAAAACTTTCGGCTTTGCCGAAATGCATATGGGCAAACAAAGCGCCATTGCTCCGACCGCCGCCTGCGGCGAGAGTCGCAGCCGCTTTGTTCTTGAAAGACGCATCTTCTTGCCGCTTTGTCGCCAAGCAAAACTACATACAAAAATTCCGCCATTTCTGGCGGAGTTTTTGTTTTTATTAAAAAACCATAGACAAAAGCTAAAAAAAGTTGTATAATATTATGTTGATTAGAAAGATAAGGAATGATTTTATGAAAAGAGAAGACTTAAGAAATATTGCAATCATCGCCCACGTTGACCACGGCAAAACCACCCTGGTTGACGAAATGCTTAAACAGGGCGGTGTATACCGTGAAAATCAGGTTGTTGAGGAACGTGTTATGGACAATGGCGACCTGGAAAGAGAGCGAGGTATTACCATTCTTGCAAAGAATACCTCGGTACACTATAAAGATATTAAAATGAATATAATCGACACCCCCGGACACGCAGATTTCAGCGGCGAGGTTGAACGTATTCTTAAAATGGTTAATGGTGTAATTTTGCTGGTTGACGCGGCAGAAGGTCCTATGCCCCAGACAAGGTTTGTTTTGCAAAAGGCGCTTGAGATGCAGCACAGAATCATTATTGTTGTAAATAAAATTGACAGACCCGACTCACGTCTTAATGAAATCGGGGATGAAGTCCTGGAGCTGCTTCTTGACCTTAATGCCAATGACGAACAGCTTGACAGCCCCATCATCTATTGCTCGGGCAGAGCAGGAACAGCCTCACTCAGTCCCAGTAAGCAAGGCGAGGACCTGACGGTTCTTTTTGAAACAATAAAGAACTATATCCCCGCTCCCGAAGGTGATGAAACAGGGGAACTTCAAATGCTTGTTTCTTCAATCGACTATAACGACTACGTAGGAAGAATTGCTGTCGGCAGAATTGAACGTGGCTCCATTAAGCACAATCAGGAGGTTATGGTTTGTGACTATCACGGAAAGCACGAGCCATACAAAGCAAAAATTGCAAACATTTATCAGATTGACGGTCTGGGCAGAACTGCCGTTGAAACCGCCAATGTTGGTGATATTGTTTGCTTTTCTGGCATAACTGATATTTCAATCGGCGATACTGTAACATCTGTTGCCGCACCCGAGCCACTTCCCTTTGTCAAAATTGGCGAGCCTACCATCGAAATGACTTTTTCGGTAAACGACAGTCCGTTTGCCGGCAGAGAAGGCAAGTTTGTAACCTCGCGCCAGATTCGAGAAAGGCTGCACAAGGAACTGCTGAAGGATGTTTCGCTGCGTGTAATTGACGGCGAAACCACCGATAGCTTTCGTGTTGCCGGCAGAGGTGAAATGCATATTTCAATCCTTATCGAAACAATGCGTCGCGAGGGCTATGAATTTTCGGTAAGCACCCCAAAGGTACTTTACAGAACAATAAATGGTCAGCAGTACGAGCCAATTGAAAGACTGCTTATCGATGTGCCCGAGACAACTATGGGTGCGGTTATGGAAAAGATGGGTTCCCGCAAAGGTGAGCTTACCCATATGTCACCCCAAGGCGACAGAATGCGTCTTGAATACCTTATACCCTCCCGTGGCTTGCTTGGCTACAGAAACGAATTTCTTACCGACACCAAGGGGGAAGGTATTCTCAACTCGGTATTCTATGAATATCAGCCCTATAAAGGGGATATAACCCGAAGATACACCGGCTCACTTGTTTCATTTGATACAGGCGAGGCTGTTGGTTATGGCTTGTTTAAAATCCAGGACAGAGGCTCGCTGTTTATTGACCCCGGAACCCCCGTATACGAAGGTATGATTGTGGGTATAAACCCCAAGCTTGAGGATATGGCAGTTAATGTTTGCAAGAAAAAGCAATTGACAAACACCCGTGCATCAGGCAGTGATGAAGCATTAAAGCTGGTTCCTCCCATTAAACTGAGTTTGGAGATGTGTATTGAATTTCTTGCTGATGATGAGCTGTTAGAGGTAACACCACAAAGTCTGCGTCTTAGAAAACGCATACTTGACACCCAACTGCGCCTTAAAGCAAAAGCAAGAGAGAAAAATTAGGACAAATAAACATTTTACACGAAAGGCGTGATATAATATGAAATATATAGTTATTCTTTGCGACGGAGCGGCAGATACCCCGGTAGCAGAGCTTGGAGGTAAAACACCGCTGGAGGTCGCACACAAGCCAAACATCGACCGCCTAGCATCACTTGGCGAGGTAGGAATGGTTACTACCGTACCTGCAAACCTGCCCCCCGGCAGCGATGTCGCTAACCTTGCGGTGTTTGGTTATGACCCACAAAAATACTATACAGGACGTTCACCCCTTGAAGCTATGTCAATGGGTGTTCATCTGGAGCTTACCGATACGACTTTCCGAACCAACGTAGTAACATTATCAGACGACGAAAACTACGAAGATAAAACCATGGTAGACTACAGCTCTGACGAAATCACAACCGAAGAATCATCGCAGCTTATTGCCGCAGTAAATGAGGCCTTGCGCACCGAAGAATATGAATTCTTCAGCGGTATCAGTTATCGTCATCTTATGGTATGGCACAACAAGGAGAACAAATTTTCTCTTACACCGCCCCACGATATTTCGGGCAGATGTGTAAAAGACTATCTCCCCAAGGATGAAACCATCCTTAACCTTATGAAAAAAAGCCACGAAATTCTTAAAAATCATCCCGTAAATCTTGACAGAATCAAAAGAGGCCTTAACCCTGCAAATTCCATCTGGATTTGGGGCAACGGAACAAAACCTGCTCTTGATACATATAAGGAGAAGTTTGGACTTCAGGGTACGGTTGTATCCGCCGTTGACCTTATCAAAGGTATCGGGGTCTGTGCCGGACTTGAAAATGTTGATGTTATAGGAGCAACCGGAAATGTGCATACTAATTTTGACGGCAAGGCAGAGGCCGCAATCAAGGCTCTGCGCAGCGGTTCGGATTTTCTGTATGTTCATCTTGAAGCCCCTGACGAGGCAGGTCACAGACACGAAATCGAAAATAAAGTGAAGGCTATTGAGTTGATTGACGAAAAGATTGTTGCGCCTATTGTTGACGCACTCAGAAAAGATGGCGAAGAATACGCAATGCTCATTATGCCCGACCATCCTACACCTTTGGCAATAAGAACGCATACTTCCGACCCGGTGCCGTATATAATATATAAAAGCGGCAAACATACCGAGCCAAAGGATATCGTCTATACCGAAGCCGAGGCTCGCAAAACAGGGGTTGTGGTTGAACACGGATATTCCCTTATCGAAAGGCTTACATCTAAATAAATCCTTGTTGCCGCAAAAGGAGCGTTTGCGGTGAATTATGAGAAAACTCTCAGGTATATAATTATTACAGCAGGAATAGCGGTGGCGCTATTCCTGCTGCCTTTATTTATAAAAATTTTTGCACCCTTTCTGGCGGCTTTTTTTATTGCTGCAGTCTGTCAGGGAATTGTAAAATTTCTGGAACGCAGACTTAAAATCAGCCGTGGTATCAGTTCTGCCGCACTTGTAACACTTATTGTTGCATCTGTGTTGGGGCTTATTGCTGTTGCTATATTTCAGCTTTTTTCTCAGGCAAAAAACCTGATTTCAAACCTTCCTGACACAATCTCTGCATTCAGGCTGCAACTTAACAACCTGACAGAAAGATTTAACGGCTTTAAGCTGTCGCTTTCACCCGAAATCTCTCAAATCATTGATTCTGTTCTGGCACAACTGTGGGAATACACCACCACCCTTTCGGGCATGGCAGGCTCTTTGGCAATTGATGCTGCAAAGGGTATTGCGGTTTCGCTCCCCGGTATTCTTATATTTCTTGTTATGTTTATTTTAGGCACGTTTTTCTTTACAAAGGATTATCTTTTGGTTATAAATTTCTTGAAGGAGATTTTTCCACAAAAGGTTATCGGTCTTGCCGCAAAAGGCAAAGATATAGTTTTGCACGCCTTTTCTTCATATATAAAAGCACAACTTACGCTGATGCTGCTGACCGCTTTTTTGGTAACGGTAGGGCTGTGGATTATAGGTAAAGAATACCCCCTGCTTTGGGGAATTGTCTGTGGAATGGTGGATGTTATGCCGATTTTGGGAACTGCTGCCGTTCTTGTTCCCTGGGCGTTGATTTCACTTATTTACGGAGATATGTATTCTTTTGTGTCCTTGCTGATAATACAAGCTCTTGTTTTTGTTGTTCGCCAGCTTGCCGAGCCAAAGATTATCAGCCGTCAGATTGGGATTCATCCTATTCTTACCCTTGTCAGCATATATATCGGCCTTAAATTCTTTGGTATTACGGGAGTTATTTTTGCCCCTATCATCACTCTTCTGGCAGTTAACCTTTATGTTTCGTATAGAGAAAATGCAGACAGTTGAAAACTGTCTGCATTTTGTAATTACTTTTCAAACTATTTCGCAACTACTATTGAAGTTGCATTTGTAATGGGAGGAATGCTTCTTGTCATGGCCTCTGCGTGTTCTACAGATGCAAGTTCTGTTCCTGCGCTGATATCTTCAAACTTCACTGCGTTACCCTCTGCATCCTTAAGAACTGTGCTTTCTGAAATGTTAAGAACAAGCAAAGATTTCATTTCCTTATCAAAGATTGTAATGGTATTTCCCTCTGTGTCTTTTTCAATAACCGTTGTGGTTTCTTTTTCAGCAAGCTGAATCTTTAATGCATTTGTAATGGGAGGAATGCTCATTGTCATAAAGTCAGCACGTTCTACCATTATATCAGTGCCTATTGCAAGAACATAAGCCTCTGCCGCATTACCATCCTTGTCAGTTATAACTGTTTCGTCTGATACATTAAGAACAACCTTGGAGTTCATAGCGCCATCAAAGATTGTGATTGTACCGTTTTCATCATTCTTTTCGATAATGGTATAAACTGTTGCAGCAACCTCTGCCTCAGCAACTACGCCCATAACCTGAATTTTTACTGCGTTTGTGATGGGAGGAATACTCATTGTCATAAAGTCAGCATATTCAATCTTGATAGATGCGTCCTTTACAAGTGCATCAGCTGTGAGAGCTGCACCGTTTTCGTCAACAATAATGGTTTCTTCTGTAATGTTTACAATAACATCTTCGCCACGCTTGCTGTCGTTAACTGTAATGGTAAGGTTTCCGTTTTCAGAAGATGTTTCAACTATCATTGCACCAACGCTGTTGTCGATAACTGCAGTAACATTTACATCGCCGTTTTCAGCAAATGTAAATTCCTGCTGAAGAATTTCACTGATGAATATTGCGGGTACATAAGTTCTGTCGTTTTTCAAAAATGGAGCAGAACCAAGCTGCATAGGAGCGGTTTTTGCAAATGTGTAGGCATCTGCCACGGGTGAGAATGTTACATAAATGGGCATCTTTGAGATTGTTACCAATTCAGCATCGTTATCCCACAGAACTTCCATACCCAATGCTTCGCAAAGAGCACGAACCGGAACAAATGTCATATCATCCTTTGTAATTACATTTGCGCCTTCAACAACCTCTCCGTTTATAACAAGTGCCGAACTGTCTGTTGCAAAAACTGCACCTGTCATCATTACTGCTGCTGCAAGAACACCTGCAACAATTCTTTTTACGTTTTTGAAAATGTTTTTCATAATCAATTTTTCCTTTCTTTTTTCAAAGTGTTTTTTTGTTTTACATACATAATACCTTTTAGCCTGCCAAAAGGTTGCAAAAAATAAAAAAATTTTTTAAAAAAAGAAACACCTCCAAATTCCACAATCTTGGAGGTGTAAATCTTCTTATTTATTTCTTTCTGCTCTTGCAATAGTAATTGCTGTCCATATAAATGCAAATACGAGATATGCAATGATTAATGTAATGGGTGCCCATGTAATCCACCATCTTGAATCAAGACTTGTGCCCACAACAAGGCGGATTTTGTGGTAATATGCAATAATCAGACTGCCAACAGTCAGCACAGCCGTAAACACAGCATAGTCATAGGCTCTGCCTTTATTTTTAATTACCCCCACCTTGCCGCATACAAACAGAGCAACTGCCGCTATCGCAAATAATACTGCGGGAATTTTCATTACGCCCCAGTTTGTAATAAGCATATTTTGCATATAAAGCAAAGCAATAATTAATACAATGCCCCACACCAGATTTATCATAAATCTGTTTGTCGCCTTATCAATCACAGCTTTTCTTGCCAATTTCTTTTCTCTTTTTAAATTCTGATTTGTTTTTGCTGCCGCCATATCAAGAACAATACCTTTCTTACGCACAATGCGTTAGTTTTAATTCAATCTTAAATTTCATTTCTGTCAAACATTATCATCGGAATAAGCGCACTTGCCACCGTTTCGGTACGCAGAATTCTGCGACCAAGCCCTATCGCCTTTATCCCTTTTTGAATTGCATATTCTGCTTCGCTGTCTGCAAAGCCACCCTCAGGACCTACTAAAATTCCAAATTCTGATGCTTTCGGATTACTCTGTAAAAGCACTTTTAAACCCCGCTGCCCTTCATGTCCCAACACCTCATAAGGCATCAGGGGCATCTGCTGCTTTTCAAGCATTTCTACCGCCTTATCAAAAGAAACCGGTGCAAGCACTTTGGGTATCAGCCCTCTGCCACATTGCTTTGCCGCCTCAACTGAAATCTTGTTCCAGCGCTTTGCCTTTTCAATGCCAGCCTCCTGGCTTGCAATTTTAGTCACGCATCGCTCCATCATTACAGGAACAATCTCATAAACCCCCAGCTCCACCGCCTTTTGGATTATGGTTTCCATCTTGCCCGATTTGGGAATACCCTGAAACAATGTAATCTTTGTTTCAGGCTCTGAAAGCGATTTTTTAGTTTCAAGGATTTTAGCCTTGCAAAAATTCTTTTCTATAGATATAAGCTCGGCTGTATACTCAAACCCCGAGCCGTCAAATACAATGATTTGGTCACCGCAGCTCATCCTGAGGACCTTCTCAATGTGCCTGCTATCCTCAAATATTTCAGCTATATCTTCCGAAATATTCTGAGGCTCCGTGAAAAATCTGCGCATATGCAATATCCCTTCTACGGAAATGTTTTACTGCGGGAAAAACTCCCCACTACCTTGTCATTCTATCACATAAGCATAAAAATTTCAAGTCCTATTTTCCTAATTTGCATCTTTTTTAAGTTTACCTGTGACCACTCGCTCAATTCCTGCAATATCACGTTGGATTTCTATATCGGTAAATCTGCCTGACATAATTTGCCTGACCGCCTGAGCCTGACCGATTCCCACCTCAAACGCAAGAATGCCTTCTTCGGTTATGGATGCATCCCTTGCAATCCTTCGATAAAAATCCAATCCGTCACAACCGCCGTCCAGCGCCGATAAAGGTTCGTGCCGCTTAACCTTGTTTTCAAGGCCGGCGATATCATTGTGTGGAATATATGGGGGATTTGAAACAATAACATCCGGTAAGACATCAAATACGGGAAACTCTTTCATTATATCACATTCGATAAATGTACATCTGTCACCTACTCCCAGCCGCTCTGCATTTTTCGCAGCCGTCTCTAGCGCTTTAACCGAAATATCCGCAGATATCACCTTTGCCTTAGGTAAATAGTGTGCCAGACTTATGGCAATACAGCCCGACCCTGTGCCAATTTCAAAAATATTCAGGCTGTCACGGTTTTTATCCATATTAATTATTGACTCCACAAGTATCTCGGTGTCAGCTCTTGGGATAAGGGTTGCCGCATTTACCTGAAACCAAAGCGACATAAATTCACAACCGCCGACAATATACTGCACCGGCTCGCCTGATTTAAGCCGTAAAAGTGCGTTGTCAAAAACCGACCTTTGCTTTTCGTCAATAATTTTATCACCCAGAATAATGTCCTTTTTCTCAAAATTCAGCAAATGCATCAGTATGTAATCCACATCTGCCAGCGGGCTGTCGCAATTACATCCTTCAAGTGCTGCAACCGCCGTTTTGCGAAGATTTTTAAGATTTACCATTTATCTTCGCCCTTTTCCTCGGGTTTAACCGCCACAAATGCAGCAATCGCAACCTCTATCTGACTGTCATCAGGTTCTTTTGTGGTAATACGCTGAAACCACTTTCCCGGAGCGCTGATTGCCGCGGTAAACCAGTTATCGTGACGCCCTGCAAATTTGATTATCTCATATGAAATTCCCGCAACAACCGGCATAAGTGCAAGACGAAGCAAAAGGCGTGTAATAGGATTTTCCCACGAAATAAACGAGAACACCACTATACTTATTACCATAACAATCAAAAGAAAGCTGGTGCCGCATCTTGGATGAAGTCTTGTGTGCTTTCTTACATTTTCAATTGTCAATTCTTCTCCGTGTTCATAGCAATTTATAGTTTTATGTTCTGCACCGTGGTACATAAACACACGCTTTATATCGTTCATCTGCGAAACCAAAGCCATATATACAATGAAGATGCAAATTCTCACAACACCTTCAGCAGCGGTCAGTAAAATATGGTTTTCAATCAGATTTTTAAGAAATCCCACTATAACCGCAGGAAGCATAATAAATAACCCCACGCTGAATACCAACGACACACAAACCGAGAAATAGATAACCGCATTTGTTGCCTTTTCGCTGCCCAGTTTTTCATTGAGCCACTTTTCAAATTTGCCCGGCTCTTCCTGAATTTGGTTTCCTTCTTCATCTAGCTCGAAAAATTTTGCAGAATACATCAGCGATTGTATTCCCAGAATCATTGAGTCAAAGAAATTAATACAACCACGGATTATTGGCAATTTCAGAATTTTGTTCTTCCTTACCTTGCCTATTGGTTTTTCTTCCATCTCAATTTCACCGTCAGGCTTGCGCACTGCTGTGGCAATCTTCTGCGGGCCTCGCATCATAACGCCTTCAATAACCGCCTGCCCACCGATGGACGTTTTATGTATTATATCTTTATCTTTTTTCATTTTGTTCACTCCTTCAAGGAAGCATCCCTTCCTTTTTAAAGTATAACATATTGTAAGCAAATATACAACACCAAAATTTTGAACATTTTGTAAATATTTAAAGGGAGCATCCACGCTCCCTTATTTATACCTGTCAATGTCTTCAAGAGTAATCCCTTTGTGAAGAGCAATATTTATGCCGTTTGCAATTATATCTGCAACACGCTTAACCAAGGTATCAACCTCCTTGGGTGTTACTACAAAATCTCCATAGCCCTCCTGCAGCACCTGCTTTATCAGTATATACTTATCCTCATTGGCAACTATTGAAAGCATTTTATATAAAGGCTCGCTTTCTCTTGCGTTCTGCCTTAAATCCTCCAGCAGTATATCTATTGTATCTCCTGCAATTGTTGCGGCATCAATAACCGTAGGCACACCAACAGCAATCACCGGAACCCCAAGCGTCTGCTCATTAATCGCCATACGCTTGTTTCCTATCCCTGCTCCTGGAGTAATCCCTGTATTGCTCATCTGTATTGTGCTGTTTACTCTGTCCATTCTTCTTGAGCAGAGTGCATCAACTGCAATTACTACTGACGGTTTTACCTTTTCAACAAGGCCTTTAACCACTTCACCTGTTTCGATACCGGTAATGCCCAGAACACCGGGGGATACTGCGCATACAGACCTTAATCTTTGGTCTATTTCCTCGGGCATATATTCAAGTAAATGCCTGGTAACCAATACAGAGCCTACACACTTGGGCCCAACCGCATCGGCTGTTATATTTCGGTTTCCAAGCCCCACCACAAGAGCAGTCCCGTGAGTTTCTTCTCCCAAAAGCACAGTCAGTTCTTTTGCGCAAACCCGACAAGCCTCCTCATATGTTTCCTGTCCGACCTGACCATTTTCAGGAAGCTCTACAGTGATATATCGTCCCACAGGCTTTCCTAATGCCTTTTCGCCATCTTTATCCATAATCATCACCCGACTTACACCGATACCGCAGTCAAAAGCTTCTTCCTCGGCCTCAACACCTTTTATTGTATCGGCAATTAACCCGTTTTCCATATACATTTCTCTTGCCTCTACAGCAAGGTCTGTCCGTGCATTGTACACACATATCTACCCCTTTTCTCACTTAGCCTGACAGTAGCTATCAGGCTACACTTAATTCTTGACACCCAATGTACTTTATGATAAAATGTGAATATATTGTAAACTTTAATAATAGGTAAAGGAACACCCCAGCGTGAACAAAAAACTCACCCTCTTTTTGCTCCTACTTTTAGCCCTTGGCTTTTTTGTGGGAATAAACTATGGCTGTATATTCAGAAACATCTTTGGAATAATCTGTCCCTCCTGCGGAATTTCACGGGCATGGCTGGCAGTTTTCCGTGGGCAACTGAAGCTAGCCTTTAGTCTGCATCCTATGTTCTGGTTTCCCCCGACGGTACTTCTTTACTGCTGCCGCACAAAGCCACTGATAAACAAAAGGGCAGACTGGGGAATTATATTCCTTTTATGTGCAACTTACTTTATTTTGTATATATTAAAACTAACATAAATCCCCATAGAAAGGAATTTTACTATGTTTTGTAAAAATTGTGGAAACGAAATAGAACCCAATGCTGAATTCTGTGGAAAGTGCGGAACAAAAATTGACCCTATCCCCACATATCAAGGTGTTGTGCAAAACCCCGGCAAATCTAAAATCGCCGCAGGAATTTTAGGAATTTTGGTTGGCGGTCTTGGCGTACACAACTTCTACCTTGGCTACACATCAAAAGGTGTTGCTCAGCTTCTTATATCTCTTCTTTCCTGCGGAACATTAGCCGCTGCATCATCAATCTGGGGGCTTATTGAAGGTATTCTTATCCTTACCGGCTCTATCAATTGTGATGCATCGGGTGCACCTCTTAAAGACTAAGTTTAAACCGAGGTGTGTCTAACTGGTAAAGTTTTCGATAAATGCCGTAAGCTCAGAGGCACTCTCAAGCTTTACTCCATTGCAAAGCATTTTCAGGTCGCTCTCAGACAAATCGTTTTTGTATATCTCACGGTTATACAAAAACTCTTCCTTGCCTGAATGAGCAACATAAACCTCTAAGGCATCGCCTTCCAGCCGGACAAGATAATATTCATCTTCGTTTCGGCTACCTGTCCCTGAAACATCGCCTTCCCTTTCATTGCTGTCTGTTTCAGTAATTTGTTGGGGAGCAGAAGTCTGGTGGGCATAAGCAAACTGTTCTTCTATCATATTTCTGGTAACAGTATATGTGGCAAGCCCCGTAGCAACCGCCACCAACGCAAGGAGTACAAACAGCATTATAACCTTAAATGTTGTCTTGAGCATAGATTTTATCAACCTTTCCCTGTATGTGCAGGGCAATTCCTGTGCAACATACTTTTTTGTTAATTGTTAACATTTACGAAGTTTTTATACCTGTATTTTGGCAAAGAATTCTTAAGCCGCAAGGAGTCAAACCCCATAAAACGGCAAAAAGGAGTGTTTTGTTTGAAAAAGAACATCCGTAAAAAAACACCACAGACAAATCCCTACAAAAAGATTTTTCTAAAGGTATTTTCAATTACTGTGGCAGCAGGATTGCTTTTGGCAGTCCTTATTATGCTTGGTTCAATCCTCGGCTTCTTTGGAGGAATGGAAAGTCTGGATATACAAGCTGTTATAAACAACAGTTCTACTCAGGTTGTATACATCGACAGCAGCGGCAAAGAACGTCCCCTTACAACCCTTTCTGCCGAGCAGAACCGTGTATGGGTAGACTTTGAAGATATTCCTCAGGATATGAAGGACGCTATTGTTTCAATCGAGGACGAGCGTTTTTATTCACATAGCGGATTTGATATTAAGAGAACAACCAAGGCATTTTTTGTCTTTATTAAAAACAAGTTTACAGGGCAGCCAACCACATTTGGCGGCAGCACAATAACCCAACAGCTTGTGAAAAATATTACTCGTAATACCGACCGTACAGCCGCACGTAAAATTCAAGAAATTTCCCGTGCAGTTAATCTTGAAAAGCAAATTTCCAAGGACGAAATTCTGGAACTCTATCTCAACTCCATATACCTGTCACAGGGCTGCAACGGCGTTCAGTCTGCTTCACAGAAATTCTTTGGCAAGCCCGTCAGCGAGCTTAATCTCGCAGAGTGTGCCTCTATCGCAGGTATAACCCAGTATCCCACTCTTTATGACCCGTTGCTTAACCCCGAAAACAACAAGAAAAAGCAGGAGGTTGTTCTTGGCAAAATGCTGGAGCTTGGATACATTACACAGCAAGAACACGACGATGCTAAGGCATATGAGCTTGTGTTTGCCGAGTTTGATGAAAGCACTCTTACAACAGGAACAATTCATTCGTACTTTGTAGACCAGATTGCATATGACGTTCTTGACGGTCTTGCCGAGCTTGGATATTCTGAGAATATTGCAAAAAAAATGTTGTATTCAGGCGGTCTTAAAATTGTCGCAACCATTGACCCTAAGGTTCAGGCCGCAATGCAGAACGTCTTTGAAAATACCGATAATTTCCCCAATTCTACCGGCGATGACCCGACTCAGGCGGCAATGGCAGTCATTGACCCATACACCGGAGAAATTAAAGGTCTTGTTGGCGGCATAGGTAAAAAGAGCGGTAACCTTGTTCTTAACCGTGCAACCCAAACCCTGCGTCAGCCCGGTTCATCAATTAAGCCCATCTCGGTTTATGGGCCGGCAATCGAAAACGGCATTATAACTCCGGCAGACATATACAACGACAAGGCTATCTCTTATGGCGACTGGACTCCCCACAATATTGACAATAAATTCCGTGGTAATGTCTCAATACGCGAAGCAGTTAGGCGATCATATAACACCATACCCGTTCAGGTTCTGGACAAGCTTGGAGCAAATACCTCTTATAGTTTCCTGACAAAGCGACTTGGTATTACATCGCTTGTCAAAGATGATTTAGGTTATTCACAGTTGGCACTGGGTGGTCTTACACACGGCATTTCAGTCCTTGAAATGACGGCTGCATACACTCCCTTTGTTAACCGTGGTATATACTCAAAGCCCTATACCTTTACATCAGTTACCGACTCAAACGGAAACATTCTGCTTTCAAACAAGCCACAACAAAGCATAGCGATGAGCGAAGAGGCAGCTTTTGTTATGAGTCGTATGCTCAGCGAGGTTGCAACCTCAGGCACTGGTGCCGGTGCCCGTCTAGGCTCAGGAATGTATACGGCAGGTAAAACCGGCACAAGTTCTGATTACCACGACCGTTGGTTTGTAGGCTATACCCCACATTATGTCGGTGCTGTATGGTATGGCTATGACAATCCCAAACCCACCCCATCAAGCCCCTGTGTTTCTGTGTGGCACAATGTTATGACAGAAATCAATAAAGACAAAAAAGTTACATCTCCCACGGCACCATCAGGTGTAAAATATGTAAGCTACTGCTCTGATACAGGCTTGCTCCCCGGCGAACATTGCGGCGAAGCTGTAACTGGTTTTTGGTTCGTCTCCGGCAACACCCCCAAGGGAACCTGTAAATCCAAGCATCTACCTGAAGGTGCGGAAGAACCTTCTGCAGATGAATCCGTTGAGGAAATTACCATTCCGGATCCCAACGCGTCTGCTGAGCCTCCCACTACGCCAACCGCTCCGGCTGAGCCTGCTGTCAGTGAAGATGCTGCTTAATGTTTAACATCGAAAGGATAGAATGGAAAATTATCCGTTCTGTCCTTTTTTGATTGACTTTTCTCTGCAAATATATTAAACTTAAATAAAGAAGCAAAGGAGAACGATTATGAAGCTTGTATCATGGAATGTAAATGGCTTGCGTGCCTGCCTTGAAAAAGGTTTTATCGATATATTTACAAATTTTGATGCAGATATATTTGCCCTGCAGGAAACCAAAATGCAACAAGGTCAGGCAGAAGTCTTAACCGAAGGCTATCATCAGTACTGGAACAGTGCCGACAAAAAAGGGTATTCAGGCACGGCAATATTCACCCGAATTAAACCAAACTCTGTATCTTATGGCATCGGCATTGACAAGCACGACCACGAGGGCAGAGTTATCACGCTGGAGTTTGACAAATTCTATTTTGTCACCTGCTACACCCCTAACTCACAAAATGAACTTGCACGACTTGACTACCGTATGGAATGGGAAGACGCTTTTCGTGACTATATCATCTCTCTTGACACGAAAAAGCCGGTTATCCTTTGCGGTGATTTAAATGTTGCGCATAAAGAAATTGACCTTAAAAATCCAAAAACTAACCGACGTAATGCAGGGTTTACCGACGAAGAACGTGAAAAAATGACTCTTTTGCTGGAAAGTGGATTTTGTGACAGCTATCGCTACCTTTATCCCGATAAAACCGACATTTATTCCTGGTGGAGCTATCGGTTTAAAGCCCGTGAAAAGAACGCCGGATGGCGTATTGACTATTTTCTGACTTCAGATACAGTTAAAGAAAACATTAAATCGGCAGAAATTCACACCGATATCTTCGGTTCTGACCATTGCCCTGTATCACTCGAAATAGAAATTTAAAGAATATATTTTTACAATAAAGAAAACACTAACAAAAAAGGAGAGAAAGAAATGAGTATATTGCATTTATCTGCTGAAAATTTTAAATCAACAATTGAAAATACCAGTAAACCTGTTCTTGTAGACTTTTTTGCAGAATGGTGTATGCCCTGTAAGATGTTTGCACCCATTCTTGAAAAGGTTGCCGAAAAAATCGGTGATGCAGCAATAATTGCCAAAGTAAATGTTGACGAGGCAGAAGCCATTGCTATGGAGTATCAAGTAGCATCAATCCCAACCATAATTCTTTTTAAAAACGGAGTTGAAACACAGCGCCACGTGGGAGCAATGTCTGCCGGCGAGGTTTTAAACCTATTGCAAAATAACTAAATATCGGGGACAGCAATCTGTCCCCGATTTCTTTCTTATTACATTTTTCTGCGGTTTTGTTCTGCTTGTTTTCTGTATTTTGCAGGGGTTATCAGCTTATTTTCTCTGAACTTGCGGGTGAAATAAAAACGGTCACAAAAACCCAGTTTTTCGCTGATATGTTCAATTGACAATTCACCCTCTGCCAACAGTTTTTCTGCCTCGAACTGAATTCTCAAATCAATATAATGTCCGATGCCAATTCCCATTTCTTCATAAAACCGTTTTGAAAGAGTGACCGGTGCAATATACAAATTTTGCGCAATTTCCTTTACACGCGTTTTAACCGAAAGGTTTGTATTTATATATAAAAGAGCCTTTTGAATAAGCTGACTCTTTTTTGTTATATGCAGGTTTTCCATATTTGCTTTCCGGGTTATTTTATGCAGGTCTTCATATATGTAGCTTCTCAACAACATCTGTGAAGTCACTCCGCCCTGCATAAAAATTTCTTTGAGTTGCATTGCTCTGTCTGTTTCAAATGAAATTATTTCTTTGCAGGTTGAAAAAACATCCATATAATCATTTGAGAATAAATTTATGTGAAAAAAACACTTTTCAAGATTGCTGTCGCATCTGAAATCAAATTTTAAACCTATAGGAATAAAATACAGGTGGTTTGGTTTCATAGTAATTTCCTTGCCGTCATAGCTAAGATACCCCTCTCCGCCGGTTATATAATAAATACGGGAATAAGGAGAAATCACATTTTCAGCAACCCAACTTGAATCACACTTTACAAACCTGCCATACCATATTTTAAGCTCTAAATCATCAATATACGGCATAATTTCATACTCATAGTCCATATCAAAATCTCCATATTTAATACTAAAATTTGCATACAAATAACAGCCTTTATGTGATACTGTAATTTTATCATAAAGTAAAAATTTTTGCAATAAAAAGGAGAAAACTATATGTCAAGTTATGTAACAAAAAAGACCGATGCCGAAACCGCCTGGTTTGTTCAGGACAGATTTGGTATGTTTATACATTTCGGGCTTTATTCAATGCCCGCACGTCACGAATGGGTAAAAGCACGTGAGCAAATCAGCGAAGAGCATTACAATAAATTTTTTGAAAATTTCAAACCCGATATGTTTGATGCAAAAGAGTGGGCAAAAAAAGCAAAGGCGGCAGGTATGAAATATGCTGTTCTTACCACCAAGCACCACGAAGGTTTTTGCCTTTTTGACTCCGCATACACAGACTATAAATCAACCAACACTCCGTCAGGCCGTGACTTTGTAAAAGAGTTTACAGACGCATTCCGTGCAGAAGGATTAAAGGTTGGTCTTTACTATTCTTTAATCGACTGGCATCATCCTGATTATCAGATTGATGTTTTTCATCCCCGCCGCAACGAGCCCAATGCCGAGGAGATGAACAAAGTCCGTGATATGGCAAGATACAGAGAATATTTATTCAATCAGGTACGAGAACTTCTCACCAATTACGGAAAGATTGATATCATCTGGTTTGACTTTACATACCCTTCAATGGAAAGTATAAGAAATGAATATAACGAGTTTTTCCTTAAAGATTATAAAGACTGGATGCCCTGGACAACCCGTGAGACCTGGCATAGTGAAGACCTTATTAAAATGATAAGAGAATTAAGCCCTGGCATCATCATTAACGACCGCCTCGGTCTCCCTCAGGATGTAGTTACTCCCGAGCAAAGCATTGCACTTAACTGGCCCCTTTATCCCGGAACAGACGAAAAGGCTGTATGGGAGGCTTGTCACACATTCTCAGGTTCATGGGGATATTTCCGTGACGAAATGAGCTGGAAAAATCCCGAAGCACTTATCCGTACACTTGTAAACTGTGTTTCAAAGGGCGGCAACCTGATTATGAATGTTGGCCCAACCGCAAAGGGATATTTTGATGCCCGTGCTGACAAGGCTCTTAATGTATACGAAGAATGGATTAAATATAATGGCGAGTCAATTTATAACTGCACAATGGCAGAGCCTGAATTTACTGCTCCCCTTGGCACACTTCTTACCCAGTCGGTTGATGAAAAAAGACTTTATATCCATCTTGTTGAGTACCCCTTTGGCGAAATTCTGCTGAAAGATGCCGCAGGCAAGATTGATTATGCACAGTTCCTGCACGATAACAGCGAAATTCACTTTATAGAAAACGCTGACGGCAGTGTAAATATTGTTGTTCCGGGAATAAAGCCCAACTGTGTAATACCGGTTATTGAGCTTGTTTTAAAATAAAACGCACTAATAGGAATGGCGGATACCGCAAATGCGGTATCCGCCCAATTTTTATTTAAACAAATCTTCGTCCAGGATAGATTCATAATACCAGTCATCAGCACTGTTGACACAAACTCTTGCACTGCCTGTTTCACTTGAAATAAGCGTGTTTTCAAGGCGTTTGTGTGAGAAATAATAATTTTCAACAGCCTGCTTATAGTATGTGTCATACATCCCTGAAAGTCCTGACGCAGCGTTGGGCACATAAACTGCTACGGGATTTAAGGTGTTAATAAACAACGGACTGTAGTCAACGATGAAATGGTGGTTTCCAAAAAACCAATGGCAATTGAGCTCCTCGGTTCTGTTTGCCTTTATCATATCAGACATATATCTCTCCTGAGAAAAGGCATAATTGTCTGCTCCGTGATAATAACGGAATCCGTTGTAGTCAAGCATAAACGAAACCGAGGTTGCATTTTCGTAATTGTGGTCATTATTCTTAATAAACGAATACTTATATACCTGCATCTTGTCACCGTTTTCGTCAAACCGGCTGTTGAGTATCTCAATATCTACTCCGCCTAAGTCCCAGATTTTGTCAAGATCATCATAATGGCACAGCATTGTTGAATCGAGATAGCCGAAATTTTTCAGGTAATTGTATCGGGTTTCCTTATCTGCTTTTAACAATTCTGTTACCTTGTCTGCATCAGGTACTGTTAAATTATGAGATTTCATAATCTCATCCTTCAGGCCAACGTGGTCCTTGTGAAAATGGGTAATGAGATAGTAGTCAAGCTTTATGTTATTCTTTTCAAGATAAGGAACTACTTTATCTTCTGCCATAGCATTGGTTGCTGAATCTACAAGCAAATATTTGCCGTTAGGAAGCTTGAATAAGGTTGCATTTGCCTTATCTACATTAAAATGAATATACTGAAGCTTGGTTTCAGGTGTTGTTTTTCTTATTTTGATTTCCTGCTCTAAAACTTTTCCGCTTTCAAGACGATACAAAAGGGTATGTACGCCTTCCCCAAGGTTATATACCGCCGCTTTATCAAGAAATATGTCATTCTTTGGACGTAAAAGTGCCGCGTTTGAAAGCTTTGTTGCCTCAAAAGGAATGTTAGTACCATCTGCTGTTTCAACCTTAACCAGCTTATCTGTATAATTTGTTATAACAGTTTTAGGTTGTTTTTGATTGTCAAGGAAAAGTAAATCAGTTTTTGGAGATATATCATAAGTAAATTCTTCTTCTTTTCCAAGACATTTCAAATGTGTTATTTGTGTATCCTTGGTGTGATAGTAATGATAAATTGTGTTCTTTCCCGCTTTTAAATACATCAGGAAGGTTCTTTGTTTTTGTCCGTGGATAAGGCTCTGTAAGAATTTTATCACTTCTCCGTCAGGGGTGTGGGTGTTAATGTTAAGATAACCTATCCAGTTGTCGGTTGTATAGCCAACATCCATTTTATAATAGCCCTCTGTGGGAGCATCTATTTCGGTTACAAAGTACTGACCTGACGCACTGTAAGCAATTCCCTTTTCGTCTACCGGCACTCTTATCTCCACAAGATTTTCGATATTTTCTCTGATTGCTTTCAGATTTTCTGCTCTGCATAACATTGTCGCAAGCTCTGCCCTTGTTAAATTATCAACAGGTGCGATTTTACCGCTATCGTGACCTGAAATAAGCCCGTTTTTCAATGCCGATGCAAGATATGGACGAAAAGTCTCCGAAATATCTGCGTTGTCAGTAAAAGTATCTAAACCATTATACTCCAAGTCAGCCCCATATTCCAAAGCATTAACAAACAAATATGCCATTTCTTCTCTCGTAATAGCGTTGTCGGGCAAAAGGTTTTCTCCGTTCCAATCCTTTGGAAGTATATTCTTTGCCGCATTTACATAGGGAGTATACCACTCGTCTGTGCTTGTACTCTTTATATCGCGTTGCAAATAAACTGCAAGAGTTTTTATGGCTTCAGCTCTTGTAACAGAAGCTTCCGGTACAAAGCTACCATCAGGATAGCCATTTAGCCAGTCTTTTTGCGAACATAAATTTATGTCTTTATATGCCCAAAAAGCTTTTGATACATCGCTATAAGCAACTGTATTTTCTTTTGCCGCATACATTGGGCATACTGATAAAACCATCACTGTCACAAGGGCAAAACAAAGTAATTTTTTTAAACTCTTTCTCATAAAAACTCCTCCTTTTTTCATATTATTAAAATAACACAGAACCGCAATATAATCAAATATAAATAATATTATAACGAATATAAATAAAACATTATAATGGGACGTGCAAAAACCTGCACGTCCCCAAACATTCTATTTTGTAAGGCTAATTTACCTTTTTGCCGTCTACAATTATTTCATCAGGAAAATTCCTGTAGTCAACGCAGAAATATTTGTCTTCAGTAATATATACAGGTGGAGAACCAATGACATCAATTGCTTTAAAAACGAATGACCAAAATTCTTCGTATTCAGGAATATCTATTTCAAATTCATTATCATCTTCAAAGCAAGTATCAAATGTTGCTATAACTTGACTACCTATATTCCATCTTAAAATTATAGACTTTTCTTCGATTTTGTTTATATTATTATAAAAAGCTCTGATTGTTTTTTTCTCTTTTTCACTAAAATACATCATTTTTTCCTCCAATTATACGGTCTTGCTTGAACAATATGGGCGCCATCTTTAGAGTATCGTATTGTTCCTATTGTAGTATCGTACGCCTTTCCGGTTTCTATATCTATAAATTCTCCTATTATTGTTTCAAAATTAACTCTTTCTGAGAAATTATTTATTTTTTGTCCAGTACCACTGTGTTTTTTTATTAATTTTTCAGCAGTTTCAGGCGATATTGTCAATACGCTTCTTCCTTTTTTGTAATTATTATGACCTACAATATGTTTCCCTTGTCGCCCAACGTGAATATTCTTTGGAAATTCTAAAAAGCTTATGTTTTTATCTACCACTTTTACAGATACCGTTGCATCATCCCCATATTTTGCGGTGAGTTTTAAGGTATCTGTAATTTCATCCGTATATTTTACCGCACCGACCCCAGGGAGAAGTGCAAAAACATCCATTATAGTTTGAAATGCGTGTTCAGGTGTTAGCTCAAAATTTGTTATGTCATACAGCAAATCACGAATATCCATCGGCAAGTCAAGACCCAAAAG
>JAZNBG010000040.1:0-2408 GCA_045586925.1 Clostridia bacterium | reverse complement strand
TATGAAAACCTTTCTGACAATATTAAAACTGTTAGAATTGATACTACTAAATCTACAGTTAAATTTATATTGTTTAAGTCTAATGATGAGGAAAATGAAAAATTTGTTTCGTCATTAAACATTTATCGCTTGGCGTTGCCTCAGACATCTACTGAAGAAATGAAACAAAAGATTTCTGAGTTGGATAACCGTATTGCAGAAATAGATGAAATCATTGTTTCCCATGCTTGTTATATTAAGAGTATAAAGCAAGCAATTCAAAATATTGAAAAGGAAATTGAATTTGAGACTTATACTACGGGTATGTCGGATGAAAATTTATCCCCCGATAACAAGCGATCTGTTACTATTGCATATTTCAAAGGATATGTTGAGGAAGAAAATCTTGATAAGCTAAAACAGACAGCAGAGAAAAATGCATGGGGAATTCTTGTAGAAGAACCAAGCACAGAGGATAATGTTCCCACAAAGCTCAGAAACAATAAATTTGTGAGTCTGATTTATCCTTTAACCGACTTTTTGGGAACTGTTCCCGGATATTTTGAGTATGACATTTCGGGTTGGTTTTTAGCTTTTATACTGATATTTTTTGGAATTATTTTCGGTGATGGCGGGTACGGACTGCTTATCTGTGCTGTTGCGGCAATCCCTATTATTAAATCGCTTATTGCTAAAAAACAGATTTCGCCCATGTTTTTGCTTGTGGGACTATTTGGTCTCTCAACTGTCCTGTGGGGAACGCTTACCTGTACTTGGTTTGGCCTTTCACCGGAACAGTTACCCGAATGGCTAAAGAGTTTATCCATACCGGTGATTTCAAATGTCTATACCGATAAGATATGGTATCCATTCTGGACAAACGGCACAGCAGGGCTCACTACAGCTCAAAATCTACAGATATTATGTTTTGTTTTCGCCCTTGTTCAGCTGACTGTAGCTCATATTAAATGTGCTATAACAAACAGAAAGTCCCTTAAAGTGATTAGCGACATCGGTTCTGCAATTGAACTTATTGGTATGTTCTATTTGGTGCTCAGTTTTGTAGTAAATGGTGAGGTTTTCAGTTTTGCTTTGGTAATAGGCGGCATTCCTGTGGGAACTATGGCTATTGCCTTTGTCGCTATAGGATTTGTTTTAAGCTTTGTATTTGCAAACTATGAAGGAAGCATTATTAAATCTATACTCGCAAGTCTCACCAATATTGTTTCGGTTTTGCTTGGTATATTTAATCTTTTCAGTGATATTGTTTCCTATATACGCCTTTGGGCTGTTGGTCTTGCGGGTGCAGCAATATCGGCAACTGTAAACGAGCTTGCGGGACCGTTATTTGGCAACTTTATGTTTATGATACTTGCCATTGTTATTTTGGTGTTTGGTCATGGACTAAATATGATATTGAATATATTGTCGGTTGTCGTTCATGGAATTAGACTTAACACATTAGAATTTTCATCCCACTTAGGCATGGCTTGGAGTGGATTTAAATTCAAACCTTTTGAAGAAAAAATTGATTAAAAGGAGAATTATTATGAATTTTGGATTATTAGGTACAGCATTGGTTATGGGTATTGCCGCAATCGGCTCAGCAATTGGTATTGGTATTGCAGGTCAAGCCTCTATTGGAGCATGGAAGAAATGTTATATGGTAAATAAAGCAGCTCCGTTTATTCTTACAGTTTTTGCAGGTGCACCTTTAACACAGACTATTTATGGTTTTCTTTTAATGCAGCAAATGAAGGCATCCTCTGCTGACCCTGCTTTTTTGCTCGGTCTTGGAATCGCATCCGGTTTGGCAATGGCATTTTCTGCCGTTGCTCAGGGTAAGGCAGGTGCCGCAGGTGCAGATGCTTTAGCTGAAACTGGAAAAGGATTTTCACAGTATATCACCGTTGTCGGTCTTTGTGAAACAGTTGCGTTATTTGCACTCGTTTTCAGTATGGTAGCATTAGGATAATATGAGAAAACAACGGATTAGAGCATCTACAACACATATTATATTATTAAGCTTTTTAATAGCAATATTGATAGGTGCATTATTGTTATCGCTTCCCATAAGTTCAGCTGATGGAAAGGCAAAGCCTTTCCTGGATGCACTTTTCACTGCAACAACTTCCACGTGTGTGACCGGATTGGTAGTAACACCGACTGTTTCTTCCTGGAGTATTTTCGGACAGGCTGTTATTTTGATACTGATTCAGATAGGCGGTCTTGGCGTTATAACAATTATGTCGGGACTTATGATACTTCTGCACAAGAAAATGGGTATTGGTGATCGACTGCTTTTGCAAGATGCGTTTAATCTGAATTCTCTTTCAGGACTTGTTCGTTTTGTTAAGAAGGTTGTCGGCGGAACATTTATCATAGAAGGTATAGGTGCTCTTCTTTATATGATTGTATTTATACCTCAA
>JAZNBG010000039.1:0-33524 GCA_045586925.1 Clostridia bacterium | reverse complement strand
CTTGGCCTCCGACTTCCCTGAGACAGTTCATACCACGCATTTCGGGCAGCATATAAAACCCTGTGAAAATCTGAACTGTTTTCGATTGCGGGTGCACCCTGACGGAATGAATTTTTAGTTCTTGAAACGTTTCTTCTGTTTATATGTACATGCAGATTTATAAGTCCCGGGATAAGGTATTTTCCCTTTCCATCAATTATTTCATCACCGGTCAGATGTGTGCCGATCTTTGCAATAATTCCATCCCTTATCTCCACATCGGCAACATAAGGCTCATTGCCAGTACAGTCAATGATATTGCAATTCTTTATAATCATAAAGACACCTCTCTCCTTTCTTAATATTACAAAACAAAAGTTATAACTTAGTTACTTTTTTTAGCTTTGCGTTGCATATAAAAATGTTATATGTCTGCCTCCATTGTAATATGGATAACCCCTTCTTCTAAAAACTCATCCGAAGTTATATAAAAACCTAGTTTTTCATAAAATTCTACTGCCTGTTTTTGCGCATGAAGACTTATTCTTTTGCAGTGGAAACGCTTTTGTATTTCTTCAATGCTTTTTTTCATAAGCTCACTTCCAAGACCTTTTCTATGTTCCAGAGTCAGTACTCTGCCTATAGTTACCGTATCATTATCCAATGCAAACGCTCTTAAATACGCTGTCACCCTTTTGCCGTCATAAAAAAAACAATGCAGGCTGGTGTAATCAACATCATCAAGATCCTGACAAACAATATTTTGTTCCAGCAAAAAAATCTCTGACCTCGATTTTATAATTTCATATAGTTCTTCCAAAGAAAGCTCTGAAAAGCTTTTTACAATTAAATCCATTTTATCACGCCACCTCAAAGCATATTTGTCAACTTAATATATTTAACCGATATGACTATTTTTCTGTTAGAGTATTTTCCTGATTTTTATATATTAAAAATTTAGAAAACAGAAATTCAAGAACAAAATTCGAAAGCATTGTCACCGTCAAAATTATGTAATCGTTGATGCCGATTGCTTCCGCAATGTGCCCAAGCCATGTTGAAAGCGGTGTGAAAACAGCATAAAATCCAAATAGTTTTAACATTGCTAACGGAACATTTGCCGCCGACTTAAATGTGTATCTTCGGTTAAATGTAAAACTCCAGATTATGGACAAAACCAGCGATGTAAGATAAGCAGGCCAGTACATCCAACAAAAAAGCTCGTTGAATACAGCAAATGCAATAACTTGTATTATCCCTGCAGATGCTGAAAATAACGTAAATTTCATAATTTGAAAAATGGATTCTTTTTTCATTATTTCTATCTCCTTTGCAATTCAACGAAACTTCTGCTATGATTTTATCTGAACAATTTACTTTAAAGGCCCGTGGGAATATTGGATTTCCCACTATTTATTTTATCATAAATATCAAAAAATTGCAAACTATTACTATTAAATTTTAAGACTTGAAATACTGCTTTTTCCATAGCACCAAGTCTTTATGCGTTTTTAAAAATTTCTTTAAATATCCATTGGATTTCAACTCTTCCTTCTTTGCTTACTATCATCTTGTCAATTAATTTTTCTACTACTCTTCTGTCAACCTTTTTAACCTCTCCAATCTCTTTATAAGCTTTTACATTGAGTTCTTTTTCATTCTTTTTTGCAAGAACAGTTTTTTCTTTATTTCTTTGATTTTATCCTCGACGGAAATTTCCGCTCTTTCAAGTTCTTTGGATAATCTCATATACTCATCATCAGTTATTTGATTATCCATTAACTTATTGAATAGTTTTCCTTCTCTCTTCTTATTCTGTCGAGGGTAGAAACTTCTGTCTGAAGTTCTCTTTTTATATCATAGGAAAATACAACAAAATGTTATATTTCCTATGATACAAAAAACAAGTTCAAATTGCCCGTCACACCGTGAAAGAGGTGCCTGTGGCACGTTTTTAGGTGGGATTGAGATGCGAGAGCATCGGCAATAATAGGAAAAGCTTTGTCTTTCTACAACAAATTTTTTCGGCTATGCCGAAATGCACTTGGGCAAACAAAGCGTTATTACTCCGACCGCCGCCTGCGGCGAGCGGCGCCGCCGCTTTGTTCTACTGTACGCAAACGATATAGCACCAGTTCTCCCCGTAAGTCTATTCTCAAGCCCGAATTCGATGTTTGGAAAATTAAAGGAATTTTCTTTAAAATTTAATGGCATCTCTGAATATATCCTGCAACAATTCACTGCAGCACCATATATTGGGGGTAATTCCGGTATAATAATATTTATTTTATCATCCTTCATAGCATCCATGAGCATTTCTGCGTATTCAGTATGATTATTCCCTACTACGCCTCCGGCTAAAATGATATTATCACCTATATCATATTTTTCTCTTGCGTGTTTAATTACCGATGCAATATACATCATATTTTTCTTAAGTATTTCCGCAGCAACTGTATCTCCTGCTGAATATGCCTCAAACACATTTTTAGCAAAAGAGGCAATATATTCAACACCGCCGGAATATATCATATCAATTTTATCCCACACTGTTGCCCCCAACAAGTTTTCAACCAATGAAGTTATTAGTGTTTTTATTCCGGTTCCTTCCCTTTCTGCAAGCGCAGCACACAACGCAGATTTTCCGAGAGAAAAACCGCTGCCGGCTTCATCCAGATAATATCCCCAACCGCCCAGACGATGAATTCCATTTGCGTTTTTTGCATAAACAACAAAGCCTGTACCGCAGATTACTGATACACATTTTGTGCAGTCGGCTGCACTGCATATTACATTTGTTATATCACTGTCAACCTTAATTTTTGTGTATGGATACAGCTCCTTTAAATGCTTTGTGATTTTAATATTAGATTTTCCCCCTGCAAATCCGCCGGCAATTCCAATAAATATACCCTCAACATCTATTATTTTATCTGCCAGTAAAAAATCAATTCCGTTTTTTATAACGTTGACTGAATGTTCAACGCCCTTTAAATTTGGATTTGAGCCTTCCAAAACAGTATGATTAAATATGTTTCCGTTTTTGTCAAATAAAACAAACTCCGTCTTTGTTCCGCCTCCGTCAACCGCAATCATCGCGGAAACTATTCTGTCAGACATTTTATTATCCAATAGCTCATCTGTTGACACACCCAATATTTGCGATAATCTGCACAAATCCTGTATTCTTGGCTCGGAAAGTCCTTTTTCCCATTTGGAAATAGTTTGCGGAGTTAAAAAGAGCAGTTCTGCCAGGCTTTTCTGTGATAGCTTAAGCTTTTTTCTATATTTCCTAATATTTTCATTCAGCATCATAACTCCTCCTCACACACATAGTATAACAAACACAACCTTATATTTCAATCACCAATAGCGATATACACCTGTAGAAACAACGTACCGTTGATTTTCTTTGTGATTATTGTATAAAACCGCTTTCATTACTATGTTGGTGCAATTGATTTTTGCAAGCTCACCTTGACAGAACCTTTGTCTATAAATTATTTACTTTATGTGATTGCTATTTTGCAGATACAATCCACGGGCACTCCCGTCATATTTACGATTTATACAAGTTCCTTTCAACAATCGAATTTAACAAATAATTAAATTTCTTATAAAAACTGTCAGGGAAAAGCGTAAAGAACATAAAGCCTGTTTATCTGCACAGGACAATATTGATATGAATTCGTTAATCAGTGAAATGATTAGCACCAATGCATATCCCTCAGATTATGAAAATATAACATCAGCTCTTTTATTTAAACCTGTAGACTTTGCCACCTCTCAAAATCAAGTTGTTATTTGCATTTTTACAGCAAACAAAAGTGAACCGCGACTTCGCAAACCCGCATAGGCCCTAGGTTTCGTTAGTAGGTCCTAATGAACAGTGTTCAGGACAAAAAACATTATTTAGAGTTCAACCTCCCACAACGGAATATCTTTAAGCTTGCTCCAGATAAATTTACCCATATTTAATCCACCCAACTCATTGAGGTGAATATGGTCAACCTGATAATTTCTGCCTTTTACTCTTGCATAACCAAAGCCTGATTCGCAAAAAACATTTATTACAGGAACACTATTCAGCCTTGCAACCTGCTCTATCTTTTGTGCAAACTCAAATTGAGTGATTTTTCTTGTTTCGGTTTCTTTTTCGGGTGGATTATTATTTCCGCCAATCATTATTATCACAACAATCTGTGCCTTTGTGTTTTCCTGCAAGTATCTCAGGCATTGATTAAAGCATCCGCAAAACGATTCATCATCTGTATCATAAATATCGCCCACAATCGCACCTTCATTGGGCAGGACATCTATGGTGATAAGGTCGGCTTTTTCCTTGCCGTCATCCATATTCATAATCGCCTTTTTGGTGTTGCCTTTTCCGTAACCATCAGGTGTCAATGAACCTCCCGGTATTCCCTTGTTGACAACCTTTAAGCCTGACAACTTTTCAACTACAGGAACAAACTTGCCTTGCTCTATGCTGGTCATAGAAGTTCCGTATGCATACCAAAGTTTATTTTCCCAATGATTTTTCATAACGCCTTATCTCCTTTATTCCATATATCTGAAGTGCAAATCTTATTCGTTGTTTGACTCACTTTCTATCAATTCATTATACCCTTTTATCTTTCTTGTAAGGAAATTTTTCCATGCGGTACTGTCTATAAACGGATTAAAGTCATCCGTAATTTGGCTTCCTTTTCCTACGGTATCGTTGTTTGCCACGTGGTTTCCAAGGAAAATATCAACCGGCTCGTCTATAAAGCTTTCGATAGCAGGAACGAACATATCTCTTATATCTGTTGAAAGACCGTATTTCTCAAGGAATGGTTTTTTCATAGAATTTAAACCGACACCACCGTGCATTGCTGCCCTGTATGTAGTTTTTCCGTCTGTGACATCAAAGAAAAAGGCTTTTGTGCCCGGAGTGTGACCCGGTGCATCCTTGCACAGTATTTTTGTATTCCCAAGCTCTATAACATCATTGTGGGAAATTAAAACATCTGGTTCAAAAGCCTCGTAATATTCTGTTCCAATTTCTTTTGCCCAGGTCAAATCTTCGGTTCCGTTTGCGTATGTTACATCCTCTTTGCCGATAAAAGTCTTTGCACCTGTAAGTTCTACCAACGCCTTTACCGCACCAAGATGGTCATAGTGGCCGTGAGTTATTACAATGTACTTTATGTCCTTGATTTTAAAACCAAGCTCACATATATTGTTTATAACCAGATAAAGACTTTGGGGATATCCGGGGTCTATAACGATAAGACCGTCACTGGTGTCAATCAGATGTGTTGATGCAGGAACAGTTCCTACAAAATAGAGATTTCCAAAAATCTTAAAAGGTTTTACATATCCTTCCCATGGATGAATTTGAAGCGGCATAATTTATTCCTCCTGATATATTTAATTAAAAATTTTGCATAACACCGAAATTTTATCACATATTCCTGATATTTGCAAGACTTTATAGATTAAAGGCAGCCCTCATTTGAGAGCTGCCTTTAAGTATTATTCTTTGCTTTCTGCAATTATTTTTTCAACCACATTGGGCGGTGCATCCTGATATCTTTCAAACTCGAATTCATAGTTGCCCTTTGCCTGAGTCATTGAACGCAAATCCGATGAATATGAATGCATCATAGCCATAGGAACTTCGCCCTCGATAAGGGTAATTCCGTCACCCTGAGGTGTCATACCCAGCATCTGACCACGCCGCTTGTTGATATCGCCGATGATATCACCTGTGTAGCTATCGGGAACATAAACCTTTAAGTGACCTATGGGTTCAAGCAAAACAGGGCTTGCCTGTTCCATACCGGCTTTAAATGCCAGAGATGCGGCTGTTTTAAATGCCATTTCAGAAGAATCTACAGGATGATACGAGCCGTCAACCAATGTTGCCTTAAGACCAACCATAGGATATCCTGCAAGAACGCCTTGTTTCATACTTTCCTGAAGACCCTTTTCAACAGCGGGGAAGTAGTTTTTGGGAACAGAGCCGCCAAATACCTTTTCTTCAAACAATAATCCATCATCATATGGTTCAAACTCAATCCATACGTGGCCATACTGTCCGTGACCGCCTGATTGCTTTTTGTGCTTGCCTTCAACCTTAACCGCCTTGCGTATAGCCTCACGATATGCAACTCTTGGCTCGGTTAAAGTAACATCAACGCCAAATTTTGTCTTGAGCTTGTTTACAAGAATATCAATGTGCTGGTCGCCCATACCCTTAATAATCATCTGGCGTGTTTCTGTATTATTTTCAAGTGTAAATGTCTTATCCTCGTCCATAAGCTTATTTAAGCCCTGACTGATTTTATCCTCGTCGCCCTTAGCCTTGGGAACAACTGCCATTGAGGTGTTGGGTTTTGAGAATTCGATGCCATCAATCACAATACGGTCGCTGATGCTGCAGAGTGTATCACCTGTATTCGTTGCTGCCAGCTTTGTAACCGCACCGATATCACCTGCGTTAAGTTTTTCAACCTCAATCTGCTTTTTGCCCACAACCGCAAAAATCTTACCTATTCTTTCGTTTGTGCCCGAAACAGAATTATATACTGTTGTATCGGGAGTCATAATACCCGAATATACCTTAAAGTATGACAGTTTGCCAACATATGGGTCAGCAACAGTCTTGAATACCAGTGCCGCCAACGGGTCGTTAACGTCAACCTTGCGTCTTGCATCTGAGCCGTCTTCCTTGTGAGCGATAAAGAAATCGTTAGAGGAATCGGGTGACGGGAAGTATGCTACAATTGCATTCATAAGCGATGCAATACCAAGCTTATTAAACGCACTGCCGCAAAGAACAGGAACAATGTCACCTGATGCAACACCGCTGCGGAGTGCTTCGTATGTTTCAGCAAGTGTGAAGCTTTCGCCTGCGAAGTATCTTTCCATCAGTTCTTCAGAGCTTTCAGCAACAGCTTCGTTAATCATTTCGCGAACAGGTGCGATATCATCTTCCATACCATCGGGAATGGGTGCTGTAACTGTCATATCTCCCATATATCTTCTAGCTTCGCCTTCAACTACGTTTACAAAGCCTGTAATCTTTTCGCCTTCACGGATAGGAACCTGAAGGGGAGCAATTTTCTTGCCGTATTTTTCTCTCAGTTGTTCAAGAACGCCATAGTAATTAACACGCTCGTCATCAACCTTGTTAATAAATATCATCTTGGGAATACCTGCATCATCAGCATACTTCCAAGCCTTTTCTGCACCAACCGTAAGACCTGACTTACCGCTGAGAACGATAATTGCCGCATCTGCAACCTTTATACTCTGCTGAACCTCACCTACGAAGTCAAAGAATCCGGGGGTATCTATGATATTGAACTTTGTGCCGTTCCAGTCACAGGTAGCAACAGCCGCACTAATCGAGAATTTACGCTTGATTTCTTCGGGGTCAAAGTCCATAACGGTGTTACCGTCCTGAGTTTTGCCCATTCTCTCGATAGAACCTGCTGTATTAAGGATAGCCTCTGCCAGCGATGTCTTTCCTGAGTTTCCGTGTCCTAAAAGACAAAAGTTTTTGATTTTTGATGTTTCATACAATTTCAATTTTCAACCCTCCTGAATGTAGTCATATATGTAACAAAACAGCATTGCCGTCTGTCATCAATAAATCTATTATACAATGTTTTTTCAAACTTTTCAACCAAAAACCAAACAATAATTTGTTTGTAAATTGTGCATTTTGTACAATTTTTAGGCTTTCATATTAAATGAACATATCTGTCCGTTTCTTATGCATCCCAAATCATACTTTCCGTCAAATTTATATATGCCAAGCCTTTCAGCGTTTTGCATAATAATAGTTTCAAGGCTGCACCACAATCCGTTTTCTTTTTTTGCAAAAAAAACCTCATTTTTATCAAGCCAGCACAGAATTTCTGTCTCACCGGCACTCACAACAACAGGACATTGTGCTGTTTCTTTATGGCGACGTGTAAGGCTCTGCCGATTATCAAAGTCAATCGTGCTTATCAGTTCCAGTCTGTTTTTTTCTTTAATACACAGATATTCCGCTGTTGCAAATATATGGGTTATATCATCGCCCTTACATATTTCCTTTCTTTCATTTGTGCACAAAGCGTCTTTTTTATTTATGTAATACACTGCATTCTGACACACAAATGGCATTGCACGGTATTGTATTTCGTCCAGCAAAGCGGGCTGACCGTCCCCTGTACCAATACATATTTTATAAAGCCCGCCACCTGCGACATAATAAATCATCGTATCGTGCAATTCCCGTTGGACAAACAAATTTTCTGCCATTACGCCTGATACCACAACGCCTCTGCCCCAGTGTCCGTCATCATTTATTATATAAAACAGATTTCCTTCTGTGTCGGCGGCAACAATGTGGGTGCAGTCGGCATCCTTAACAGCATCAAAATCACGACAACAATCCATTATTTGCTCTGACGAATTTTTACATCTGCATACAAGTTCGCCCTGTCCGTTTATAAAAAAATAATTCTCACCGCATACGATATCTTTACATATTTTAGCCATTACCTTATCCCTCCACATCTAGTATATGAACGGTTTTTCAATTATAGCATACAATGAATTAGGTCACAAAATTCTTTTTTGCAAATCAGGAGGTATTTCCATGAGTGATAGTTTTGAAACTTACAACGAAAACGCAGCTGTACAGGCAGATTGCTGTCTTGAACAGGAAAACCGCACAGAACGCCGATGCGAGGATTTTGGCAACGGAGTTTGTATAAACACAAATCAGATATACGACTCTTGCAAGGACAGAGATTGCATTCGTGACCAGCGTGTTTATTTTACCAATTCAGGTCAGGAAATAATTGAACGCGCAATCAATGCAAAGCTCAAGAGTGCCGAGGTTATCTGGGTTTATACAACTGTAGAGCCTGTCCCCTTTAACCGCGGATATTTTGCTGTTGATATGAAATTCTTTATTCGTGTAACAATCGAAGCATTCCGTGGTGTTTCGTGTCCTGCCGAGGTTGACGGCCTTGTAACATATGATAAAAAAGTTATACTTTACGGCTCTGAAGGCAATGTAAAGATATTTGAATCAACCCTTTCGCAGGATTGCGAAGACGTAGCAAAAATCTGGCAGAGAAACAACCTTCCTAAAGCCGTTGTGGAGGTAGTAGACCCAATTGCACTTTCGGCAAAGCTTGTAACCCGAAACGATTGCTGTGAATGTGACTGTAAAGACCACTTCCTTGCAATTCCTGATAACATCTGCGAATGCTTTGACGACGAGCTTTACACAGGCGACGATGGCAAAATGGTGCTTGTATCACTTGGTCTTTTCAGTATAGTAAGGCTTGAACGTGCAACCCAGCTCCACGTTGACGCAATTGATTTTTGTATTCCCTGCAAGGAATGTCCAACAGCGACAGAAAACAACCCTTGCGAGCTGTTTAATACAATCCGCTTCCCCTTTGACGAGTTCTTCCCGCCTAAAAAGGCTTTAGAGGACTGTGATTGCGGATGCGGTTGTAATTGCGACTAATGTGATTTCTTTGGGTTTGGCTGTTTATGAAATGACCATTTGTACGGGAGGGCACAAAGACCCTCCCCTACATACTAAAAACACCTCAACGGATTATCCGTTGAGGTGTTTTTAGGTTGTTGTTACGCTTCAGAAAACTGGTCTTTCCCTACTCCGCAAAGGGGACATTCAAAATCCTCGGGAAGGTCCTCGAACTTTGTTCCGGGTTCAATTCCTGCATCGGGAGCACCGATTTCCTCGTCATATTCCCATCCGCATACATCGCATACATATTTCATAGTTTTTTCCTCCTTAAAATTTTATTTAACCAGCTCTGCCGCAAGTGCGTCAAGCTGACTTTTATTTTCTTCATTCATTGCCGACATAATTTTTACGCCGCTTTCACAGTAAGTAAGGTTTTTGCTCTTTTCAAGCATTGCACACATCACCTTTGCCGCCGACGGTGCCCAAGTGCCGTTTTCAATCATAGCAACTTGTTTGTTCTGGAAGTTTCTCTCTGTCAGGTGGTTGATAAATTCACGCATAAATGGGAATATATCATTATTATATGTCGTTGTTGCAAGAACTATTTTACCATAACGGAATGCATCCTCAACCGCCTCTGCCATATCGCATCTTGCAAGGTCATTTACCACAACCTTGGGGCAGCCTTTTGCTTTAAGACTTTTTGCAAGATATTCAACCGCAGATTTTGTATTTCCGTAAACCGAGGTATATGCAATCACAACTCCCTCGCTTTCTGTACCATAGCTTGACCATATATTATAAAGGTCAAGATAGTAGCCCAAGTTTTCGCTGAGTACGGGACCGTGAAGGGGACAGATTGTCTTTATGTCAAG
Source organism: Clostridia bacterium (assembly GCA_045586925.1). Taxonomy (GTDB): domain Bacteria; phylum Bacillota; class Clostridia; order Monoglobales; family Monoglobaceae; genus SIG440. Next base: position 23,180 of record JAZNBG010000039.1, on the reverse strand, counting down.
ACCCGACGCCTTTTTAAGAAGCGCCTGTACCTGAGCGCCGTATTTACCCACAATGCCAATATAATATCTTCTTGCCTCGCAAGCCCAGTCTTCTTCTACATCAAGTGCTCCAAACTTACCAAAGCCGTCTGCCGAAAACAAAACCTTGTCGCAGCTGACATAGGTCACAATTACCTCGGGCCAATGCACCATAGGAGCAGTAACAAAAGTCAAATTATGCTTACCAAGACTACGTGTATCACCCTCGCCCACTACAATCTGCCTGTCTGCAAAATCTGTGCCGAAGAACTGTTTCATCATCACAAAAGCCTTTGCAGATGCAACAATCTTAGTGTCTGGATATGCATTTGCAAAATTCATAATATTTGCCGAATGGTCAGGCTCCATATGCTGAACAATGAGATAGTCGGGTGTTCTGCCGTCAAGCACCAGCTTTATATTACGCAGCCAGTCATCTGTGAAATTTGCATCCACAGTATCCATAATTGCAATCTTTTCATCAATAATTGCATAAGAATTATATGCCATACCATTGGGAACAACATACTGACCCTCGAATAAATCTATCTTATGGTCATTGACGCCTATATATTTTATGTCATCTGTAATATACATAGTCATTCTGCCTCTTTTCCTTAAAAATCATACCTTTGTATTTTAGCACATAATAAAGATTTTTTCAACTGTAAAATTTGGATTTTTAAAGATAAAGACGCGCCCCGCAGAGCACGTCTTAAATATTTTTAGTTTTTCACAATTGTGATTTTTACCTTTTCGCCATTGATGTTCCATTCTTTTCCATCATTTACTGCGTTGTCGATTGAAACAGCAAGGGTCTGTGCCGAGATTTCGTCAAGGTTCTTTGCAATGATTTCGTCAATCTTTGCACTTCCACAGCAGGAAACCTTGATATTGTCCTGAACTTCAAAGCCGCCATCCTTACGCATTGTCTGGATTTTGCTGATGATTTCACGAACAAAACCTTCTTCGATAAGCTCGGGAGTAAGATTTGTGTCAAGAACCACAGTATAGGTCGCATCGCTGTCAGAAACAAATCCGTCCTTCTGCAGAGTTTCAACCAAAACATCATCAATGCCAAATTCAACATCTGTGCCTTCAACTGTAAGCTTGATATTTTCGCCTGCATTGAGGGTTGCCATAACAGCCGCACCGTCCATTGCATTAACCTGTTCAAATATTGCCTTTACAATCTTGCCGTACTTGGGACCCATAGTCTTGAGCTGCGGCTTGAAGTTGTAGCTGATAAAGGAGCTTGCATTGTCGGTGATTTCGATTTCCTTAACATTAAGCTCGTCAAGAATGATGTTTTTATATACATCAGCAAGGTCGCTCTTTGACTGTACATAAATCTTTGCGATTGGCTGACGGTTCTTGGTGTTTGCCGCATTACGGCACGCACGACCAAGAATAACTATCTTTCTTGCAGCATCCATTTCTTCTTCGATATCCTTAAAGTCAAATTCAGCATTTGCCACAGGATAATCGCACATATGAATACTTTCAGGAGCAGATTTGTCAACATTGAGAACAAGGTTGCGGTAAATCATTTCTGTCATAAACGGAATGAAAGGTGCACAAACCTTTGAGAACTCAACCAATACGGTATAGAGTGTCATATACGCACAAATCTTATCGTCGGTAAGCTCGCTTGCCCAGAAACGTTCACGACTGCGACGAACATACCAGTTTGAAAGCTCGTCGGTGAACTCCTGAATTACTCTTGTCGCCTCGGTAATCTTGTAGTTTGCAAGATACTCGTCAACGGTGCTGATTACATTGTTCAGCTTTGATAAAATCCACTTATCAAGAAGTGTAAGCTTTGACTTGTCAAGAGTATACTTCGTGGGGTCAAAGCTGTCAATATCGGCATAAAGTACATAGAATGCATAGGTGTTCCACAGTGTACCCATAAACTTTCTTTGTGACTCTGAAACTGCTTCGTCGTGGAAGCGGTTGGGAAGCCACGGAGCACTGTTTGAATAGAAATACCATCTTACAGCATCCGAGCCTTGTTTATTTAAAACATCCCACGGATTAACAACATTGCCTATATGCTTTGACATCTTGCGACCGTCCTTATCCTGAACGTGTCCAAGAACAACGACATTCTTATATGGTGCCTTGTCAAAAAGAAGTGTTGAAATCGCAATAAGTGTATAGAACCAACCTCTTGTCTGGTCGATAGCCTCGCTGATGAAGTCAGCAGGGAAGTTCTGTTCAAAGAGTTCCTTATTTTCAAATGGATAGTGCCACTGTGCAAAGGGCATCGAGCCTGAGTCAAACCAGCAGTCAATAACGTCAGAAACTCTCTTCATTTCGCCGCCGCACTTTTCGCACTTTAAGTGAACATTATCAACATAAGGCTTGTGAAGTTCGATATCTGCAGGAACATTAATACCTTTTGCCTTCAGTTCCTCAATTGAACCGATACATTCGTGATGACCACATTCACAGGTCCAGATAGGAAGCGGTGTTCCCCAGTATCTTGAACGTGATAAGCCCCAGTCAATTACATTTTCAAGGAAGTTACCAAATCTGCCGTGCTTGATGTTGTCAGGCATCCAGTTAACTGTATCATTGTTTGCAAGAAGCTTGTCACGAACAGCCGACATCTTGATGAACCATGTGTCGCAGGGATAGTAAAGAAGTGGTGTGTCACATCTCCAGCAGAAGGGATAGCTGTGCTCAAAGTTGATAACCTCAAAGAGCTGTTCTCTTTCCTTCAAATCACGGATAACCAGCTTGTCAACATCTTTTACAAACATACCCTTCCAGGGTTCAACGCTATCTACAAAGTTACCCTGAAGGTTAACAAGGTTAACAAAGGGAAGGTCATTTTCCTTGCCCACACGTGAGTCGTCCTCACCAAAGGCAGGAGCAATGTGTACGATACCTGTACCATCACTCATTGTAACATAGTTGTCAGCCACAATAAAGTGACCCTTTTTATCAAGTGTTGCAAAGTTATAAAGCGGCTCATACTCAAGACCGCAAAGGTCGGTACCCACGCACTTTTCGATTACTTCATATTCATCCTTGATAACACTGTCAACGAGAGCTTCGGCAAGAATGTATGTTTCGTCCCCAACCTTAATTTTAACATAGGTTTCGTGAGGGTTAACACAAAGAGCCACGTTTGAAGGAAGTGTCCATGGTGTTGTTGTCCACGCAAGGATATATTCCTTTGTCTTGCCCTTAACAATAAACTTGGCAATAAGTGAATTTTCCTTTACATCCTTATAGCCCTGTGCAAGCTCGTGGCTTGAGAGTGAAGTTCCGCAACGGGGGCAGTAAGGCATAATCTTGTGACCTTTGTAAAGAAGGCCTTTATCCCAGATAGTTTTAAGTGCCCACCAAACAGACTCGATATAGTCGTTGTGATAAGTAACATAAGGGTTATCCATATCAGCCCAGAAGCCAACACGGTCACTCATTTCCTCCCACTCACTCTGGTAGGTGAAAACACTATCCTTACACTTTTTAACAAAATCCTCGATACCGTATTTTTCGATTTCGGGTTTACCGCTGATGCCAAGCTGTTTTTCAACCTCAAGCTCAACAGGAAGACCGTGGGTATCCCATCCGGCTTTTCTAAGTACTTTATAGCCCTTCATTGTGCGGTAACGCGGAATCAAGTCTTTAATAACACGGGTCAAAACGTGACCAATGTGAGGCTTGCCGTTTGCAGTAGGCGGGCCATCAAAGAAAGTGTATACTTCACCATCTTTGCGGTTTTCGATACTTTTTTTGAATATGTCATTATCCTTCCAGAAAGAAACAACCTCTTTCTCTCTTTCGACAAAGGATAAATCTGTTGACACTTTATCGTACATTGTAATACCTCCTGTATATAAATGTGCATTATTACATAATTCAACCAATATATTTTACAGTAAAATTCCCATTTTGTAAAGGGATTTGCTAAAATTCCTTCAAAAATTGGTAACTTTTTTTGCTTTGTTAACAAAAAAGACATTGAAATCAGGAGTTTTATGTGTTATACTATTCATCAAACATTGAATAATGGGTACATTTGTGCCTTGGAGGTATAGCAATGCTCTGTACAAGATGCAAAAAGAATATGGCCGTGGTTTTTGTCACAAGAATGGAACCCGACGGCAAGCAGGTAAATGAGGGCTACTGCCTTTCCTGCGCAAAAGAACTGAATATAGCCCCCCTTGACAATATGTTGAAGGGGCTTGGAATGACTCCGGAAGAATTTGACAGTATGAACAGCGAAACCTTAGAAATGATGCGTGGTATGATGGGCGAGGGCGAAGACTTTGACCCGTCAGCAATGCTTGGTGACGGTTTTATTGACGGCGGAGATTTTGACGATAGCGAGGATGGCGGTGCTATGAAAAAGTCACCCCTTTCCTTCCTTTCAAATATGTTTGGCGGCAATGGTGCGCCCAATCCCGACGGTGCTGCTCAAAAGGAAAAGTCAGCCAAAAACGATAAAAAGGACAAACCCAAGAACAAGCGTAAATTCCTTGATATGTACGGCACAAATCTGACCGCAAAAGCAAGACACGGCGAGATTGACCGTGTTGTAGGCAGAGAAACCGAGATGAACCGTGTAACACAAATTCTCAACCGCCGTACAAAAAATAATCCTGTACTCATTGGCGAGCCTGGCGTTGGTAAAACTGCCATAGCCGAAGGTCTTGCCCTCAGGATTGCAGAAGGCAATGTTCCGGCAAAACTTCTTGGCTATGAAATCTATCTTCTTGACATGGCGGCAATGGTTGCAGGAACACAGTTCCGTGGTCAGTTTGAATCACGTCTTAAAAGTCTTATTACCGAGGTAAAGGCTCTTGGTAACATCATTCTTGTCATTGACGAGGTGCACGTTCTTACAAAAGCCGGTGACGCCGAGGGTGCAATGAATGCCGGCAACATTTTAAAGCCCGCACTTTCACGTGGCGAAATACAGATTATCGGTGCAACCACCTTGGAAGAATACCGCAAGTATATCGAAAAAGACAGTGCTCTTGAACGCCGTTTCCAGACAGTTATTGTTGAAGAGCCATCGGTTGAAGAAACAATCGAAATGCTGAAGGGTATAAAGGGCTATTACGAAGATTATCACAAGGTGAAAATCACCGATGATATTATCCGCACAGCGGCTGTACTTTCAAAGAGATATATTACCGACAGATTCTTGCCCGATAAGGCAATTGACGTAATCGACGAAGCGGCATCCAAAGCAAATCTTGACAACACTGCACTTGCAGAGCTGGCAAAGCTAAAAGCTCAACTTGATGAAGTTAAAACTGCTCAGGAGGAAATCGAAACTGCACCCGATGGTGAAAATGCTGACCCCACATCAAATTACGAAAAGATTGCCGAGCTTAAAAGCCGTGAATGTCAGCTTGCAGCCGCAATTGCCGAAATGGAAAAGTCAGCTCGGGATGTTTACCTTACCCCCGATGACCTAGCGGCAGTAATTGAAGGCTGGACAAAAATTCCCGTAAAGAATATTACCGAGTTTGAAACAAACCGCCTTGTAAACCTTGAAGAGAGGCTTCACCTTAATCTTATCGGTCAGAACGATGCTGTATCTGCAGTATCACGTGGCATACGCCGCAAACGTGCAGGCTTCAGCCTTAAACGCAGACCCGCCTCCTTTATATTTGTTGGTCCTACAGGCGTTGGTAAAACCGAGCTTGTAAAACAGATTGCGCGAGAGGTTTTTGACACAGAGGATGCTCTTATCCGTTTTGATATGTCAGAATTTATGGAAAAGCATACAGTGTCAAGACTCATTGGCTCGCCCCCCGGATATGTGGGCTATGACGACGCAGGTCAGCTTACCGAAAAGATACGCCGCCACCCCTACTCTGTCATTCTGTTTGATGAGATTGAAAAGGCACATCCTGATGTATTTAATATGCTCCTTCAAATTCTGGATGACGGCAGAATCACCGACAGCCACGGCAAAACAGTTTCGTTTGAGGATACCATTATTGTCATGACATCCAATGCCGGAAGTGACAGCTTTGGTGGGGTTGCAGGCTTTGGGGCAACCAACAATGCATCAAATAAAATGAAGGCAGAAAAGGCTCTTAAGCAGATTTTCAGACCCGAATTTCTTAACAGAATTGACGAAATAATTGTGTTTGAAGAGTTAACAAATGATGACCTTTTGAAAATTGTTGACCTTATGCTTGCAGATTTAAGTCGTGGTCTTACCGAAAAGGGTATAAGTATCGAAGTGACTGACAGTGCAAAGGCACTTATATGCAAAGACGGATACAGCAGTCAATACGGTGCAAGACCAATGCGCAGATATATCGAAAGACATATTGAAGATAAGCTTGCTCATATGTTTATCGGCAACGAAATCTCTGCAGGTGATACAGTCATCGTTGATGAAACAAATGGTGAAATCACAGTAAAAATCAAATAAATATATACAGGGTGTACCACTTGGTACACCCTGGGTTATTTTTTATTCGTTAAATGACGGCTTTTTTACCTCTTTTTCATCAACCTTTTCACCGCCCGGCGAGGGTTCTGACATACTAAAATACATTCTTGCAGCCTTAGTTGTGCCAAAATCACGGTTAGAGCCTGTATCCTGAACCTTGTTAAAGGCTTCACGGAACATTGCGTTGTGTGCTTCCTCTCTGTTAAGAAGAAAATCAATTGTTTCTTTTACAAGTTTATCGTCAATCTGTCTGTAAAGATACTCATATACAACCTTTGCACGCTGTTCTGACGCAATATTTGACAGCAAATCTGCACACAAATCACCCGTAACACTTACATAATCACTTGTCCATGAATACCCAGATGCATTTATCAATCCGGGGTTAAGACCCAGAAGGACGTGCGTCTGTATCTCACCTGCAGGAACCTCCTCGGCATCCACATTATGTCCGTTAAGAAGGTTAATTGTCTGGGCAATCATTTCCATATGCCCAAGTTCTTCTGCCGCAATGTCCAGAAACAAATCCTTAATTTCAGGGTCTTTAATTCTAAAGCTTTGCGACATATACTGCATTGCAGCTTTAAGCTCTCCGTTTGCACCGCCAAGCTGTTCCTGAAGGAGTGCGGCATATTGAGGGTTTGGATTTTCAACAGATACGGGATGAAATAAAAGTTTTTCATGTTTAAACATAATCTGACCTCACTTTATTTTTTTGTTTATCTTTTCCGTATCTGTAGTTTTTATTCACAAATAAAGCTTTTATTATCCTTCAATCAGTCCGTATTTAATTTTCACTCTTTCTAATTTTTCCATCAAAGGCTTTGCTGCAACCCACAGAAAAAACGCCGTAGATACCGAATGAACAAAGTCATACGGCATACCCGATGCAAGTGCTGCCGCAATCATTTTAAGATCAGGGTTTGGTTGCACCATAAAAACAGTTGAGGTATTCATTATTCCGCCATAAACAACAAAGGTGGCAACCATCCCGAAAATACACAGCAAAACTCTGCTCTTTTTCAATACGCCCCTGAAAAATATTCCTGACAAAAGTCCTAACATTCCTAAAGCAAACATCTGCCAGGGCGTCCACGGTCCCTGACCGAAAAAGAAATTTGATATAAATGCGGTAACTGCACCAACCAAAAATCCAGTTTCGCCACCAAAGCATACCCCCGTGATTATGATAATGGCTGTCATGGGCTTAAACTGCGGCAGCATAAAAAATGCAGCTCTTCCTGCAACCGCAATGGCACACAAAACGCTTAAAAGCACAATTTCTCTTGCCTGCGGTTTTTTTCTTTCAAACATCATACAAAAAGGTATGATAGTTTCCATTATAATAAGCAGACTTATCGCATAATACTTTCGGTCAAACGAAAAGAATTTTCCCAGGTAAATTGTAAAAGGTATTGCAATCAACATAAATACTGATGTCGCAATGTTGCCTGATGTAAGCCTTCTTTTTGGTTTTAAGGGTGGGTTATGCGGTGCATCTTCATCTTCATAATTCTTCTGAGGAGTATCCGGCTTCTCCATCTTTCTTTCAGGCATCTTGCCGCCGCAAGCACAAATTATATCCTCTGCCAGCACCGCATCGGGAAGATGATTCCTTGCCATACGGTTTGCGGCTGTTGTATAAAAGCTCTTTCCCGCAAAAAACTCTCTTGGATTTCCCTGCGAGGTGATGTTGCCGTCAAAAAACATTGCACAACGGTCTGCATATTCAGCACAAAATTCAATATCGTGCGATACCATAACAACGGTTACACCGGCTGATTTAAGTTCGTTGATAATATCTGCAAATATTTGCTTGAAATGTGCATCCAGACCCTTTGTAGGCTCATCAAGAAGTAAAATTTCAGGCGTATTTAAAAGCACCTTTGCAAGAGCTGCCCTCTGTTGCTCGCCGCCTGATAGGTCATATGGATGATTTTCAAGCACACCGCCTATGCGGCACAAATCTGATATATATTTTATTTTTTCGTCTTTATCTTCTTTGGACATTTCTCTGCCCGAAAGCATATCCAAAAGTTCAAGATATACTGTTTTTTTAACAAACAGGTCCTGAGGATTTTGAGGAAGAACACCCAAAATTTCTCCATACAGCCGAGAAATCTTAGAAATTTTTTCGCCCTTTACATACACCTCTCCCCGATACGGTTTATTTAAACCTGACATAAGGGACAAAGCAGTGGTTTTGCCCGCTGCGTTCCCTCCTACTATTGCAAAAAATTCACCTTTATTTATACAAAGGTCAAGCCCTTTTACCACATCAGGTAAATCCTTTTCGTACCGAAACCATACATCCTTTAGTTCTAAAACTACCTCAGCCTGACTGCCTTCCTCTGATGCCTTTGGTATCAAATCGGCATTTAAAGGGTTTTCTTTGGAATATTCATCAAGCCATTCTCTGCCCTGACGAACCGTTATGGGATATCTTGTGTTATCTGCCACGGCACCATAAACTCTCATCGGAGTAGGCAGAGCATAATACATTTCGTGATTTTTTTCTTTTAATATTACACCAACATTTTGCGGTGTTCCGTCTGCAATGATTTTGCCATCATCCATAACAATTACCCTGTCAGATACTGCAAATGTATCTTCAAGCCGATGCTCTGACATAATAACCGTTGTTCCAAGCTCGCGGTTTATCTTTTCAAGGTTTTTTAAAAAGCTTTGTGCCGCTATGGGGTCAAGCTGAGCTGTCGGCTCGTCAAGTATAAGCACCGTCGGTTGCATAACCATTACCGAAGCAAGATTAAGAAGCTGTTTTTGACCGCCCGAAAGCTCGTTTACATCCTTGTAAAACCAATTCTGTATGCCAAAAAAAGACGCAATTTCTGCAACTCTGGCTCTGATTTCAGCATCAGGATAGCCAAGGCTTTCAAGCCCAAATGCTATTTCGTGCCAAACCTTGTCTGTCACGATACTGTTTTCGGGATTTTGCATCACAAACCCGATTTCAGCCGCCTGTGCGGGTGCCGGAACTTCGGACAAAAGCTTGTCCTTAAAATATATGTTTCCCTTTAAATTACCAAATGGGGCAAGGGCGGATTTAAGAAGTCGGAGCAGGGTTGTCTTTCCGCATCCCGACTTGCCGCACAAGGTTATAAACTCGCCCTGTTTTATGTTTATACACACATCATCTAGGGCTTTATTTCTGCCTTGCGGATAAGTAAAGCTTAGATTTTCGATTTTAAAGACTTCCACCTTCTCGCCTCCCATCCTTCAATAATTATCGGAACATTACAAAGTATAAAATATGCAGCAAAAATGCTGAACGTAAAAAAAGACGGTGCAGTCGCCGTAATAGACGGAAAATAACTGCAATACATTCCGCCCATCAAGCCGCCTGCAAGAATGTATATCCCCAAAATTACAATGCATACCAATGCTTTTGCATCCCGTTTGTCAAAAACAAATATCGAAAACGCCGTTCTGCCGGGTTGTCCGTACCCACGGGATTTCATACTGTCGGCTGTTTGGATTGAATTTTCCAAAGCACGTGTTGTCATTATTGACAAAATTGCGAGTCCACCTTTGGCTTTTTGAATTATATTTCCCGTTGATACACCACGGCCTATACCCCGCTGAGCTTTTACCACTTCTTTAAGCTGTACCGAAAACTGCGGAACAAATCGAAGTGTCATTGAAACAATAATCGACAAAGACGGAATAACCTTTCCAAACAGCCATAAAGTTTTGTCACTTGTCATAATTTCGCTGCAGCACGAAAACCAACATATAACACTCATAAGCATTATTGCCCCGGCAATACCGTATATAAAAGCTTCCAAAGTCAACGGATTTCCGCTTGGCAGATATCCGATTATGGTAGCACCATTGTGGTTTACCAAAGGATTTATTATCGCCATAGCCAGCATTAAGGGCATCATATATGCAAAATTTTTCACACCACTTCTGCCTTTAAGACTTATAAGATATATAACTCCGCCGAAAAGAGATATGCACAGGCTTACAGGATGCATAAAAACGCACGAAAAGCTTATTACAAATATAAAATATATAAAATTTACAAATGGATGATAGTTTTTAAATTCACTCATAAATCTGCCTTTCGTCAATCACATTAAGATACTTTTTATTTTAGTTTATATAAATTATTTTGTCAATAAAATTGCACAAAAAAAGAAGTGACCCTTGACTGCATCTTTACTTGCAACCAAGGGTCACTTCTGTTCACTCTTTGTATCTAACATCATTTTGTTTACCTCTCTTCCTTCATCTGCTCTCCACATAATCCGCAATCTTTGTAAACACATTTTAATTCATTTTCCTCTAGTGAGAACAACCCGATGTTTAAGATGTACTTCTGCTGCAGAGAACGAGTCCTCGACTTTTCAAACAAAGGCGTTTGATTTTTCCTCTTTCTTATTTTCTTTAATCTATATCAACCGTTTATACACCGTCGTGTTTGTTGCTGCCTTCATCTTAAAGTCTTGAAATTTTACTTTCTCATTGGACTGTACCTTCCTTTCCTTGATTTAAGTGTAGCACATTTAAACCCCATTTTCAATTGACAATTTATGAAAACTGAAAACTACTTTTTTGTATAAATGGCAGAAATTGTTAGAATCTTAAAAATTTTTCTTTACAATACACCATATACTATGATATAATGAATTTGTTGGGCGTTTTAAAACGGATACAGAATAAGCAAAGAACCTTGGTTTTCCAAGGTTCTTTTTCGTTTTTATATTCTTATTCAATTATTGTTCCGTCTGCGTGAAACACGGGAAGCGGTTCAAGATAAGTAATATCTGTGCGGCCAATTGCATCGCCCTCGGCAAGAACTGCCATTCTGCCGACAATATTTCCGCCTACCTGTTTAACCAGAGTTTCAAGTGCAGCCAATGACTCACCTGTGCTTATAACATCATCAACAATCAGAACACGTTTGCCGTTCATAGCCTCTGCTTCTTCGGCACCTACACAAAGGGTCTGCTTATGCGCTGTGGTAATAGAATCCACCTCGGTGGTGATTACGTCCCTCATATAAAGCTTTGGACCTTTGCGCGCAACGATATAATAGTTGTGACCTGCCTGACGCGCCATTTCATAGAGAAGGGGAATCCCCTTTGACTCGGCAGTAATCATAACATCACATTCCGGTGCCCTTTTCAACAGTTCACGGGCACAGTTTACAGTAATCTCCACATCGCCAAACATAATAAAGGCAGCAATATAAAAATCATCTGATACCTTGCAAAGCGGAAGCTCACGCTTTACTCCGGCAATTTCCATATTATAAAACTTTTCCATTCAGGTCACAACTCCTTTACAAAACATTAAAGAACAATGCTCTTATTAATAAATACCCTGAGCAAGCATTGCATCTGCAACCTTCATAAAGCCTGCAATATTTGCACCTGAAACAAGGTCATAGCCAAGACCGTATTCTTCAGCCGCTTCCATTGAAACCTTATGAATGTTAACCATAATGCCCTTGAGTTTTTCGTCTACTTCTTCTGCTGTCCAGTTGTATCTCATTGAGTTCTGAGCCATTTCAAGTGATGAAACCGCAACACCGCCGGCATTAACAGCCTTTGAAGGACCGATAATAGCCTTTGCTTCTTTAAAATATTCCATAGCATCGTCTGTTGTGGGCATATTTGCAACCTCGATATAATACTTTGTACCATTTGCCACAATCTTCTTTGCTTCTTCAAGATTAACCTCGTTCTGTGTTGCGCAAGGCATACAGATGTCAACCTTAACTTCCCATGGCTTTTTGCCTGCAAAGAACTGACAACCAAACTTATCTGCATAATCCTGAGCACGGTCACGACCTGAAGCTCTCATTTCAAGGAGATATTCAATCTTTTCTTTTGTTACAACACCGTCGGGATCGTAAACATAACCGTCAGGACCTGAAATTGTAACAACCTTACCGCCAAGGTCTGCAACCTTCTGGCAAACACCCCATGCAACGTTACCAAAGCCTGAAACTGCAACAGTCTTGCCCTCGATTGTGTCGCCAAGATGCTTGAGAACCTCGTTTGCATAATATGTAGCACCAAAGCCTGTAGCCTCGGGTCTGATAAGCGAACCGCCGTAAGATAAGCCCTTACCTGTAAGAACACCGTTCTCCCAGCAAGCCTTAATTCTTTTGTACTGACCAAAAAGATAACCGATTTCTCTGCCGCCTACGCCGATATCGCCTGCAGGAACGTCAACGTCGGGACCGATATGTCTGTAAAGCTCTGTCATAAATGCCTGACAGAATCTCATAATTTCTGCATCGCTCTTGCCTCTGGGGTCAAAGTCACTGCCGCCCTTACCGCCGCCGATAGGAAGACCTGTAAGGCTGTTTTTAAATGTCTGTTCAAAGCCAAGGAACTTGATAATGCCAACATAAACAGACGGATGGAAACGCAGACCGCCCTTGTAAGGACCGATTGCACTGTTAAACTGGATGCGGTAGCCTGTGTTTACGTGAATCTTGCCGTTGTCATCCTCCCACGTAACACGGAATATAATCTGTCTTTCAGGCTCTGCCATTCTTTCAAGAAGAGCTGCCTTTTCATACTCCGGATGCTTTTCAACAACAGGAGCTATGCTTGAAAAAACTTCTGTAACTGTCTGAATAAATTCAGGCTCGTTAGGATGTTTTTTCTTTACTTCATCAATAACTCTTTCAACATATGTCATAAATTTTCCCCCTAAATAAAATAATGGTACAATTTTAACACTTTTTTACTATTTTTGCAATAGTTCTACGAAAATTTTCTTAAATTCTATGCAAATTTTCTAACATTGTTTTTTTTGGACAAACTCTATATGTAAAATTTAACAACGTCACTTTTTAAATTTTTCATTCATATCCCGTATATTCCTGCGATAATCTCTTGGGGAATGACCGTAAAAGCGTTTAAATTTTTTGGCAAACTGTGCCGCGTCAACAAATCCTACACGGCTCATAATTTCACCAAGCGGTAGCTCAGTTTCTTCTATAAGTCTTTTTGCTGTTTCAATTTTTCGTCTTTGAACAAAATATAACGGTGTTTCGCCTGTTTTCTTTTTAAAAGCTCTTATAAAATGCGTAGGATGCAAATGGCAAACCCCGGCAAGTTCCTCCAGCTTGATGCTTTGTTCAATATTCTCATTAACGTAGTTAACCACCCGACTAATATCATCATCATAGGAATAATCCATCTCTGCTTCAGGTGATGCCAATTCTATATACTCACCGATAAGGCTCAAAAGAGCTGCTTTTCTGTAAAACAAGTCGGCAGTCTTGTCGCAATCGGTTGTTGTCGTTTTGAAAAGCCTGTCAATTTTAGAGGTTTGTTTAACATCGATATAATACGGCATATTCATATTCCCGAAAAGCACACTGTTATCTGGATACATATCAAAATGTATCCAAAATTTACTGAACGGTTTTGTTGTATCATTAGCATAAGAATGTGGTGTACACGCCGGTATAAAAAACCACCTGCCGGGTATTCCTTCATACTCTTTTCCTCTGATTGTTATTTTGCAGCCTCCATCTTTTATATAATAGAACTTGTTCTGCCCGAAAAAATCAGAAGTCAGCTTCCATTCCGCACCTGTTTTTATTGAAAAAAAACCGCCAACGTGACAGATAGCATTTAAATTTGATGCAAAAAGATTGTTTAAATTATCCATACCAACCTCGCTAATTTTTGACAACTTTAAGATAATTATTTATATTTTATTTGGATTATAGCAGATGTATAATTTATTTGTCAACAATATTTATTAAAGGAGTTATCATTATGCTGACACCCGAAAAGAATTATGATTTCAGAAAAGACCTTATGCAGGTTCACAAGCCCAACCGCCGTGATTTAAGCCTTGTCCCAAAGGCAAATGAAGTATCACTTTCAGACGGCATCTGCATTGTTCTTCCCGATAACGCAAATGTGGTTATCACCACCGCCGCAAACGACTTTGCAGATTATATGAATGTGTCAATGAATACCGGTGCAATGGTATCGCCAAAGGCAGTTGATGGTTGTTTCCCGATTATCCTTGCAATCAACACAGACATTGAAGATGCAAGCGGTTATATGGGCTATCGCATTACCACAAAAGCCGACGGTGTTCTGATTGAAGGTTGGCACGACAAGGGTATTGCACAAGCCCTTTATGCCCTTGAGGATATAATGAATATCCGCAAAGCTCCTTATCTCGAAATTGGTGTTATCAAAAGAAGAGCAGTGTTTGAAAGACGTTTTACCCAATCACCCTTAGGTTTTATGGCATACACAGACGAAATGTTGTCACTTATCGCCCACTACGGTATGGACTGTATTTTTGTGTGGGCAAAGGATATGGAAAAAGACCGTTTTGGAGCACATTATGACCTTCCTCTCCTCTGTGACAGAGCCGAAAAATACGGAATTGATGTTTATCTTGAATCATACATACATCATTCAAAGCACCCAGATGACCCCGGCGCTCAGGAATACTATGACGAACTGTACGGAAAGATGTTTTCTAAATGTCCAAAACTTAAGGGCATTTCAATAACCGGTGAGGCTGCAAGATTTTACAGTCACGACCCCCACGCCCTTACCCCCGAAGAACGTGCTGTTAAAGATGGTATTCCAAAGACCAAACCAAATCCCGGATGGTGGCCCTGCTATGACTACCCTGCTTGGATTGAGGTTATCAAAAAGGCTATTCTTAAGCACCGCCCCGATGCCGACATTGTTTTTGGTTCATACAACTGGGGATATGTTGACGAAAAATACCGTATTGAGCTGATTGAAAACCTTCCCGAAGGCATTAGCTTTTGCCCAAGCTGGGATATATTCGGCCGTGTTAATATAGGTGACGTCAAGGAACAGGTTTCAGACTATTCACTTTCTTACACCGGTCCAAGTGAATACTTTAAAAGCGAAGCAATTGCCGCAAAGAAAAGAAACGCCCGCCTTTATGTAAACGGTCAGATGTCGGGCAGAACATGGGACTTTGGTGTTGTTCCATACGAGCCAATGCCTTATCAATGGATAAAAAGATACGAAAATCTTATCAAGGCAAACAAAGAATGGGGTCTTTGCGGTGTTAACGAAAACATTCATTACGGCTTCCACCCATCCTTTATCACAGACCTTGAAAAGCAGATGTTCTTTACCAACGGCAAAGAACCCGAGCAAATTCTTCGGGACATTCTTGTTCGTGATTACGGCGAGGAAAACTTTGAAACTATCGACAAAGCAATGCACATCTGGAGCGAGGCAATCACCCACTTCGTTGCCACCAACGAAGACCAGTACGGCGCATTCCGTGTTGGACCCTCATACCCGCTTTGGACTTATGATAACTGGTATGTTCCCAACGACCACAACGGTATATATCCGCCCTGTGATTATGCGGTGCATAAAGGTATCTACTACTCAACATACCGTCCGGATTATCACAAGGATTATATGTCACTTCATGGTATCAGAATGCAGGCGCATCTTAAAGAATTCGCAATTTTACGGGATTTACTTCTTGAGGGTATTGAGATACTCGAAACAATAGAAAATCCAAATAATGCACTTCAAAGGCTGATTAACCTTGGCTGGTTTATGTATCGCACAACACTTACTGTTCTCAATGTAAAGCATCACTTTATACTCAAAACCAAGCTTGACATCGCCTCAACCCGTGAAGAAGCAAAGGAACTCATCGACGGCATTGAAGAAATACTTATAAACGAAAAAGCCAATGTCGAGGCAACAATTCCTCTTGTTCAGGTGGATTCACGTCTTGGCTGGGAGCCAAGTATGGAATATACAACCGACGAAAAAGCTCTTCAGTGGAAGCTGCGTCAGCTTGATTATGAGCTTAGTGAACGTATTACACTTTTCAGAAAGCAATTAGCAAATTAATTAAAAGGAGAAAACATTATGGATTTCTTTTTCAAACCTGAATTTTACAGTAAGCTTTGCTCACTGTATTCTAATGAACGTATAACAAAAAATATAGAAACTCTTTATAACCTCGAAAAGCCACGTGGATATAATACCTTCCGCGAATCTACCGAGTGGTGCAGAAAAACTTTGGAAGAAGCAGGTTTTTCAGATGTAAGACGTATTTCCCACAAAGCAGACGGAGAAACCGCTTCTTATGATTTTATTATGCCTCAGGCATGGGACCTTTGCGGCCGTTCTACACTTGAAATTGTAGAGCCGCTTAATGAAACAATAGCCGATACCGATATTGACACAATTTTCGTATCAGAATATTCTGCCCCCACACCTAAAGGCGGCATTACGGCTGAACTTGTAGACTACGCAGATTTAGATGCTGAAAATCCGGACTGCAAAGGCAAATACGTTTTTCATCGCGGATACCTTCCTCCACAGCATCCGCTATATAACTCTTTGGCAAAGGCAGGATGTGCAGGTATAGTTTTTTCTGCCTTTGAAACAACAGAGCACGAACCCGCAACTCCAACCTGGACAAACGGCCACGGACACATCGGCTGGTATCACCTTAAAGAGGACCCTGTTGTTCCGGTGTTTTGTGTTACCCCTAAAAAAGGTATGGAATTGCTGAAATTACTGTCAGAGGGCAAGGTTGTTCTGCACGGTGAAATGAATACCAGGATTTATGACGGTGAAATTTATACAGTAACTGCAACAATCCCCGGCAAATCTCAGGATGAATTTGCACTTTTGGGGCATCTGTATGAACCGTTTCATTCGGACGACAGTCAGGGCTTTGGCGTTGGTGTTGAAGTAGCCATTATGCTGAAAAAACTTATAGACGATGGAGTATTGCCTCAGCCGGAGAAAACCCTGAGATTGATTTTTTCAATGGAACGCTACGGCTTTGCTGCTTTCTTTGCAAATCACGACAAAAAAATTCTGGCTGCCGCAAGCATTGATTCAATGTCCTATCTGGGCTCAGATATGTTTTCTGTTGTAGAAACACCACTATCTCTGCCTTTCTTTGGAGATATGCTGTTTAATGAAATGATGAATGCTTTTTGCCCTGATATTTGTTGGAAATTAAGGCCCGGAACATTATCAGATGACTGCTGGATGGGTGAAAAAACTGTTGATATTCCTACAACCTGGTGTGTAGGCGCACGAAGTAACAAAAGAAGCGATTATCATCACTGCAGTGCACCGATTTTTGACGCCGTTCAGTATGACAAATTGGCAAGGCTTGCTCCTATGCTTGCAGCATATACTGCGATTATGATATGTGCAAGCAAAGAGCAATTTATAAAATTGGCAGAACGGCTTGAAAAAACAGCAGCGCAATGGCTTGAAACAGAGAAAAACTTTGTTGCAGGACGTGCCGCCGCAGGAAAACTTTCAAAGCAGGATGCAGCCTGGAAAAATAAAACCGCTGAAATGTATTACCTTGGAAGAATGGCGTCCTTTAACCGTTTTTATCCGGACATTGTGAAGCCTGTGCTTCCCTGCCATTGGGCGGATAAATTCTGTGATATACTTCCTGAAAGAGAACTGACCGAGGCTGAAAAAAGAGCAAAGGATATGTCCTACCGCATTAAATCCAAGGGCATACCATTCTCGCAAGCAAATATTCCTGCTGCCGAACGTGTTTCCTGGCCGGATGTTCCTGAGCTTATATGGGCGCTTTTGTCACCTGAACGCTCGGTGCTGGATGCGATTCGCTTGCACGATTCGGTATTTTCTGTCACTACATCCGATGAAAAAATTGATTATTATTTATCCTTCTTTGCGTTTTTAGAAAAATACGGATATTTAGAGAAGATATAACAATTTTTAGCGGTGTGCCGTCGGCACACCGCTTTAAATTTACTGAATATATTTTTCTTTAAATTCTGCATATTTTGCTTTAAATTCAGGGTCATCCGATTTCATTGCACGGAGAGATTGGTGAAGGTTAAGGTTTTCTTCTTCTGCATCTATTATGCATCCGGCAATGTTTGAACAGTGGTCGGATGTTCTTGCCAGATTGGTAAGTATGTCAGACCATACAAAACCTGTTTCGATACTGCAGGCACCTTGCTGCAATCTTTTGATATGTCCTGAACGCAGCTTTTCTTTAAGAACATCAATAACCTGTTCAAGTGGCTCAACATTTCTTGCAGAGCCAATATCATTTTCCTTGAATGCCTTCAGAGTATAATCCAGAATTTCATCCACCGCACCTGAAATATTGTCAAGCTCAGCATCTGCCTCTGCAGAGAAAGCTATTTCTTTTTGTTTTAATTCTTCGCTAGCCTTAACTATGTTTACAGCATAGTCGGAAATGCGTTCTAAATCACCTATTATTTTAAGAAGCTTTGCCGACTCTGCGCTGTCACGATCACTTATCTGATATGCACTAAGCTTTACAAGATATGTGCCGATTACATCCTCATAATGGTCGGTTTTTTCTTCGGCATCTTTAATTGTTTTAGCCAAATCAGGTGAATAATTCTTTAAACAAACAAGGCTGTCTTTAAGGGCAAAAACTGCACCCTTTGCCATATCAGCAGCAAGCTCGCCGCATCTTTCCAATGCAATAGAAGGTGTTGCAAGAAGTCTTTCGTCAAGCTCGGTAACAGTATCAGGAGTTTTTGCCTCGGGCACAATGATATAAGCCAGTCTTTCAAGCAAGCCCGACATTGGCAACAAAACTGCCGTACATACAATGTTGAATATTGAGTGACAAACCGCAATTCCTGCCTGGTTGGTTGCCTGGTTAAGAATTTCAGGAGCATATGCCGCCTTTACAATACCAAACAATATCAGGCATACCATTGTACCGATAATATTAAAGGATAGATGAACAAGCGCCGCACGCTTTGCATTGCGGTTTGTACCAAAGGACGAAAGAATTGCCGTAATACAAGTACCAATATTCTGACCCATAATGATAGGGATTGCCGCACCATAAGATACAAGCCCGGTTGTAGCAAGTGCCTGCAAGATACCGACAGATGCAGAGCTTGACTGAATAATTGCCGTAAGAATTGCACCTGCCAAAACACCCAAAATCGGGTTTTTAAACATTAAGAACAAATTCTTAAAGCCTTCAACATCCTTAAGCCCTGAAACCGCTCCTGACATAATATCCATACCAAACATCAGAACCGCAAAGCCAAGCAAAATAGAGCCTGTGTCTTTTTTCTTGTTGTCCTTTAAGAACATAAAAAAGATTATACCAATCAAGGCAAGTACCGGCGTAAATGACATAGGCTTAAGCAGCTGTACAAAAATATTGTCACCGCTTATTCCGCCAAGGCTTAAAATCCACGCTGTCACTGTTGTACCGATATTGGCACCCATTATGACATTGATTGCCTGTTTGAGAGTCATAAGACCGGAGTTTACAAAGCCTACCACCATAACAGTAGTTGCCGACGAACTCTGAATTACCGCCGTAACTCCAAGACCTGTAAGAAGTCCCGCAATCTTACCCGTTGTCAGCTTGCCAAGCAACGCCTGCAGACTTCCGCCTGCCCTTCTTTCAAGAGCTGAGCCCATAACATCCATACCAAAAAGAAACAGACACAAGCCACCGATTAGTTCCAATACATTAAAAATATTCATCTTCACATCTTCCTTTTATTGTATTCTTTTCTTAAAACATCCACAATATAACATATTTTTAACAACCAAAACAAGTGTTATTCCCAAGGATTAACTCACAGTTAACATAGAGTTAAGATAAAGACCGTCAAGGATAAACCCCAACGGTCTTTTAAATATTACACATTAAACTCAACAGTAATTCTTGTGCCTTTGTCTATCGTACTTTCAAGAATTATCTCAGCATTATGGTATGCAGCCCCGTGCTTGACAATTGAAAGTCCTAACCCTGTGCCACCCACCTGCTTTGAATGGCTTTTATCCACACGATAAAAGCGTTCAAAAACTCTGCTTTGGTCAGGGTAAGGAATCCCAATTCCTGTGTCCCTTACGGTAAGATATACCTTTCCGTCATCACAACCGCTTACCACAACATCAACCCTTCCATGCTCTTTGTTATACTTTATGGCATTGTCGCAAAGATTGTATATCATTTCTTCAAGAATATTCCGTGTCCCCAAAATCTTTGTATGTTCGCCAAAAAGCCTTAATTCTATAAAACGCCTGTCAGCTATTGGTCTGAGCCTATTTATAATTTCCTGAGACAATTCATACAAATCAACATATTCCCTTGCCGCCTGCACAGGCTTTTCATCAAGCTCTGACAGTTTGATTATATCCGTCACCAAAGTAATAAGGCGTTGTGCCTCGTCATAAATGGAAGTCGAAAAATCCACCACCGTGCTATCCTCTGTCCCACCTGCCTTCATCATCTCAGCAAAACCTGATATGGATGTAAGCGGTGTTTTCAGCTCATGCGAGACATTTGATGTAAACTCTCGTCTTAACTGCTCGCGCTTTGCACTTTCTGTAATGT
The DNA here is from genome assembly GCA_045586925.1 of Clostridia bacterium. Classification (GTDB taxonomy): domain Bacteria; phylum Bacillota; class Clostridia; order Monoglobales; family Monoglobaceae; genus SIG440. Next base: position 2,344 of record JAZNBG010000039.1, on the reverse strand, counting down.
CAATAATCATTATCACTGTACCGATTACATTACCGCCCTCAAACGCAGGGTTAGCAATCAATCTGTATTTTTGTTCATTTATATCAAGGTCACTTTCTGCCCTTTTACCACTCAGGGCTTTTTTAACTGTTGAACGGAAATTTTTTGTGCGACTAAGCATCAAAACATTTTCCATTTTTTCACCTTCAGCTTCAAGAAGTCTTAAAGCTGAATGATTGCAACTTAAAATATTGCTGTGTATATCCGTTACAATCAGGCCCTCGCTCATATTTTCACTGATAAGCCTGAACTCCTCCTGCTTTTGTCTTGCCTCCTTTATCTGTCGCTCAATGGTTTTCTTTTGCATAGATATTTTTTTCAGCAACGGTGTCAGTTCTTCATAGGTTTCGCCGCTTGTCGGGTTTTCAAGGTCAAGGTCGTTTATTGGCTTTACAATTGCCTTGGAAAGCCTGTGGGAAAGATATAACGAAATAAGCATTACAATCACAACAATAACTATCAAAGGCTGCATAAGACTAAGCAAAAGAACCCACACCGAGTTTTGGGTGGTGGATATCCGCAGTATATCTCCATTTTCAAGCCTTACTGCATAATAAGAAATCTTTTGCATCAAAGTATCTGAATATCTGGAACTTGAACCCCAACCATTCTTTGCTGCCTCGGCAATTTCTTCGCGTTTGGTATGGTTATCCATCTGTGCTGAATCTACCGATGTATCCGCAATCACCCTTCCGTCAGCACTCACCAGAGTTATTCTTTTGTCGCTGCCCTTAAAATTATCAATAAAGCCAATTCCTTCACTTTCAATTGCATAGGATATATAATTTACCTCGTTTTTAAGTTCGGACATTATCTGCTGTTCAAAATATTCAAACAGTATCCCAAAAATGAGAACAAAGCTGACAACAAGCACAAGTATAGAGGTCAGAAAGCTTGAACGAAATATTTTTTCATTCATTCACCAATCCTCCCATCTTATATCCGATATTCTTTACTGTATGTATCAACTCACCTGCAGAATCCAGTTTTACCCTTAGCTTGCGTATATGCACATCAAGAGTACGGGATTCATCATAAAACTCGCCCCATACCTTTGAAAGAAGCACGTCACGCCTTACCACATTTCCTTTTGCCTCAAGCAGCATAAGTAAAAGAGAGTATTCCTTGAAAGAAAGATTTACCTCCTTGCCCGAAACCTCCACGATATGCTTATCAGGATTAACATAAAGATCACCTATGCGGTATTCATTCACCTTATTCGTCTTTTCATACCTTCTGAGAACTGCTCGGATTCTTGACACCAGTTCGGTCATACCAAAGGGCTTTGCAATATAATCATCCGCACCCATATCAAGACCTGTAACCTTATCAAATTCGCTGTCTTTTGCGGTAAGCATTATAACGGGAATGTTTTTTGTTTTGTCATTCTTTTGCAGCTTCTCAAGGATTTGCAATCCATCCTCCTGAGGAAGCATTATATCAAGTAAAATCAGTTCAGGATGCACTTTTTCCATATCTGTCCAAAATTCGCCAGGCAAAGTAAATCCTTTGATTTCATAACCCTCTTTTGTAAGGGCATAACATACCAGCTTGCGTATATTGGCATCATCTTCAACACAATAAATCATTGGTAACACCTCCGAATTTATTATATTATACATCATATCTATTTCAATTTCAATATATTTCCGTATTGACATATCAAACGAAATTTGATAAAATATTAACAGACAAAGTTATTGTCTGATGCTGAGGATAAGGGTTAGTCCTGAATCTGGGGCAAAGGTCAGAAAGTTTTGTTTGTATTTCGCGCACCTTTGCACCTTTGCATCGGTGCTTGTTTTTTTTGAAAATTGGGTATACTACCTAAAAAAAGGAGATGACCAATATGAATACAAGAATTGCAATTATCGGAATAATAGTAGATAACACCGAATATGCTGACGACATTAACCAAATTCTACACGAATACGGCAGTTACATCGTGGGCAGAATGGGTATCCCATACCGCGAACGCAAGATATCGGTAATGAGCATAATTGTTGATGCATCAACCGACATTATCGGCGCACTCTCAGGAAAGCTGGGTATGATTGATGGTGTGTCTGTAAAAACCGTTTATTCCAAGGAGTAATTAACGTGAAAGTTCCTTTCCCGCTAATGCCTCCGGTGGATTTAATTGCCCGTGCGAAATTTTCTTCACATTCGTTCTGAAAACGCACATGGGCGTAAAAATCTCTTATCATTACTTGCCATGTGCAGATAAGAGGATTTTATTGTCATTTTTGCCGACGGATGGCGGCGGAATGGAGATTTTTTATGTTGGATTTAATTATTATAGGAG
>JAZNBG010000038.1:0-27548 GCA_045586925.1 Clostridia bacterium | reverse complement strand
CGCTGAAACTTATGTTTCAGCGGCGGGTTTTTGTATTAGTGTAAAAGTATTGGAATGACGAACTTTTAGTTATATATATAAAACTAAAGCTTAGTTATTAAATGAGACATTGTGTTGTATAATAATAACGAGGTGTTATATATGCAAGATTCCATTGGCTCGCGAATACGGGCAAAGCGGAAGCAGCAATTCTTAACTCAGGAAAAATTGGCTGAAAAGTTGGATGTGTCAACTCAGTTTATATATCAGATTGAACACGATGTACGTATGCCGTCGGTGGCAAATCTGATAAAGATGTCTGATATACTAAAGGTGTCAATTGATTTTCTCTTAAAGGGCAGGGAAATCAGCCGTGATGATGAGCTTGAATTGTTACTTGCCAAGCTTTCGCAGAGTGAAAGAGATTTACTTTATAAATCCTTGACGGCAATCAAAAATTTAAAATGAATTCTTTCCCATCTGCAAATTACTTTTTACAATAGAACAGGAACGTATTTTGTTCCTGTTCTATTTTTTTGGGGAAAAAGTATAGACATTATTAAAACTGTATGTTATAATAATGAAACAATGAGTGTGACTTGGTAAAACAATAAAATGAGGTGTCATATGAGCAAACAAAATGTAGATTTATTAAATGCTATGGAATTAGACGAAAGATTGGATTATGCAGAGAAACTAGTTTTTGGAATTGCAGGAGTAGAGCAGGATTTATCAGCAGGTATGCATGTAATTAAATCAGAGGCTAACAACGGCAATCCTAAAGCTGAGTTTCTGATGTATAAGGTAAATCTTTCACGAGGTAAAACTGTTGCTGCAATGAACTGGTTAAGAAACTCATATAATAAAGGTTATGGAGAAGCTCTTGCAATGGCATTTTTTGAGTATGACAGGGGCAGATTGCGCGGATTTAAGGAGGAAGAATTAAAGATGTCTCTTGAAAAGGCTGCCCAAATGAATATTCCTGTTGCAAATTATTTTATGGGATTACTTGCTGAAAATGATGATAGAGAAGAAGATGCTAAAAAGTATTTTATACTTGCGGAAGAACAGGGATTTGATGAAAACTATCTGAATTTTACAGGGTGGGAGGAAGAAAACCAAAAAATGACTTTACTTGATTTCAGAGGAATATTTCAAAGACAATGGTTACCGGAATTGTTTTTGAATAATATTGACCTTCATATTGATGCAATAAACAAAGAAGAGGTTAATGAACAAATAACGTATATCTGGAATGGAATGATAGAATCGGCAGGAATAAATCCCTTAGACTATCCACTTGAATTTGAGGTTGGAACTTATATATGCAAAAATAACAAAACTTGTTATTCTATTATTCAAATGTCAGAATTGCCAAAGGCAAAAGGGACTAATCTTGCAATATATGCAATGGTAGTATTTGATGCAAAAAATAAAAGAAAACAGAGATTCTTTTTGGGTGAAACAGATTATAACTCCTTGGACAGATATATTTTTACTGTGGAGCTTATTGCTAAAAATGGAGAATATATGCGTAGGAATTTTGGTCCATTAGCGCATACTGAAGGACATTTGCGACCGGTAAAAAAAGAAGAAGAATTAGAAACTTTTGTTGCAAATGTACTTGATATTTATGAGTCAGAAAGCAATTTATTAAGAAATACAGTTTATAATGTTGTTAAAAAATTTAAAAGGTGATATAAAAATTACAGGAGGAAGAATTATGGGAAATAATAGGAATAAGTCAGGCAATTATTGGGCTCTGGCAATGTCTGTTTTATCGGTAATATTGTCGATAAAAGATGTTGGGAGAATGGTGAAAGATATAAGAAAATAGAAGGAGTAAAGGAAAAATGAGAGAAAATATATATGATGCTTTAGGTAAAATAATTGGTTACACTTCAAAGGTAGGAAACGAAACACACATTTTCGATAATATGGGAAGATTTTTAGGCAAACACATGCCTATGTCAGATCAAGTTTTTGATGATTTAGGTCGATTAGTGGGAAAGGGAATAAACCTTTTAGGAACTTTATTGAAAAAATAAATCATATAGAGGAGGTGCTATAAATGTCAAATAAAGATTGGATAAAACAAACAAGCAAGGAGGCTGGTTCTGCAGCCCTTATGGCAGTTATTACTGCCGTAGTAAGTAAGACAATTGAAAAAATAACCAAAAAGGGAAAGGCATAACGGTATAAATTCAATAACGCTCCGTTCGACTACTGGTTTTATTCTGCCTTTTGAGGGCGCTATGCTCATGAATAGGAGGAAAATAAAAATGAGGTTACCTAATGAAGATAATGTAATAATTAAATGTAAAAAGTGCGGAAATGCAATTGATGATCCAAGTGCTGCAAAACTTGATAAAAAGCAATTTGATATATCAGGCATTACTACTACTGTTCCCAGTATGCCATTAATGTTAATGTGGTTACGAGAAGAAAAGAAACAGAAAAAATACAACAAAAGATATAAAACAAAAAATATGTATTACAGATTTGGAATATGTAAAGAGTGTTTAAAAAAGAGAAGTTTAATTAAGGCTATGTTAGATGTAGCAATTCCTTTATAAAAAGAAAACCCTCCCCAAAGGTTTTTACCTTTGGGGAGGGTTTTCTTTTGTGCAATTTATGTTTTTCAAAAAGTCTGAAACCCTTGAAATGATGGGGTTTGGAGCAATATTACAAAAAGATTACAATTTTTTTAAAATTTTTTCAAAAAACTATTGCAAAATGGTTTAAAGTATAGTAGAATAGAAGAAAGTGGAGCAAAGTGGAGTAAAATTCCACAAAGTGGCACAAAAAATGGTGCAAAATAATACAAGGAGCACAGGCTATGCTAATCGGTGAATATTTTCACAACCTTGATTCAAAGGGCAGAGTTAGTATTCCATCTAAGTTCAGAGATGATCTTGGTGGAACTTTTGTGCTGTCTAAAGGTGTTAATGACTGCCTTTGTGCTTATTCAAAAGAGGAATGGGAAGGCTTTAAAACAGAGCTTCTTGAACTCCGTGGTGCAGATGCACGTAAATTACGCAGATTTTTCTTCGCAGGCGCAACCGAATGTGAGATTGATTCTCAAGGTCGTGTTGTCATCCCCCCTGCTTATCGTGATTATGCAAATCTTGACCGTGAGGTTGTGATTGTAGGCGTTTCAAACTGTATGGAAATTTGGAATAAGAAGGACTGGGAAGCTTATATGAACGACCCGTCTCTTGATTCTGCCGAGATTGAGGACGCAATGGAGAGATTGGGACTATGAGTGCAGAATTTAATCATATTTCCGTACTGCTTGAAGAAAGTGTTGACTTTCTTGATGTTAAGCCACAAGGCATTTACGTTGACGGAACGCTGGGTGGCGGAGGTCATGCAAGTCTTGTGTGCTCCAAACTGTCAAAGGGCGCAACATTCGTGGGTATTGACCGTGACATGACGGCAATCAATGCGGCATCAAAAAGACTTGAACAATTTGGTGATATAGTAAACATTTTTCACAGCAATTTTTCAGAAGTAAAAAATGTTCTTAAAAATCTTGGTATCGAAAAAATCGATGGTGCAATATTGGACCTTGGGGTATCATCACCTCAGCTTGATACGGCAGAACGTGGTTTTAGCTATAATATGGACGCAAGGCTTGATATGCGAATGAACCGTGAAGATGCACTTTCGGCATTTGAAGTTGTTAACGGCTATAGCGAGAGCGAACTTGCAAAAATTATATTTGACTACGGCGAAGAACGCTTTGCAAGACAGATTGCAAGAGCAATTGTGACAGAAAGAGAAAAGGGTGAAATTGAAACAACCTTTGAACTTCGGGATATTATAAAAAGTGCTGTTCCTGCAAAAATGAGATTTGCGGACAAGCATCCGGCAAAAAGAACATTTCAGGCAATTCGCATTGAGGTTAACAATGAGCTTGGGATTCTAAAGCAAGCTATCGAAGATTTTGTTGATGTGTTAAATCCCGGTGGTGTGTTGTCGATTATAACATTTCATTCGCTGGAAGACAGGATTGTTAAGCAAACCTTTGCGGATCTTGCATCGGGGTGTCAGTGCCCGAAGGATTTTCCCGTTTGTGTTTGCGGAAAGACCCCGATAGTTAAAATTATTAACAAAAAGCCTGTTATTTCAGGCGAAAAAGAACTTGAAAACAACAACCGTGCACACAGCGCAAAGCTGAGAGCGGTTAAAAAAATATAAAGGAGAGGTGAAGTTTTAAAATGTCGAATTTGTACGGCTATAACACAAGCAGCGCATACAAAATTGAAATCGGCTTTGATTCAGCCGAAAGGACAGCAAATGACAGACTTCACATAATTGATAAAAAGAATAAAAGGGTTGAAAGAGCAAAGACCGCCACAAGATTTAATATTGTAAATTTTCTACGGGTGGCAATATGCTTTGCGGTTGCTTTTGCTATAGTTAACGGATATGTAAAAATCAACGAGGCTAGAGGCGAGCTTGCACAGCTTGAAAAGCAGTATAACGAGATATTGGCGGCCAATCAGGATTTGCAGGTTAAAATTGACAAGGCAATCGACCTTGAACAGTTGCAGACCGTGGCAAACGAGAAATTTGGAATGGTAAGACCTGAAAGATATCAGATGTTCTATGTTGATATGGAGCAGGGCGACGCTATTGAAACATATGCCAGTGAAGACAGTTCACGTAAAAAGGTTGCTATGAACGGCGTTGCAGGAACAATTACAAGTGCGATGAACATATTTAAATAAAAGATTAGGTTTGTTTTGGTATATTTGAATTGTTGCATCCAATATAATTACATAGACGGTGTCTGAAGAGATTTGATTTCTTTGGAGGTAATTGTGGTGCAAAACGAACAAAGTACATTAACACAAAGAAAAAAGATAGGATGGCTGCTCGCAGGGGCAGTCTTCCTTTTCTGCGCTTTAATGGTAAGAGTTGCGTGGCTGCAGATTGTCAGAGGCGAGGAGCTTTCTTCGGCGGCAAGAGAGCAACAGACCAGCGATAATATTATAACTCCGGCAAGGGGGTTGATTTATGATCGCAATATGAAGGTGCTTGCAAACAACCTGAGCGTTGAAACAATCAGTATAACGCCCAAAAATGTTCGTGGCAACACCAAGCAAAGCCCCGAGGAAATTGCCAGAAATATGGCACAAATTCTTGAACTTGATTATGATACAGTTCTTAAAAGGATAAACAGGGAATCGAATTTTGAATATATAAAGAAAAAGGTCGAAAAAGACCAGGCAGACGCCCTGCGTGAATACATTAACAAATATAATATTAAGGGCGTCAAATTTGCCGAGGATACAAAAAGGTATTATCCATACGGAAACTTTGCCTCTCAGGTAATTGGATTTGTAGGCAGCGACAACAAGGGTCTTGAAGGTATTGAGATGGTATACAACGAACAGCTTGAAGGTGTTCCGGGCAGAGTTGTTTCGGCAAATATGACTGCAGGTCTTGAACTTCCTGATAACTATGAAAGCTATTATGAGCCTCAGGAGGGCAACAGCGTTGTACTGACAATTGATGAAACAATACAGCATTTCACCGAAAAGCACCTTGAAAATGCAAGGATAGAAAACGGTCTTGAAGAAGGTGCTGCAGCAATTGTAATGAATGTTAAGACGGGCGAAATTCTTGCTATGGCAACAAAGCCTGATTATGACCTTAACCAACCATTTGAAATCAATGCGGCGGTTGAAGAAAAGTATCCTGATATAAAAGAGGAACTTGCTAAACTGGAAGGCGACGAATATAACGCTAAATTAACTCAGGTTACCCAATTTTTAAGAAGAAACAAGGCTGTAGTTGATTCATATGAGCCGGGTTCTACATTTAAAATTGCGGTTGCGTCTATGGCGTTGGAAGAAAACGCAGTGGGGCTTAATGATCACTTTTTCTGTGGCGGCTCAATCAAGGTTGCCGACCGAAGAATAAGCTGTGCAAACCGCAACGGACATGGTTCGCAAACATTTGTCCAGGCCGTACAGAACTCCTGCAACCCTGCATTTATAGAAATCGGTGCAAAGGTTGGCAGAGAGAACTTTATAAAATATGTGAAGGGCTTTGGCTTCCGTGACAAAACCGGAATTGAGCTTCCCGGTGAAACAAACGGTATTTTCCATGAAGTATCTAATTTTAAAGAAATAGACCTTGCGACATCCTCGTTTGGGCAGAGCTTCAATGTAACACCACTACAGATGGTCACAATGGTTTCGGCTGTTGCCAACGGCGGTAAGCTGATGAAACCGCATCTGGTAAAACAGCTTGTAGACGAAAATCAGAATGTTATTGAGGAATATAATCCAACCGTTGTGCGTCAGGTTATTTCTCAGGAAACAAGCAAAAAAATGTGCGAAATCTTAGAGTCGGTTGTGTCGGTAGGCGGCGGTAAAAATGCATATCTTGCAGGTTTTCGTATTGCAGGCAAAACCGGAACATCCGAGAAACAGCCACGTGGCAATGGCAAGTATGTTGCGTCATTTGTAGGATTTGCGCCTGCTGATGACCCCGAGATAGTTTGTCTTGTAATACTCGACCAACCGCCTGTTGGTTCTACCTATTACGGAGGTTTGATAGCGGCACCGGTTGTGAAGAATATTCTTGAAGAGAGCTTGCAGTATCTGGGCGTTGAACCTGAATATACTCAGGAAGAACTGCAAATGATTGATATAACAGTTCCTGATGTCACGGGTATGGCTCGCAAGGAAGCCGAGGCAACTCTTAAAGAAGTAGGCGTAAATATCAACATCAAAGGTAGCGGCGATGTTATTTTAGATCAAGTACCAAAGCCATATTCAAAGCTTGCACGAAATTCAAAGGTTGTGGCATACACCGAAGGTGAGGAAAGCTCGAAATCTGTTGAGGTCCCCAATGTGGTGGGTTGTTATGGTTCTGAGGCAAATAAGGGTATCACCAATGCAGGACTGAATGTAAGAATAAAAGGTCTGTCAAATGTGGACGGAATTGCAATATGCTCCGGCCAGTCACCTGCGGCGGGAACTATGGTAGAGCCGGGAACAATTGTAACTCTGGATTTCAGGTATGCAGAAGTACGTGATTAGTTTAATATTAAACGGAGGAATAAATTATGACATTGGCTGAATTACTGTCCGATGTGGAAATTATATCGGTTCAGGGAAACATAGATGTGAAAATTTCAGGAATAGCCTTTAATTCAAGAGAGGTTAGGCCTGGGGATGTGTTTGTTTGCATTAAAGGCTTTAACGTTGATGGTCACGATTATGCACAGGATGCTCTTGAAAAGGGTGCTGTTGCAATAATTGCTGAAAAAGAGATGGAGGAAACTGCAGCAACCACTGTTGTGGTAAAAAATACAAGATATGCGCTTTCCTGTGCTGCGGCTGTATTTTATGATCATCCATATAAAAAATTCAGGCTTATTGGTGTCACCGGCACAAACGGCAAGACAACAACAACCTATCTGGTTAAATCTATTCTTGAAAATTCCGGACATAAGGTTGGTCTTATTGGCACAAATCAGAATATGATAGGAAATGAGGTTATTCCGTCACACCATACAACGCCTGACTCCTTAGAACTTATGCGGCTTTTTGATAAAATGGCAGGGGAAGGTGTTAACTCGGTAATAATGGAGGTGTCGTCGCACTCGCTGGCACTTGACAGAGTTGCATCCTGTCATTTTGATATTGGTGCATTTACAAATGTTACTCAGGATCATCTTGATTTCCATAAAACGATGGAAAATTATATAGATGCAAAATCTATGTTGTTTAAAAAATGTGGCACAGGCGTTTTCAATCTTGATGACGATGCATGCGAAAAGCTTAGATATGGCTGCTGTTGTAAGGCACTGACATATTCAGCAAAGACGAAGGCTGATTTGTGGGCCCAGAATATAGAATATCGTGCAACCGGAGTAGAATTTGATTTGAATTATCAGGATGAGTGCGAGAGGGTGAGCCTTGCAATTCCCGGTGGATTTTCGGTGTATAACGCTCTTACCGCTGCAGGCTGTTGCTTAGCTGCCGGACTTTCGTTAAAGGAGATTGCTGACGGATTAAAGACGGCAAAGGGTGTAAAGGGCAGAATAGAAGTTGTCCAGACGAATACTGATTATACTGTGATTATCGACTATGCTCATACTCCTGACGGGCTGCTGAATATACTTAATGCTATAAAGGGTTTTGCCAAGGGCAGAATTGTTACGTTGTTTGGCTGTGGTGGCGACCGTGATAAGACCAAACGGCCTCAGATGGGGAAAATTGCAGGTCAGCTTTCGGATTTTTGTATTGTGACAAGCGATAATCCGCGAAGCGAAGAGCCGGGAGCGATTATCGAAGATATACTGGTGGGAATGCGTGAAACCGATTGTCGCTATGCGGTGGTAGAAAATCGTTTTGAAGCAATTGAATTTGCTTTAGATAATGCGAAACCGGATGATATTATCCTGCTTGCAGGAAAAGGTCACGAGCCTTATCAGATACTAAAAGACAGAACTATTGTATTTGATGAAAGGGAAATAGTTCTCAAACTAATTGATTCTTCTGAAAACTAAACGAATTCCCTTAAGGAGGGTGCAAATTGGAAAAAATGCTAACAATTTCACAGATTGCAAGTGCCTGCGATGGGGTGTTTAAAAACTGTGAAGGCAATATTACGGTTTCCGATGTGGTAACTGATAGCCGTAAGATATGCGACGGCTCGGTATTTATTGCACTTCGGGGCGAAAAGTTTGACGGACACAATTTCGTGGGTCAGGCTCAAAACTCTGGTGCAGTATGCTGTATTGTAGACAAGGATTTTGATAATAAAGATAATCTTGCTGTGATAGTATGCGAAGATACCTACAAGGCGTTGCGTGATGTTGCGGCGTATTACAGAAGCTGTTTTTTGGTGCCATCCGTGGCGATTACAGGAAGTGTGGGGAAGACCAGTACAAAGGATATGATTTCCTGCGTTCTTGAAAATAAGTTTAAGGTGCTTAAAACAGAGGGGAATTTTAATAATGAAATAGGATTACCTTTGACTACCTTCCGTATGGAAAAAACCGATGAAATCGCGGTTTTTGAAATGGGTATGAGTGCCTTTGGTGAGATATCAAGGCTTACAAAAATTGCCGCTCCCGAAACGGCAATAATTACGAATATAGGTTTTTCTCATATCGAGCATCTTGGCTCTCAGGAGGGAATTTTAAAGGCAAAGCTTGAAATCTTAGAGGGTATGCCTTCGGGTGACGGAACTCTTATCTTAAACGGCGATGACCCGTTGCTGTGGAAAACGGTGGGAACTGTGCCCTTTGAAACATTGACCTACGGAATTGAAAACAAAGAATGTGATATAGTTGCAGGCAATATCAAAAAAATGCCTGATGGAACGCTCTTTGATGTAAAGGTTGATGGCGAGGAATATCATATCCGGGTGAATGCTCCGGGAGTTCATCACGTGTATAACGCTCTGGCAGCAATCCTTACGGGGATAAAGTATGATATGACTATGTCTGCTATTGCCGAGGGTATAGCGGCTTTCAGACCACAGGGACTAAGACAGAATATAGAAGTTCTTGAAAATTATGTGATAATTAAGGATTGTTATAATGCAAGTCCCACATCTATGAAATCGGGGCTTGAGGTTTTGTCGGTGACAAAGCCGAAGACTGCAGACAAAGAATTCAGACGTGTGGCTGTGCTTGGTGATATGCTGGAGCTTGGCGATTATTCAGACGAGGCACACGAAACGGTGGGAGGCTATACTTGCGATTATGATATTGGCTGCCTTGTTGCTGTAGGCCCACACGCCGAGATGGTGGCAAAGGGTGCTATTGAAAGAGGCTTCAGTTCGTCTGAGATTTATATTTTTTATGATAATAATGCGGCAAAGGCTCATATAATGGATATTCTTCAGCCAAACGATGTAATTCTATTCAAAGCATCACGGGGAATGAGACTGGAAGAAATAGCTGAATTTGTTGCAGAAAAAGATGCAGAATAAAATTTAAGGCTTACGGGATTAAATTCCCCACAGCTTAAACGTATCGGAGGATAAAATGGTTAAATCACTTATAATTGCATTAATTGCGTTTATTATTGCAGCGGCTTGCGGAATTTTTTTGATTCCCCTTTTGCACAGACTTAAATTTGGTCAGGAAATAAGAGAGGAAGGTCCAAAGTGGCACCAAAAGAAATCGGGAACACCCACAATGGGCGGATTTATATTTATAATAGCGGTTGCTGTTGCGACGATTTGCGGTGCAATTGTGTACGGAGTTGGTAAGGACAAAAACATTGTTTTGGGAATTACTGCAATAACACTTGCGGCACTTGGCTTTGGTGCTATTGGTTTTATAGACGACTATATAAAGGTTATTCTTAAAAGAAACTTAGGCTTGCGTGCGGCTCAGAAGTTTGCTTTGCAGATTATTGTATCTTTGGGCTTTTCGGTATGGATGGTAAGCAGTGGAATTGTCGCAACTGACATTGTAGTTCCTTTTACCGGTATAACTCTTAAACTGCACTATGCGTTATATATTCCGCTTATTATTTTGGTTATGACTGCGGCTACAAACAGTGTAAACCTTACCGATGGTCTTGACGGATTGGCTACTTGCATAACCATTGTTGTGGGTATTTTTTATTTGATTACATCAAGTCTGGCAGGTTCGACTCCTGTGGTTATTTTCAGTTCGGCGTTGGTGGGTGGTCTGGCAGGCTTTTTAATCTATAACAAATATCCCGCAAAGGTGTTTATGGGCGACACTGGTTCACTATTTTTAGGCGGTGCCGTTTCTGCAATGGCGATTTATATGAAAAATCCTTTGCTCCTTTTGATAGTGGGATTTGCTTATGTGATGGAGACACTATCGGTTATAATTCAGGTTGCCTGGTTTAAAAAGACGGGCAAACGTATTTTCAAAATGAGCCCCATACACCATCACTTTGAAATGTGTGGATGGAGCGAGATTAAGATTGTAATGGTATTTTCGCTGATAACAGCGGCGCTTTGCGTAATTGGATTTTTTGCTTAATTTTTTGAAGCTATAATAAAAAGAAAGGTAGACCCTGCGATTATGAAACGGACACGAAAAAAAACAGATTTAAGAAAATCGAATAAATCAGGCAAAGGTTTTATTGTGTCTAAAATTAATGACCTTGCTGTGGCTACCAAGGGAATGGATATTCAGTTTCTGGTGGCAGTTTATATATTGCTGACATTCGGGCTGCTTATGGTGTTAAGTGCCAGCAGTCCTATTGCCTATGCAAGCGAAGCCACAAACCACGACAGCTTTTACTACTTCAAAAAACAGTTTATGTGGGCAATTCTGGGAAGTATCGGTATGTTTATTACGGCAAACTATGACTACCGCAAACTAAAAAAGTGGGCTTTTCCGGCTTTGTGTCTTAGTATTTTACTTTTGCTTCTGGTACTTGTTCCGGGAATAGGCAGAAAGATAAATGATGCACGTCGCTGGATTTATATAGGCCCTATAAACTTTCAGCCATCCGAGGTTGCTAAGATTACAATGATAGTATTCTTTTCATATAGTTTGTCAAAAAACTATAAGGAACTGAAAAACTTTAGCGTTTTTTTGATGTACATAGCAATTATCGGTGTGGTGGCAATGATAATTATGATGGAACCCCATTTCAGTTGTACTATGCTGATTGTGGCAAGCTGCGTTATACTGATGTTTGTAGCAGGGGCAAGGATAGGACATTTTCTTATTCTGTGTCTGCCGGTAATCCCCGTTCTTATACTTGTGGTAGCTAAATCTCCATATCGTCTTGCACGTGTGCTTTCATTCCTTGACCCATTTGAGGATATTCAGGGTTCGGGATGGCAGGTTGTACAGTCACTTTATGCGATAGGCTCAGGAGGAATTTTCGGTGCCGGGCTTGGACAAAGCAGACAGAAATATCTAAATATTCCTGAGCCTCAGAATGACTTTATATTTTCAATTCTTGCCGAGGAGTTCGGACTTCTGGGGGCGGTGTTGGTTTCTTTGATGTTTATATTTCTTATCACAAGGGGTATAAAGATTGCACTCAAGGCTCCTGACCTTTTTGGTACACTTCTAGCAACGGGAATTATCGGGCTTATTGCAATTCAGGCGTTGGTGAATATTGCTGTTGTAACATCTTCAATACCGGTTACGGGTATGCCTTTGCCGTTCTTCAGTTATGGTGGTACGGCGTTGGCAATAACCATGGCCGAGATGGGAATTGTGCTTAATGTGTCAAAACATTCAAAATAAATGAAAGGTTGGCATTTTGATGAGAATTTTATTTGCAGGTGGCGGAACAGCGGGGCATATTAACCCTGCCGTTGCGATTGCAAACTATATAAAAGAGCAGGAACCTGACAGTGAGTTCCTGTTTATAGGTACAGAAAAAGGGATGGAAAGTACTCTTGTCCCGAGGTCAGGATATAACATAGAATTTATTAAAATCCATGGTTTTGAACGAAAGCTCTCTTTAAAAAACGTTAAAACAGTTGCCGAAATTTTTGACGGCATAGGTCGTGTAAGAAAAATTATAAAAGATTTTAAGCCGGATGTGGTTGTTGGTACAGGTGGATATGTTGCGGGACCGGTGCTCTTTGCTGCGGCAATGATGAAATTGCCCACACTCATTCACGAGGCAAATGCCTATCCGGGTGTTACCATAAGAATTTTATCACGGTTTACGGATGTTGTTGCACTTAGTATGGCAGAGGCGGCGGCTTTTATCCCTAAAGCCCGTCGCATAGAAATAACGGGAAATCCTGTAAGACCTTCTATTTTGGCAGAAAATCAGCCATCAGCTAAGGCAAAGCTTGGTCTTGGGGACGAAAGAGTCATACTGATATTTGGCGGAAGCCTTGGTGCCGAAAAAATTAATGAGGTTGCTGTTGACTGGATATCACGTGTTGTAAAGTCTGGCAAGTATCAGATAATTATGTCCTCAGGAAAGAATAATCAGTACGAGAGGGTAATGGAGCGTTTTAAAGACAACGGTATCCAGCCCGAAAAATACGAAAAGCTTAGAGTTTCAGAGTATATATATGATATGGATTTAGCTCTTAATGCGGCAGATTTGATAATAGCGCGTTCAGGTGGTTCGGTAAGTGAAATGACAGCTTTGGGCAAGGCGGCAATATTGATACCGTCGCCATATGTTGCAGGAAACCATCAGGAACACAATGCACGGGCTGTTGAAAAATCCGGAGGTGCTGTTGTAATCCGTGAAAGTGAGCTAAGCGTAGATAAGCTGGAGGCGGCTGTCAGTCATATTCTGGAGGACGCCGGCGTTCTTGAAAAAATGAGCCGTGGCTCAAAAAGTATTGGTATTCCTGATTCTACAGATAGGATATACAAAATATTAAAAAGATTAACTAAATAGCAAATTGATGTAACACCAGTTTCGGGAATTACATAGTATGTAGGTAAACAGACTGAATTCTATCCGGAGGTGTTACGGTGAGCAGACTTTTAATTTGCGGAGGGAAAAAACTGAGCGGCGAGGTTGAAGTTCAGGGCTCAAAAAATGCAGTCCTGCCAATTCTTGCCGCAACTATTTTAAACGAGGATAAATCAATTATACATAACTGTCCGGAACTGGCAGATACAACGGCAGCTCTTGAAATTATAAGACAGCTTGGAGGCAGAGCCGAATATTGTGACCACACGGCAATGGTTAATACCGAAAATATACAAAAGTATGAGATTTCAAACGAACTTATGTGCAGTATGCGGTCATCGGTGCTGTTTTTAGGCCCATTACTTGCACGGACAAAGAGAGCGGTTATTTCCTATCCGGGCGGATGCGCCATAGGACTTCGGCCTATTGATTTGCACGTTAAAGCGTTCAGACAGCTTGGTGTAACTATTGAGGAAATCGGCGGAAATATTTATTGCAAGTTAGATAAAATATCTCCTACGGCCATAAATCTTTTGTTTCCAAGCGTGGGAGCAACCGAAAATATTATGCTGCTGACGGCGATTTCAAAGGGCGAAACAGTAATCACCAATGCGGCACGTGAACCTGAAATTGTTGACCTGCAAAACTTCCTTAATGCAATGGGGGCAAAAATTTCCGGGGCAGGTTCTGAAATAATTCGCATAATAGGTGTTGAAAAATTACAAAAAGTAGAGTATAATATAATTTCCGACAGAATTTTTGCGGCTACTTGCGCCTGTGCGGTTGCTTGCTGCGGCGGAGATGTTGTTCTTAAAAATATTAATGCAGAGCATATAAGGCTTATTCTTTCTATGCTCAGGGATTCGGGATGCGATATCAGCACAGGAAAAGACTATGTACGTATTCAGTGTTCTGAAAGGCCAAGGGGTTTGGGCAAGATTATGACATCGCCATATCCCGGGTTTCCTACAGATGCTCAGGCTTTGTTTATGTCGGCTCTTGCCACGGCTGAGGGTACAACGGTTTTTGTGGAGAATATTTTTGAAAGCAGATACAAGCACGTGCCGGAGCTTATAAAGATGGGAGCAGACATAATTGTAGACGGACGTCTTGCAGCGGTTACGGGGAACAATTATATTCAGGGAGCAAAAATATGTGCGGGAGATTTGCGTGGCGGCGCTGCACTGGTGATTGCAGGGTTGTCGGCGATTGGTGATACCGAAATTTCAGGGATACACCACATTGACCGTGGGTATGAACACATTGAGGATGTGTTTTCGGCATTGGGTGCATCCATTAAACGAAAATAAGATACTGCTATGCTTATGCATAGCAACGTATATGGACAAGTTGTGGGAAAGGAGAGTATACGGTGAAGGTTGTAAAAAAGTCAAAAAAGACCAAAGTTGAAAGTGCAGAAACGATTGAAGATAAAGAACGTATCAAGCGCACTATGCTGAAAAAGAAACGTAAAAATCGTATAAGGCGACGCATGACGGTTTTTGTATTTTTGCTTGTGTGCATTGGAATGATTGTGGCTGTACTAAAAGCACCGTTCTTTAATGTAAAAACCGTATACACTGTTGGTCAACAGGCGATGACCGAGGAGGAAATACTGGAACTTGCACAGGTTCAAAGTGGTAATAATATTTTTATAACTAATATTCGTGCCATAAAAAAACGACTTGCGGATAACCCTGAGATTGCAGATGTTAATGTGCGCAGAGTTTTTCCTGATAAGATTAAAATTATGGTCAAAGAGGCAAAGCCTGTGGCGTATACCGAGCACGAATCTCGTTTTCTTATGATTGATTTGCAAGGAAAGATTATAAAGGTTCTATCAGGAGAGGAAACAAGCGAAGCCCCTGCGATTGCAAAGATTGAAGGTGTTGAAATTGCATCGACTGTGCCTGGTGAAAGTATTACTGCCGAAGGTGATGCAAGGGCGGGTAAGTTGTTTGAATGTATGAAAATTCTTTCTGACCTTGAGATGCTTGACAAAATAAATTATATTAATTTTGCTGATTTGTCCGATTTGCAGTTGGACTACGAAAATCGGTTGTATATGCTTTTGGGCAGTTATGACAACATGGAGTACAAGCTGAAATTCAGCAAAAAGGTTATTGCTGAAAACATATCAGAATATGAAAAGGCTCTGTTTGACTATCGTGGTGACAAGCTTTATGTAGGTCCCCGTGAAACTCCGCAGGATAAAGCGGAAGCTGTTCAACCAGATGCAGAAAATAATGAGGAAGAAACTGCGGAAAAAACACCGGAGGATGAGAATAAGGTCGCTGAAAAAGAAGAAAACACAGAAAATCAATAAAGAAGGATGCAAAATAAAATGAGGATTAACAAAAAGCAAAAATTCCAGATATCAATGGCGGTAATGGTTTTTATTGTAGTGTTTGCTATAACCTGGCAGATTAAAGGCGTAAGAAAAACCAATGCTGTTGCAGGTCAGATTTCAAACCGAGTTGAAACCCTGCAGACCGATTTAAAAACTGAGATGGAAAAGAACGAGGATTTGCTGCAGCAGATTGTGCAACTGCAGAACGACCTTGCGAAGTACAGAGAACAGGTGTCTGAAAGCGGTGGTGCTACAAAGATACTGCGGGACGAGCTTAAGCGTGCCGAAACAATTGCAGGGCTAACCGATGTTGAGGGAAGCGGAATTATAGTTACAATTAAAGATGGTGCAGTACAAAACCCCAATTCTGTTTTGTACAATGATGGTTACGGAATAGTACACGATACCTATTTGCTTACAATATTAAATGAATTGCGTGCATCAGGTGCTGAGGCACTTTCGATAAATGACGAAAGAATTTTGGCAACCAGTGAGATACGTTGTGCGGGCCCTACGGTAAGCATTAACAATACAAAACTTGCAGCACCATTTGAAATCAAGGCAATAGGCAACCCTGATACATTAGAAAATGCATTAAGGATGCCCGGCGGAGCTATTGACGAAGCAGGCTTTTATGGAATTGATGTTACCATAAAAAAGAGCAATAAGCTTTTTGTAAAAAAATATACAGGTGCAGGAACGTTTAAGTATGCACAGCCTGTTGAGCCGGAGGTGACCGAATAATGATTTATATTGCAGCAGGAATTTTGGGTGTTTTGATGGGACTGATAATTCCGTACAACCTTAGCTCGGCGGCACTTATCTATGTGGCGGTTGCTATTGTTGCGGCACTTGATTCGGTGTTTGGGGCACTTCTTGCCAACCTTAACAAAAAATTTAATCTTAATGTGTTTATGATGGGTCTTGTTTCAAATGCAATTCTTGCAATGCTGCTTACTTATATGGGCGACCTTTTGGGTATCAACCTTTATTTTGCGGCAATTATCGTTTTTGGCGTAAGAATATTTAACAACGTGGCATCAATACGCAGAATTACAGCCGATATTTATTTTGAACGCAGAGCAAGAGAAAAGGAACGTATTGCCCGCCTTGCACTTAAGGCGGCGGAATCCGAGCAGATGGAAGAAAAAAATTAAGCAGAAAAGTCTGAAAAGCACGATAAAAGCGAAGAGTAGTGTTTTGATTTTTTACGAAACCTTTGAAAATAAAGTGTTTTTCTCTTGACAGAATTAAAATTAAATGCTAAAATAAAATGTATATGTGGAGAAGTATCCCCTTTTTGGGGGCAAAGTAGATTTTTACATATAAATCAGAATATAAAAGAGCGGCAGACATTGACTATTTTGACCGTTGACAAATAATTGTTCAGCCATTTTACGGACGAGCTCTATTAAGGATAGGAGGAATTATTTTGTTTGAGTTTGATACTGAAACAGCAGGCCCAGCTAAAATAAAAGTTGTTGGTGTTGGCGGCGGCGGAAACAACGCTGTAAACAGAATGATTGAAGCACAAGTTCAGTGTGTGGAATTTATCGCAGTGAATACAGATAAGCAGGATCTGACACTTTCTAAGGCGACTCAGAAAATTCAGATTGGTGCAAAGCTTACCAAAGGTCTTGGCGCAGGTGCAGTTCCTGAGGTTGGCGCAAAGGCGGCAGAAGAAAGCCGTGACGAAATTGCTCTTGCCATTCAGGATGCAGATATGGTGTTTGTTACTGCAGGTATGGGCGGCGGTACCGGTACCGGTGCGGCTCCTGTTGTTGCAGAAATTGCAAGAGAGTTGGGTATACTTACAGTAGGTATTGTTACAAAGCCTTTCTGGTTTGAAGGCGCTATACGTGCAAAGAATGCAGTTGCAGGAATTGAAAACCTTAAAGATTCGGTTGATACATTGGTTGTTATCCCCAATGACAAGCTCCTTGAAATTGCGGAGACAAAAACAACATTGACAGATTCCTTCAAGGCGGCAGACGATGTTCTTAGACAGGGTGTACAGGGTATATCTGATTTGATTTCAAGACCCGGTCTTATCAGTCTGGACTTTGCTGACGTTAAAACTATTATGAAAAACACAGGTTATGCACATATGGGTATTGGCAAGGCTACCGGCGAAAACCGCGCTCATGATGCGGCGGCAAAGGCTATAAACAGTCCGTTGCTTGAAACATCAATTAAGGGTGCCAAGGGTGTTATCCTTAATGTTACCGGTGGCAGCAATCTGGGTATTCTTGAAATCCAGACAGCTTCTCAGCTGATAACCGAGGCGGCAGACGATGATGCAAACATCATTCTTGGTGCAATCATTGATGAATCACTTGGCGATGAATTGCAGGTTACTGTTATTGCTACAGGCTTTAACGGTACAAATGGTTCTGCGCCCGTAAAGGCTAAAGCCGAAAGCGAAGCAAAGGAAGATGCCTCTCCGTTTGCAGACGCAACTGCAAAAGGAATTTTCGAATCAATGATGGAGGAAATCGGCGAGAAAAAGGCAGAGGCTGTATTTGATGATGAGCCTGCAGCTCCTGTATTTTCAACACCTGAAGAAAAAACAAATTTCTATACAAAAGCAAACAAAGCAAGCGAGGACGACGGAATTGATGTTCCGGTTTTCCTGCGCAAAAATCAGGACTAAGTTTGATATATTTATTAATTAACACAGGCATTTAGGAGGAAATTAAAAATGCAAACAGCTTTGATTATTATTCATGTTATTATTGCTATTGTTCTTATTGGTACAGTTCTTATGCAGCACGGCAAGCAGCAGGGTCTTTCAGGCGCTATTGCTGGTGGTGCTGAAACCTTCTTTGGTAAGAACAAAGGCAGAACAATTGACGGAGTTCTCAAAAAGGTTACAGCAGTAGTTGCAGCTCTCTTTGTTATAAGCTCAATCGTTCTTGCTGTATATTCAACACGTGACAATGAAGCAGAAGCTCCTGTTGTAGATAACGCTGTACAGCAGACTGAAACAACCGCTGAATAATCAATAACTAATTGATATACAAACCGCTCCAACATATAGTGGAGCGGTTTTTGTATCATATAAATATAATGATTATTTGCGGGGCACACTAAGGAAAAAGGAGGGAAGAGGCAACTTTATATATGGTTGCTGTTGTTTATGAAATTTATTGATATTTTAAGTGCATATCATATAATGCCTCAGTTTCCGCCGGGAGCGGTTCGTCAGGCAGAAAAAATGCCCGCAGATGTAAGAACTGATGATTTGTCGGGGCGAAAGGATTTAACCGACAAGCTGATTTTCACCATAGACGGTGATGATGCCAAGGATTTTGATGATGCGGTATCCTTAGACATTCTTGAAAACGGTAATTACTGTCTTGGCGTGCACATTGCTGACGTAACTCATTATCTAACCGAAAATTCTCCTCTTGACCGTGCGGCATTTGCTCGTGGTACAAGCGTATATCTTATTGATACGGTCATTCCTATGTTGCCATTTGAACTTTCAAACGAGCTGTGCAGCCTGAAACCCAACAAGGTCAGGCTTACAGTTTCGGTGTTTATGGAAATAACCCCACGGGGCAAGGTAAAAAGCTATGAAATATGTGACAGTTTTATTAAGTCTGCCGCCCGTATGACCTATGCAAATGTGACGAAAATTCTTGAGGGAGATAAGGAATTATGCAAAAGGTACGAGCATCTTGTCGCAACCTTGCAAATGATGAAAAAGCTGGCAGGTATTTTAAACAAAAAACGCATAAATGATGGGTCGATTGAGTTCGAAACTCACGAATCAAAAATAACTCTTGACCCAAAGGGTGTGCCTGTTATGGTGGAAAGATACCCTATTACTATCTCAAACAACATTATCGAAGAATTTATGCTTATATGCAATGTAACCGTGGCAAAGCATTTGACATCAAAGGGTCTGCCTTGCGTGTATCGTGTCCATCAGCGTCCAGATAACCAGCGCTTGGAACGGCTTGCCGAGATTCTGCCACTGCTTGGGGTTGAATTTCCATTCAGCACCGATATGAAACCAAAAGATTTTCAGCGTGTACTCAGCAGTGTAGAAGGAACAGATATGAAAGAGGTTGTAAGTTACCTGTTGCTCAGGGCAATGGCAAAGGCAAAATACAGCGAAAATAATGCGGGACACTTTGGATTGGGATTTGATACCTATTGCCATTTTACATCGCCCATAAGACGTTATTCGGACGTGGCAGTACACAGAGTTTTAAAAGAAAGTCTAAAAGGGAATCTGTCTGAAAAACGCAGAAAACATTTTGCTGAGGTTGCCGTCAGTGCAGCAGTTACTGCTACTGTCACCGAAATCAACGCAGCAGAGGCAGAACTTGAATGGAAGTCTGTAAAAAAGGCAGAATATATGCAAAATAAAATTGGTGAGAGATATGAGGGGATTATCACCCACATATTGTCATCAGGCTTTTTTGTAGAGCTTCCTGATACTGTGGAGGGGTTTGTGCCGGCAAGAGCATTGGAAGACGATGTTTATATTATGACCGAAAACGGAATTGCAATGTCAGGGCTGAAAACAAAACGTACCTTTACTGTGGGTGACAAGGTAAAGGTAAAGGTTGCCGCAGTTGATGCCGAACGAAAGTATATAGACTTTGACATAGTTGGAATGTCAAAACTTCTGCCTATGAAACGTAAGTCTAACCGCAAGGATACTATCGGGAAAAAAGAAAAAAGAGTTTTGAAGGAAATAACAGATATCAAAAGAGAGGAAAAATCCGAAAAAATAGCTGCAGAACGGAAGGCTGATGCAGAAAGAGAGCTTTTTGAAAATGCGGTTATTTCAACGGCTTTTGAACTAATATCGGCAAAGCATAAGTTCAACCGCGATGAAAAAAGGTTTGTGGGTGTTACACTTCAGGATATGGCGGCAAGGCTGGCAAGCCCTGTGATGTCTGCAAATTTGTATGACAGGTCGGACTTTACTCTTAAATCCATATTGATTTCAGCATCGGTGAATGTTAAAAATACAGTTGAAATTTTATGTGATAGCTTTGGATTTGACAACGAGGGTCTGCCTGATGCAGCAGCAGAATATGCTTGTGCTGCTTTACGTCATTTGGATAAATGTCTGAAATATGATAGCTTTAATTATTCAAAGAGAGAAAAAGAGTATATTTCCATTGCTAAAAAGATACAAAAGAGAAGGGAAGAAAACGTATGAAAACGGTTTTAATTACGGGTAGCTCTCGTGGGATTGGCTGTGAAACCGCAAAAAGGTTTGCAGAAAAAGGATACAGGGTGGCAATGAATTACAACAACAGCAAAGATGCAGCTCAAAGCCTGTGCGATGAAATAAAGGCTTTGGGCGGCTGTGCCGAAATATTCAAAGCGGATGTTTCTGATGTTGTTCAGACAGAAAAAATGGTAGAAGATATAATTGAAAAGTTCGGTGCGATAGATGTTCTTGTAAATAATGCCGGAATTGCACTCAGGCAAGGTTTGCTTACCGATTTTTCGGTGGCTGATGCAAAGGCAGTTTTTGACACCAATGTTTTTGGAATGATGAACTGCAGCCGAGCGGTTATTTCACATATGGTGGGGAAAAAGGCGGGCAAGATAATAAATGTATCTTCAATCTGGGGAATATGCGGCGGCTCCTGTGAGGTGATTTATTCCTCGGCTAAGGCGGCAGTAATCGGTTTTACTAAGGCTCTGGCAAAAGAGCTTGCACCCTCGGGGATAAATGTAAATTGTGTTGCACCCGGAATGATTGATACCGATATGAATGCTCATTTGTCAAAAGAGGATGTAGATGCTTTTTGTGAGGATATTCCTCTTGGCAGAATAGGATTACCCAAGGAAGTTGCAGAAAGCATTTTATTTCTGGCATCCGACGGTGCAGATTACATAACAGGTCAGACAATTGTTGTTGACGGGGGAATAATTTGATAAAACAAGCGGATGCTTTTGCATCCGCTTAATATTTTTCTAAAAATTCAAAAGTTGCATTGCAATAACAAAATAAATAAGCAACGAAATAGCGTCCACAATTGTTGTAACAAAGGGGCTTGCCATAACAGCAGGGTCAAAGCCAAGACGTTTTACAAGTATTGGAAGGCTGCAGCCTACAAGCTTTGCGCAAAGAACCGTAATAAGCAAGGTCAGTGAAACAACAAGAGAAACCGTAACCGGACTTTGTCCTGATGCAATAATCGCACCCTGGTCTATAAGCATCATTTTGCCAAAGTTCACAACAGCAAGGGCAACTCCGCAAAGAAGTGATACCACAAGCTCCTTGCCAAGAACTTTAAAGATATCCTTCATTTCCACATCGCCAAGTGACAGACCGCGGATAATGGTAACAGACGCCTGCCCACCCGAGTTACCGCCAGTACCCATCAGCATAGGAATAAATGCGGTAAGTACTACACAGGCAGCAAGAGTTTCTTCAAATGAACTGATAATTTTGCCTGTGAAGGTGGAGGACAGCATAAGCAGCATAAGCCACGGAATTCTGTTTTTAAAGATTTCCCATGAAGGAGTTTTAAGATATGGTCTTTCAGAGGGCAGAATAGCTGCCATTTTCTCGATATCCTCGGTATGCTCTTCCTGAATGACGTCAATTACGTCGTCAACGGTGATGATGCCGACAAGACGTGTTTCTTTGTCAACAACAGGCATTGCCAACAGGTCATATTTGTTAAAAAGGTTTGCAACATCTTCTTTATCGACAAAGGTGTCAACGTAGATGACATTGGTCTCCATCATGTCCCCGATTTTTGCACAGTTGTCGCACAAAAGCAAATCTTTAACGGTGGTAATCCCTAGCAGATGTCTGTTCTGGTCGGTTACATAGCAGGTGTATACGGTTTCTTTATCGACACCTGTTTTGCGAATTCGCTCAAAGGCTTGGGCAACGGTCATATGCGTTTTAAGGTCCACATACTCGATTGTCATAATGCTGCCCGCACTATCTTTGGGATAGTTAAGGATTTTATTGATTTCCGAACGTGTTTGGGGGTCGGATTGACGTAAAATTCGCTTTACTACATTTGCGGGCATTTCCTCGATAATATCAACTGTATCGTCAAGATACATTTCGTCAAGAACATCGTGAAGCTCCTTATCGCTGAAACGCTTGATAAGATGCTCCTGCGTATCTGCGTCCATTTCTACAAAGGTGTCTGCCGCAAGCTCTTTGGGCAACAGCCTGAAAAGACGTAAAACGTATTCTTCTGGTATTTCGTCAACCATTGCCGCGATATCAGGGGCATTCATTTCAGACAGAGTACTTCGCAGCCTGACAAATTCCTTATTTTCTATTAATGTCAAAATTTCTTCAATCATCTGCTTTTCCTCCTGTTTCTACAAAATAAAAAAGAAAAATCCCTGTGTCAATACTGAACAATGACACAGGGAAATTGAATATACCCCAATATGCGATGTCACCGTTCGAGCTTTAGCTTCGCAGGGCGATGAAATTGCATTAGACGATACCTTGATTCGATATAGCCTGTTCAAACCAGCTAATAGTGTCTCCACCATTTCGCGGCAGCAATCCGTATCCCTGTGGTAGCCTTACCTACCGGAATAATCTTTTCTATATTCTAACTCAGAATTTGTGATTTGTCAATACTTACATTGCAGAGTACAGAATTTTTGCGGCCTCAGCTTTGGTTAGAGGCTTTTGCGGCTGCAGTGTTCCGTCCTCATAGCCCTTCATAGCACCAATGTTCAAAAGAACCGAAATGCCATCTTCAGCCCAATGAGCAACGTCTGATTTATCAGGAGCAGTTATAGCTGTTTTAAAGAAGCCTTGCGGCAGGGTGCGCGCCACTATTGTTGAAGCCTCTGCACGGCTGATTGATGAAAGTGGGTCGGCACAGCTTTCGGTATCGCTTACATATCTGCCCTTGACAATTCCAAGGTCATAAAGAACTTTAAAACTGTCAAGTGCCCAGAATGGAATGGTATCAAGGTCTGAATAGGGAAGTGATACCTCTGAATAATCCGCAGGGTCAACACCCAGATAATTTACCATCATAACCGCAAATTCCGAACGGGTCATTTGCTTTTGCGGAAAGAATTTCAGCGAGCCTGATGTGGGGTCGCCGCTTATTATTTGCTGATGGTACAGATAGCTTAAAATGTTTTCTGCCCAATGTTCTTCGGTGTCGGCAAACGGACTTTCAAGCGAATTTTCTGCAGATGTCATCGTTTTAAAGGTAGTATAGCCAAAATCGTTGGTGGCGCATACGGTTATTTTGTGTGTTTCTGTGGGGAGTTCAGCGGTAAACTCACCATTTTCTTCGTTGTAGTATATATCGGCGGGTTTGCCGTCTGCTTTAAGGGTAATTCCCTCTTTTGGGGTTGAAATATTATATTCACAGCTGATTTTGCCTGCAAGAGCACCGTTTTCAAATAACATATCAATTACAGGATAAGCTTTTGGGTCGTTTTTGTCTGCCATAACTATGCTTACAGGAATTGTAACAGTTTTATCACCTGCGGTGATGTTGATACTGCCTTTTTCACCATATTTATCTGTTGCAACAAAAGCACCCGATGGGTCAATTGTACCGATGTTGCTGTCACATTCCCAGTTGAAGCAGTCATTTGTTGAAATCAGCTTGTTATATCCACCGTATGCTTCGGCAGACAGTGCGACGGTTTCACCGGGGTCTAGGATAAGATCGGTTATTTCCTTCTTTGTTGAGTTGTTTTTGATTTTTATGCTTGTGGGTGTTTCAAGGCAAGTAACGGATGTTGAACCGCTTAACGAACCATTCTTTGCATAAACTGTTACTATGCTGCTGTCTTTTGCAGTAAATAAGCCATTTTGAGAAATTGTACTTTTTTTCCCTTCCTGAACATTGAACACCACATCGTCGGGAATAGTTGTGGGATAAAACCCGCTGTCTGTTGCTTTTAAATCAAGTTGAAGGGTTGCCCCCTTGAGAATATACGACGTTTTGGGATATAGGTGCAGTTGTGCAGGTTCACCGGTTTTTTCGGCAATGTTAGTAAAGATAAAATGGGTAGATACTTTGCGTTCTGTACCGTCGGAGGGTTTGTTCATAATAGAGGAATAGCCGTTTCCCGGGAGCTGAACGCTGATTGCCGTTGAACCGCCGCCATCAAGGTTAAGTGCATCTATGCATCCAAGTTCCTTCATACGTTTTGCCAGAGTTTTTAGTTGAGCACCATAGCTGTGTCCTGATTGTCTGCCGTCAAGGGTATAAAGAACAATACCACCATCCTCTTTAACCCCGATTGCTGTACGCGGAGCGGCACCTGTTGGCAGATTTGAATTAACCTCGCCACCTATCAGCAATCTACCGCCAACCGAACCCATTCCTGTCTTAACCTTTGACCATCGGCTGTCGCCTGTTGCACTGAAATTTATACTCACCTTTTCGCCGACTGTAAGGGTGGAGATGGGGGTAAGAAATTCTGCGGGAGCTTTTGAGTCAACAGTTATAATAATTTTGTCCTTTGGGATAGCAATGGCAGATGAGTTTTCAGCAACGGATTCTACTATTGCTGTAATTCTTTCTCCAAGCTTCATTTCGCCCTCGATTGAGCCGAGGATTACATCAAATCCCTTTGTTGTGTTTCGGGTAGTGTCAGAAAATTCAGACGTCATCATATATGCGGCATATGGCTGACGGTATTTATTTATGTTGTAGATATTTACTTCGCTTCCGTCTTCGCGTGTAAGGACTGAGTTAAAATACACATAAGATATAAAGGCGGTGCCGTCATCCAGTATTCCGATAGCGTCCTGACCGGAGGCATCCTTGGTGAGAATTTTGCCGTCAACTATTGCGGTGCTCATAGGAACAAGAGTCTGGTTGGAAAAATAATCGGCATTTGTACCTGCAAGGATGTCGATGCCCTGATTTTCCATAGTTGAAACCTGGTCAGAGAGTGTGTTTCCGCCGTAAAGAGTGGTGCCGTAGGTAATGGTGGGGATAACTGTACTGTTGGGGGTGTAGGTGATGTAATTTTCATTTTGTTTGCCTACGCCGTTCTGGTCGCTGTAAAAAATATTATGGGTAAATTCAAGACCTTCGCCAATTTGCATAGTGTAGCTATCTATAGTTGTGCTGCCAAGAACAGATGCAAAAGCAGCAACAGAGCCAATAATAATGGCTGAGCATATTGTTAATGAAATGATTGTCTTGAGTACATTTTTGATTTTCATATATTAACACTTCCTGAGAAATTTGTTTAATTGACTAGTATCAAGTATACCAAAATTAAATGTTTTTGTAAATGAAAAAATATTTACAATAGTGTTACATAAAGAATTTATAAAAATTTTAAAAAAAGGCTTGCATTTTATGAAAAGGTGTGGTAGAATATATAAACGTTGGTAGCAGATTAAACTGCCTATCCAATATGCGCCAGTAGCTCAGCTGGATAGAGTGACTGGCTACGAACCAGTAGGTCAGGGGTTCGAGTCCCTTCTGGCGCACCAAAAATCCTCGTTCGTAAGAACGGGGATTTTTACTTATTACCTATTCACTATTCACTTTTCCCTAAATACGAACGAGGATTTTGAAGTAATAGGGAAACTTGTATAATAAAAATGGACTATTAAAAGATGAAATAGTAATGAGTTTTTTAAATAAATTAAAACATATTAGTGATTGCATGATTGAAGCGAATTTTTATTCTATGCGGGGAAATTCTGACATAGTAAATAAACATATTATACCGATACAAAATTTGCTAGCGGACGTAACAAAATATTACAATACAAATTTTTATGATTTAAAGCAATTTAAAGAGTGTTTTGATAGTGTAACGGATTATTGGATGTGCTTTCAGAGTACGTTGAATGAGTATGCATCTAAGGATGAAGTAACAGATTTTATGAGAAATGATTTGGGGGTAAAAATACAGCAGTTTTTTAATTCATTAACTATTTTAATTGAAAATGTTAGAAAAAAATACTAAGTATGAACGACTAATATTTGATCAGCAAAATTAACTGCATCATTATTGTTCTCTCTTGCCAAAAAGAAACGACAATTTTCGTTAGAAAATTGTCGTTTCTTTTTGCCCGAAATACTTGACAAGTTACTAGTTTTGCTTACGCAAAACAATTAAATATTAAACTTTCCTTTAAGTTTGGGTGCCAAAGCTGCAAGGACAGCAGTTGTAATAACCATTTCGGGTATCATATACGAGCCGTTGTAGGTGATTGAATATACCAGAACACTGCTGCCTTCAGCATACACGCCCCAGATTAAAATGCCTGAGAGTATGTGCATTATAAATCTTAAACCGGTGACGATGGTTCCGCTTAAAGGTATTGTCCAGGATTTACTGCCCATGAGTTTTACAAATAGATTTGCAAGACCCAAAACTGAAAAGGCACCAACATAGTCAAGAAATATTACGGCAATAAAACTTATAAAGTTCTGGGTAGGGGGCGGATAAAAGCCTGTCATCATTTGAATAAGCGAAAAGACAAATCCACAGGCAATCCCCCACTTTGTGCCCAAGAGTAATGAGGCAAGTATAATCGGAACCATACTTGCGATAGTGACAGAACCGCCCTGCATCCAGGGTGCAGGTATTAACTTTGACACAACCACCAATGCAAAAGATAGTGCTACAAGAACAGCGCTCAAAGTGATTTTTTTTGTTTTTGACATAATACCACTCCTTATGTAAAAATTTAACCGAATACTGAACTTTGATATGAAAGAACAAAGCGGCTACGCCGTTCGCCTTGCGGCGGTCGGAGCATTTACGCTTTGTTTGCCCAAGTGCATTTCGGTGCAGCCGAAAATTTTGCACGGGCAATTTAAATTTTGTTTTTGTATAATAGGAGTTTAGTACTGATAAGTAGTAAATTCCTATTATAT
>JAZNBG010000037.1:0-40517 GCA_045586925.1 Clostridia bacterium | reverse complement strand
CATTTCAGGTACACCATAGGTGATATTTCAAGAAATCTGTATCACGTTGCATATATTATTTTAGACAGCAGTTACCTTCGTTCCTACCACGGCGACAGTTCATTTGACGAGGTTTTAAAATACACAGCATCTGTTCTTTCGGAGCATCCGGGCGACAGAGAAATCTCTGCACGAATTACCGAAAACGGCTTTGCCCTTGCGTACCAGTCTACAAATGATGAGGATGCTAAAAAAAGAGTCAAAGAAGTTATGGATAAGCTTAACAGCTTTGAGGGTATGAAGGATAAAAGCAACAAGCTTGTTTTCCACGCAGCAGCCTATCATCTTGTGCAGGCAGACAGAAACTGCGAAATATTGTTATTTAATCTGAGAAAGAACTGTAACAGGATTTTTGGAACAGACAAGCAAATTATGTATTGTGACACCCATTCTATGAATACGGTTCAGGAAGAAAAGAAAATTACAGAAAGCATCTTAAAGGGTTTTGAAAATAATGAATTTAAGATGTATCTGCAGTTCATTGCTGATAACAAAACAAAAAAATTTGTGTCGGCAGAGGCACTTTCAAGATGGGACAGTCGTGAAAACGGGCTGATAGGTCCGGGTAAATATATTGAAAATATGGAAAATTCAGGACTAATATCAAGACACGATTTTAATATGTTTGAGCTTGCTTGCCGTCAGCTTGAAAAATGGAAGGATACTAAATACAGCAACATCGCTGTTTCCTGTAACTTTACAAGAATTACGCTCTCCGAAGAAAACTTTATAGATAAGCTCCTTATGATTTCAAACAGTTATTCATTTGATAAAGCAAAAATTGCTATAGAAATTACCGAGGATGCTATAGAAAAAAACAGAGAAACAGCAACAAACAATGTGGTTCGTGCAAAAGAACTGGGCTTTAGAATTTACCTTGATGACCTTGGAAGCGGTTATACATCGCTTGCAAACCTTTGTGACTATCCTATTGATGTGGTTAAAATTGACCGAGATATTTTGCTTAAAACCGAATCTGAAAATGGCAAAAACTTATTTGCCGGAATAATCGCTCTTGCTCATAATATGGATATAAAAGTTATTTGCGAAGGCGTTGAAACAGAAAATCAGAATACACTTGTGTCAGAATCTGATTGTGATTATGTTCAAGGGTGGTATTATTCAAAAGCACTTCCTTTGGAAGAATGTGAAGCATTTATATCATCAAAATCAGTATAACGGGCAATTAAATAATACTACCGGCAAAAAGACGAAAAATCTCGTCTTTTTGTTGTATAACGAAAACCACGCTAAGACTTGCGTGGTTCGATAGCGGGTTTTGGGTAGGGCTATGCCCGAAAATGAAATACCACCTGCGGGAGGATGTTTATTTTTGTGAATAGTTTGCAATTCCTACACATCTATGATATAATACAATGAAGATGAAAGGATAAGTTTTATAATGGATAAGGTAGTTAATTTGTTTTTTGTTATACTGTTTTTATTATGTTGGGGGCTTATTATAAAAAAGTTAATCCACGGCAAAATCGCACCCGTTAAAACTGTTAAAGCAGAAGTGTTTGATAAATACAAGCCTGATATAGTTTCTAAGTACCCACCGATTTGCAAACAGGAAGGTTATGTTGTCGTATTCAAAACAAAAGACAAAAAGCTGTCGTTTAATGTTTCGGAGTTTTCGTATAACAATTATCAAATCAACGAAAAAGGAACTTTAAAATATAAAGGAAGCCGGTTAATAAGCTTTAAATAATGTTTACAGAATATATAAAAGGAGGGCTGCTGTTGTGAAAAAATTTACCCGTGACGAAAGAAATGCGTTGATTGAAAAAGGCAAAACGGCGATTATAGTTTTTCTTTGTGCGTCTTGTTTGTATCTTTTGATGGCGGTGCTTGACCTTTATAAAGGTCAGGTTTCAATAGGGACGTTCTTCTGGGGGACAGAAAATACGGCAGGTCTTATCGACGGTAAGGACAACACCACACAGAATGTGGTGAATACCTTCTGGCAGCTTTCACAGCCCGAAAGGGTTTTGGTTGTTTCGGGGGATGACAGAAGAATGGTCAAAAAATCTGACAATGATTATCTGCAGCTTATCGAAAAAATTAATGTAACTGTACGTGATATTTACTCTGTTAAGACGGCAGATATTCTGGCGTCGGATGAAGAACAATGGAAAAACTGCCTTGCGGGTGATGCGGTTTATGTGAAATTTACGACACCGCGGGCTACGGGCTTTGAAGGCTTGTTTTACGGTGTCAAGGACAGCGGGCTTAGTCGTGCGGTCAGCAGCTGCAGCGAGATTTTGTTTGTTCCTGACAGAGAATTAAAATCCCTGCTGAATGTATATATTAAAGATTCTCAGGAAGGCAAAATTGTAAGAGTAAGTTTGCAGACCGATACCGAGGTTTTTAAAAACGTAATCGGCGCCTCGCTGGGTAATGGCAGAGAATTTAGCTTTGGCTTTGAAATCGAAGGGGAAGAAAGCGGGTTTGCTCCTATGTTTGTTGCCCCTAAGGACGCATTTGATACAAGTAATATTTTAATAGATGTGCCCCGAATTTATAAAAGCGGAATAAACTTTACTAAAGCTACCGAGGTAACAACAGGTCTTATAAATTTATTCGGATATAATCCTAATACTGTGCGCCAGTATGAAAATACCGACGGAGCGCTGATTTATGTTGGCGAAACAGGAAGTCTTAGCCTGCATCCTCAAGGCAGAATTGAATATAAAGCTCTTGGCGAAAACGAGGGTGTGCCCATTGCAATCGGCTCATCTGGCCCGGCGTCGGCATATTCGATGGTGGCGGGGATTTCGGATGTTATAGAAAAAATCTACAGCCTTAGCGGCGTCAAGGACGAAAAGCATCACGCCGAGCTGAGAATTACAGATTTCCGTCATGACGGTGTGGAACTTGATTACTTTGTGGATGGAATTAGAGTTTCTATGGGCAACGGAGCGGCTGTTTCGGCAGTTATAAAAAACGGCGTTCTTGTGGAATTTAAAATGTGGATAAAGACTATTGAGAAGACTATGGACACCACCCAAAGTCAGCCCATTCTGACAGCGGCACAGGAATATCGGCGTCAAAAGCCTGCAGTAAAGACTCTGAATAATGGGATATTGGTTTATATGTATTGCGGCGACAACAATGAAACCTCTGCGGTTTGGGATTTTCAGGGGGACTTTTAAATGGATTTAAGAAGAATGAAAACGGTTTTTATTCTTGTGCTTGCGGCGATTAATGTTATGTTGCTGTGCTTTTTGTCCAGCGCAAGAAATTATGAAAAAAAAGAAAAACAAATTATGGTTAAAAATGTTTCGGCACTTCTTGCCCAAAATATGATATATCTGCCTGAGGCGGTGCAGGTTCCGGATTCGCCGGATATTTATAACTTCTACCTTGAAAAGATGTTTGGCAGTAACCGTGATATGATAGTGAAATTTCTTGGCGAAGAGTACACCGAAGAGCCATCAGGCACTTATAAAAGCAATAGGGGGACACTTACAATCGAGGGTGACGAATTTAAACTGTATAAGACAAAGCCAACGGGCACGGTAAGTGATTTTTCACGTGAGAATATCGAAAAGCTGTGCCGTAATGAAATGAAGGCGTTTGGTATGATGCCCGAGGCTTACGAATTTAATGGATTTAACCTTGTGGATGATGGCACTCGTGCTATATTTACGGTAAAAAAAGACAAATCAGAGTTTTTTGATGCATACATTTCGTTTGATATATCGGGCATGGGAATTTATGCTATTTCGGGCAGAAATATAATATCAGGAATGAGCGTATCAGGAGGTACAAGTCCGTATGTTAATGTTGTCAGTATCCTAGCAGACCTTGTGAAATGCGACAGGCTTGAAAAAAACACAGCGCACACAATTGTCAGCATAAAGCCGGGATATTACATAGGCAAAACTGCTGAGAGCTATCTCAACATCCTTGCAATTCCTGTGTGGCAGATTGCAACAGACCGTGGTATGATTTTGCACTATGATGCCCGAAACGGAAGGGAAATAATTGAGTAGGAGAAAATGGTATGAACGATTTTAATAATGGTGAAATTGTAATATATCAGAATAATGACGGCAGTATGAAGATAGATGTGAAGCTGGAAGATGATACGGTCTGGCTTTCGCAACAACAGATGGCAGAGCTGTTTCAGACTTCTCGTACTAATGTTGTAGAGCATATAAAAAACATATATGCCGAAGGTGAGTTAGATGAAAATTCAACCTGTCGGGATTTCCGACAGGTTCGGCTTGAGGGTACAAGAGAGGTCGCAAGAAGTATTCCGCATTATAATCTGGATATGATAATTTCGTTAGGATACAGAGTAAAATCTGTAATTGCTACTCGTTTTAGACAATGGGCAACAGAGCGAATTAAAGAATATATGATAAAGGGCTTTACAATGGATGATGAACGCCTGAAAAATTTAGGCGGCGGAACCTATTGGAAAGAGCTTCTTGACAGAATCAGAGATATTCGCTCATCCGAAAAAGTGCTTTATCGTCAGGTGCTTGATTTATATGCAACAAGTGTTGACTATGATCCCAAAAGAACAGAATCAATTACTTTCTTTAAAATTGTACAGAATAAATTGCATTATGCCGCACACGGACATACTGCTGCTGAGGTGATTTTTGAACGAGCCGACAGCGAAAAGCCGTTTATGGGATTAACTTCATTTACTGGTAATATGCCAACTGCAGAAGATATAAAGATTGCCGAAAATTATCTTGAAGCAGATGAATTAAAGGTGCTTAACAACCTGGTTTCAGGATATTTTGATTTTGCAGAAATTCAAGCTATGCGAAAAAAGCCTATGTATATGAAGGACTATATAACTCAGCTTGACAACATTTTGGGTTCAACAGGCGAAAAACTTTTGACAGATGCAGGGAAAATCAGCCACGAACAAGCTATGGAAAAAGCAGTGGCAGAATACAGAAAGTATCAGGAAAAGACGTTGACCGAGGTTGAAAAGGCTTACCTTGAAACAATAAAAATGCTGAATGATAAAACAAACACAAAAAATAATTAAAAAGAAGAGTGCAACCACTCTTCTTTTTGCATTATGGTTGGAACTATTTTAACCGACGATCTTTGGCAGACTTTGCCCTTTTTGCGGTTTCGTAGTAGGATGGACTGAAACGAGGATGGCCCATATCCGCATCTCGTTTTACGTCGTCAAAGGTTTCGTATGGGTTCTGCCGTGCTCCTGTTGAGATAAATTTCACCGTGCATCTCTGCCTTTCTTTTAACTTATAGAATATTTTATCCAAAAATTTTCATTATATATACATAATATGGTTGATTTTTAGAAAAATATTCGGTATAATATATGATAGTTAATTATGGAATTAATTTAAGGATGGTTTTTAAATGAAAATTAAAGAAGTATTTTTAAAATCAAATGAATTAGGGGGTAAAACCGTTGCGGTTAACGGCTGGGTAAGGACACTTCGTGCGTCAAAGAACTTTGGCTTTGTTGAACTTAATGACGGTTCCTTCTTCAAAAATATTCAGGTGGTAATTGAGGACGAAAAGCTTAGCAACTTTGCCGAGCTTTGCAAGCTGAATGTTGGTGCGTCACTTCGTGTTGAGGGCGTGCTGGAGCTTACCCCTGATGCAAAGCAGCCTTTTGAAATCAAGGCAACCAATGTGATGATAGAGGGCGAGAGCACTCCTGACTATCCTCTGCAGAAAAAGCGTCACAGCTTTGAGTTTTTAAGAACAATCCCACACCTGAGAGCAAGAACAAACACCTTCTCGGCAGTTTTTCGTGTGCGCTCGGTTATTGCTTATGCAATCCACAAATTCTTTAACGAGCGTGGCTTTGTTTATGTTCACACACCTCTCATTACAGGCAGTGACTGCGAGGGTGCGGGCGAGATGTTCCGTGTTACAACCCTTGATATGGACAATCTTCCCAAAACAGAAGACGGTGCAATTGATTACAAGCAGGATTTCTTTGGCAGAGAAACATCTCTTACCGTAAGCGGTCAGCTTGAGGGCGAAACCTTCTCGATGGCGTTTGGCGATATCTATACCTTTGGCCCGACCTTCCGTGCAGAAAATTCAAACACTACACGTCATGCGGCTGAGTTCTGGATGATTGAGCCTGAAATTGCTTTTGCCGACCTTAAGGACGATATGAAGCTTGCTGAGGATATGCTGAAGTTTGTTATCAGATATGTTCTAGACAATGCACCTGAAGAAATGGCGTTCTTTAATAACTTTGTTGATAAGGGTCTTATTGAAAGGCTTAATAATATTTTAGAAAATGAATTTGGCCACGTAACCTATACCGAGGCGGTTGAAATTCTTAAAAACAGCGGCAAGGAATTTGAATATCCCGTTGAATGGGGCATTGATTTGCAGACCGAGCACGAGAGATACCTTACCGAAGAGGTATTTAAAAAGCCTGTGTTTGTTACCGACTATCCAAAGGAAATCAAGGCGTTTTATATGCGTCTTAACGATGATGGAAAAACCGTTGCGGCTATGGACTGTTTAGTTCCCGGAATTGGCGAAATCATCGGCGGCAGCCAGAGAGAAGAGCGTATGGATGTTCTTCTTGCCAGAATGGAAGAGGTTGGACTAAGCACCGAGGATTATGGACATTACCTTGATTTGCGTCGTTATGGCGGTACAAAGCACGCAGGCTTTGGACTTGGCTTTGAAAGAGCGGTTATGTACCTTACAGGTATGGGTAATATCCGTGACGTATTGCCATATCCACGTACAGTAAACAACCTTGGTTAATTTTGCTTGGGTTAAAGTAACCACTGATTAAATCGGTTTTTTTTGAAACAATCCCCCCGTCAGCCTTCGGCTGCCACCATCCTTTACACAAGGAGGGCTTAACGATACGGTTTACAAGGCTTCCTTGTGTAAAGGGTCGGAGCGTTAAGACGATATGCCGGTGGCATATCGATAGCGCAGGATTGCAAAATGCGAGAGCATTTTGCTGTTGAGTGACTGAGGGATTGTAAAATAAGAATTAATCATCATTTACTAAAGGAGTAGACGATTATGTTTCCGATAATTACATTAATAGTTTTGATTGCGATTATCATTGCAAAAGGGGCTGAAATTCTGGCGTTTACAGCCAAGATGAAGTTCAGCAAGGGCGATACTTGCGGTGCGCTTAAGCGTTTTGCCATTGCAAATCGAATGGGAAAGCTTAGCCCCAACAGTCTTTGGTATTATGGATATATTCTTTTGCGTGACGGTCAGCCAGAGCTTGCGAGAACAGTTCTTACCCACGCATCGCTTGATGCAAAAAAGGCTGCGCCGAAAAAGAGAATTAAGGCAATGCTGGCTCTTTGCGAATGGAAGTGCGGCAATCTTGACCTTGCTATCGAAATGAGCGAGGAAGCAATGATTGATTTCAAAAATACAAACCTTTATCAGAATTTGGGTCTTATGTATGTTTTGAAAGGTGACGGACAAAAGGCTTTGGAATTTAACAAGCAAGCTTTTGATTTTAACTCTGACGACCTGGTTATTATGGATAATCTGGCGGAATCATATGCGTTGGTTGGTGATACCGAAAAGGCGCAGGAGCTTTATGAAAAGCTTCTTGAAAAAGAGCCTCATTTCCCCGAACCATATTATGCTTACGGACAGATGCTGTGCTCGATGGGTGAAAAGGAGCGGGGCATTGAGCTGATTGAAAAGTCACTTGAAAAGAGGTTTACATTCCTGAGTGTGCTCCAAAAGGAAGATGTTGAAAAAATTCTTGAGAACGCAAAATGTAACTAAATAAGATGATTTTAAACCCCCTTGGAACATTGAGTTCCAAGGGGGTTGTATATGTGTTTAGTTTTTCGGACAATTTTACTTAGCCTTATTTCATCAAGGTTACCATAACTGCCTTCTGTGCGTGGAGGCGGTTTTCTGCCTCGTCAAAGATTTCGCTTGCGTGGGCTTCAAATACCTCGGCGGTAATTTCTTCCTCGCGGTGTGCGGGCAGGCAGTGAAGTACCATTGCATCGGGTTTTGCTGCGCTCATAAGGTTGGCGTTTATCTGATAGCCTTCAAATATCTTTTTGCGGTCTGCGATTTCTGATTCCTGACCCATTGATGCCCATACGTCAGTAACCAGAATATCTGCATCCTTTGCCGCTTCGCAAACAGATTCGGTGCAAAGGAATTCTCCGTTTTCGACTGCCCATTTCATAAGGTCGGAATCCGGCTCATAACCCTTGGGACAGGCAATTGCAAAGCTCATACCCATTTTGATTGCACCAACCATCAGGGAATTTGCCATATTGTTGCCGTCGCCGATAAAGCACATCTTAAGGTTTTTAAAGCTGCCCTTCCTTTCGCGGATGGTCATAAGGTCGGCAAGTACCTGACAGGGATGACAGTAGTCGGTAAGTCCGTTTATAATCGGGATTGAACCGTATTTTGCCAAATCTTCGACCTCTTTTTGTGCAAAGGTTCTTATCATGATTCCGTCAAGGTAACGGGAGAGAACTCTTGCGGTGTCCTCAACAGGCTCGCCCCTGCCAATCTGCAAATCATTTGAGCTGAGGAATAGCGCATATCCGCCAAGTTCCTGCATACCAACTTCAAATGAAACTCGGGTTCTGGTAGAGGATTTCTCAAAAATCAAGCCCAGAGATTTGCCCTCAAGATGCTTGTGGGGGATTCCGTTTTTCTTTTCGTATTTAAGCTGGTCGGCAAGGTCGAGTATGCCGGTGATTTCATCAGAGGTAAGGTCTGAAAGTTTAAGTAAATGTTTCATTTTTTTGCTCCTTTATGTTAATGTGATGTAATCTTTACAACCCTTCCGTCACGCTATGCGTGCCATCCTCCTTTTGAATCCCTCCACCGCTAATGCGGTCCCCCTCCCTTTAGGCAAGGGAGGCAAAGTGAAGGACTTTTGGGAGTGGTGTGGTTAAAGTGATTCGATTACTGATTTTAAAATTGCTATACCCTTGTCAAGCTCCTCTTTGGTAATGTTAAGGGGAGGAAGAAGTCTTACCTTGTCCTTTGCGGTAAGAACAAGAAGACCATTGTCAAGACATTTTTTAAGGATTTCCTTGGCATCGGCTTCGGTTTCAATTCCTATCATATATCCAAGACCGCAGACGGATTTTACGCCTTTGATTTCTTTGAGTTTTGCCCAAAGATAGGCGCTGTTTTCACGTACAGTCTTTAAAAATTCATCGTCAAGACGTGTGAGCACGTTCACTGCACCTGCCGCTGCAATGGGATTTCCGCCAAAGGTTGAGCCGTGGCTGCCTGCGGGAAGAATGTCTGAAAGCTTTTCGCAAAATACGGTTGCGCCGATTGGCAAGCCGCCTGCCAGACCCTTTGCGGTTGAAAAGATGTCGGGATGAATACCGTAGTGCTGATGTGCGTAGAGCTTGCCTGTTCTGCCGTTGCCTGTTTGTACCTCGTCAACTACAATCAGCATATCATTTTCTGCCGCAATTTCCACGGCTGCGTCAACAAATTCCTGAGTCAGGGGAAGAACGCCACCCTCGCCCTGAATAAGTTCGAACATAATTGCACAGCAGTTGGGGTTTGCAAGTGCTTTTAAATCTTCGATATTGTTTGCCTCGGCATAAACAAAGCCTTCGGTAAAGGGGGTAAAGTGGTTGTGAAAAACATCCTGACCTGTTGCCGAAAGTGTGGTGATTGTTCTGCCGTGGAAGCTGTTTTTCAGCGTGATAATAATGTTCTTTTCGGGATTTTTGTCGGTGCCGTATTTGCGTGCCGCTTTTATTGCACACTCATTTGCCTCGGCACCTGAATTTGAAAAGAACACCTTGCTCATACCGGTTTTTGTGCAGAGAAGCTCTGCAAGGTCAGAACAGGGCTTTGTGTAGTAGTAATTTGATGTGTGCTGAATTGCTTTGAGCTGATTTGTAACTGCCGCAACCCAATTGTCATCGCAGGCACCAAAGGTGTTTACTGCAATTCCGCTGCCAAAGTCGATGTATTCCTTGCCGTCTGAGTCCTGCAATGTACTTCCTTTACCCGAAACGAGAGCAACATCTAAGCGTCCGTAGGTTGACATTATATAATTTTGGTCTTTTTCTTTTATGTTCATAATTCACCTCATCCACCGCTAAAGCCGTAATCTTAGCCAATCCCTCCACCGCTAATGCGGTCGCCCTCCCTTTGCACAAGGGAGGCAAATTGGAGAAGGTTTAAAATTTTTAATCAGTTTACTACCTGGGTGAGTTTATCCGCAAAATGTTCTGCGTCGTGGGGGCTGTTCATAGCGATGAAAACTGTATCATCACCTGCGATAACGCCCACAACCCTGTCAAAGTCAAGAGTTTCGATTGCCATTGCACAGCCCTGTGCCGAGCCTGGAATGGTTTTTACAACCACAAGGTTGCCGGCACTCTGTACGGTGATTACGGCGTGAGTAAGAACTGCCGCATACCGTGCCTTGATGTCAACATCTGCATCTCTGCCCGGAAGTGCGTATCTGTATTTGTCGCCACGGTCGGAAATCTTTATCAGCCGAAGCTCCTTGATATCACGGGAAACCGTTGCCTGAGTGACCTTAAAGCCGTCCTCAATCAAAAAGTCGGTAAGCTGACCCTGAGTTTCGATTGCTTTTTCGGAAATAAGCCTGATTATAGCATTGTGACGGGATTTTTTTGAGTCACGCGACATATCTTTATCCTGCATAAAGGATACGCTCCTTTCAATTTAAATAACCATTGTGCCGATACCTTCATCGGTAAGGGTTTCAATCAGGATTGCGTGAGGAACACGTCCGTCAAGAATAAATACCTTGTGTACACCCTGTCGGATAGCGTCAACACAACAATCAATTTTGGGAATCATTCCACCCGAAATGATGCCTTCGCTGACAAGCTCGGGAACCTCGCTGACCTTTACGACGGGAATAAGGGTGTTTTCATCATCCTTGTCGCGGAGCAGACCTCGGATGTCGGTCATTGAAATAAGACATTCTGCATTGAGAACTCCTGCGATTTTTGCCGCTGCTGTGTCGGCATTGATGTTGTATACGTTGCCGTCCTTGTCACAGCCAACAGTTGCAATAACGGGGATGTAGCCCTTTTCTATCACATCAAGGATGGGGGTGGGGTCAACATTTGTTACGTTGCCTACATAGCCGTGAATGTCATCAAGCTGCTCTGCCTGAATCATATGTCCGTCAAGCCCGCAAAGACCAATTGCTTTGCCGCCTTTGGTCTGGATGTGGTTTACCAGACTTTTGTTGATTTTGCCTGCAAGCACCATCTGTACAATGTCGATTGAGTCTTTATCGGTAACACGAAGACCGTCAATAAATTCGGTTTTTGTACCTGTTTTTGCCAGCATCTCTGAAATTTCGGGGCCGCCGCCGTGGATAAGCACAACCTTGATGCCGATAAGTGAAAGCAGAAGGATATCGCCCATAACGGCCTCTTTCAGTTCTTCGTTGAGCATAGCGTTGCCGCCGTATTTGATAACAACAATTTTATTGTAGTATTTTTGTATGTAGGGCAGTGCCTCGATAAGAATTTCGGCACGGTCTGCAATAGGGAATTTATTCATAAGATAGTTCCTTTCTGTGAAAAAACAAGAATTTTCAAATCGCTTTAGGTGCGGTAGTCACCGTTTATTTTAACATAGTCATATGTCAGGTCACAGCCCCAGGCGGTTGCTTTGCCGTCACCATCACCAAGGGTGATATCAATGATAATTTCGTCCTCGCTTAAAACTT
This sequence comes from Clostridia bacterium, assembly GCA_045586925.1. Taxonomy (GTDB): domain Bacteria; phylum Bacillota; class Clostridia; order Monoglobales; family Monoglobaceae; genus SIG440. Next base: position 28,795 of record JAZNBG010000037.1, on the reverse strand, counting down.
TTTTTGCAAAATCTTCGTCAAAGTCAACACCGCTGCCGCCTTTGCAAACCGAAATTCTGCCTGATGCGGATGCAAGGTCAACCGCAACCGATGTAACGTCACATTCTGCACCGCTGTAGCCGATTGCACAAAGGATACGTCCCCAGTTGGCATCCGAGCCGAACATTGCTGCTTTGAAAAGCGAGGAGCACACAACAGATTTTGCAATGATTTTTGCATTTTTTGTGTCCTTTGCACCGCTTACGTGACTTTCAAGCAGCTTTGATGCACCCTCGCCGTCTTTGGCAATACTGCGGCAGAGGTAGGTGGTAACTGCAGATAAAGCTTTACAGAAAGCATCATAATCCTTGCCAATTCCTTCGATTTTGGGGTTTTCTGCCATTCCGTTGGCAAGAACTGAAACCATATCGTTGGTTGATGTATCGCCGTCTACCGAAATCATATTAAAGGAATCCTGAATGTCGGCACTAAGAGCCTTTTGCAGCATTTCAGGGGAGATATTTGCATCGGTTGTAACAAACACAAGCATTGTTGCCATATTGGGATGAATCATACCCGAACCCTTTGCAATACCGCCGATGTGACAGGTCTTGCCGCCAATTTCAAATTCAAATGCGATTTCTTTTTTGCGGGTATCGGTGGTCATAATTCCTTCTGCCGCATCGTTGCTGCCGTCGCTGTTTAATGCGGCTGTCAGGGCATCCATACCGTTTGCAATGGGGGTGATGTCAAGAGGCTGACCGATAACACCTGTTGAGGCAACAACAACGTCGGTCTTTGAAATGCCTGTGTGCTTTTCGACAAGCTCGCACATAGCTTCTGCAATCTCGATGCCGTTTGCGTTGCAGGTGTTTGCGTTGCCGCTGTTGCAGATGATTGCCTGTGCATAGCCGTCGGCAATGTTGGTTTTTGTAACATATATAGGTGCGCCTTTGACAAGATTCTGTGTGTATGTACTTGCCGCCGCTGCACGTGTTTCGCTGATAATCAGCGATAAATCCTTCTTCGTTTTGTTTTTGCGTATTCCTGCGTGTATGCCGCTTGCCTTAAAGCCAATAGCCGCACAAACGCCGCCGTTTATCTGTTTCATAAAAAATTTCCTTTCTGTATTACAATACCAAGCCGGTTGTTTCGTCACTGTTTGTAATCAGGTTAAAGCACTGAACTGCGGCACCTGATGCACCTTTGCCTAAGTTGTCAAAGGAGGAGGCAATAAGTATTCGCTCGTCATTGCCGCAGATAGTTATTTCCATTGAGTCCTTGCCTGACATCTGGTTTGTGCCTATCATTCCGTCAAATCCAAGGGGCAGAACCTTAACCAGTTTTTGATTTTTATAATGTTCGTCAAATAATTTGTGAATTTCAGCTACGGTCATCTGTTTGGTGAGCATTCTGCCATAAAGCGGGATTGTAACCGTCATTCCGCTGTAGAAGTCGGCAACAATGGGTGAAAAGCAAGGCTCGTATGTAAGACCGCAAATTGCCTTCATTTCAGGAAGATGCTTGTGTGTCTGTGTTATGCCATACTGTCTTGGTGCGTCAAATTCTGCCGGTCTTTCGGCATCCTGATATTCGGCAATCATTTTCTTTCCGCCGCCGCTGTAGCCTGTGACAGATGTGGCGGTGATGGGATAATCCGGAGAGATTACGCCGTTTGCAACCAATGGTGCAACGATAGAGCAAAAGCCGCTGGCGTGACAGCCCGGTACTGCAATTCGTTTTGATGCAAGAATTTTGCTGCGGAACTCACTTGATAGCTCAGGGAAACCATACGCCCACTTGGGATTTGTACGGTGGGCTGTTGAGGTGTCAAGAATTTTTGTGTCGCAGTCGCCAATCGCCTCGATAATTTCTCTTGATGCGGCATCGGGAAGACACAAAAATGCAACATCGGAAGATGTAATGGCATCTGCCCTTGCGTTTAAATCCTTTCGCTTTTCTTCGGGAAGGGTGATAAGTTCAACGTCCTGTCTTTCAGAAAGTCTGTCGTGTATTCTTAAACCGGTAGTGCCGACACTGCCGTCAATGAAAACCTTTATCTTTTGCATTGCAAAATCTCCTTTGCATAAAAATTCATCAGTATATCCTATATTAAAACACATTTTTGTGAAAAAATCAATAGTCTTTTTGCATAAATATTCATAAATATTCATAAAAATACAGTCATCTTGTATAAAAGATGACTGTATATGAATTATTCTGCATCAGTTTTTGCAAGTGACACAACCATCCGACGGTTGGGTTCTTCGCCGATACTGTGAGTTCTTATTCTTGGATTGTTCTGAAGAGCCGAGTGGATGATGCGACGCTCGTTTGCTGTCATTGGCTCGAGCGTGATTGATTTCTTATCTCTGAGAACACTGCGCTCTAAACCGTGAGCAAGTCTTATCAATGTATCTTCACGCTTTGAACGGTAGTTTTCGGTGTCTATGTTAACCTTTACATAAGGCATATTTTTGTTTCTGTTTACGTACAGAACTGCAAGCATCTGCACAGCATCAAGTGTGTCGCCACGCTTGCCGATAAGAAGACCCATTTTGTCGCCAGACACATCAATATTGATGATATTTCTGTCGAGCTTGATATGAAGCTCAAAGGTAAGACCTATTTTGGTCAGAAGCTCTGATACAAAATATTTTGCATCGTCAACTGCTGTTTTGGGAATAACAAAATCTTCGTCAACCTCGGTATGTTTTTTCTCCGGCTTTGCCTGTGCAGGAGCCTCTTCAGCAGCAGGTGCTTCGGCTTTAGCAACTTTTTCAGCCTTTTCAGCTTTTTCAGCCTTTGGTGCTTTCTCGCGTTTAGCGGGTTTTTCTGCAACGGGAGCAGCTTTTGGTGCTTCGGCTTCTTCGTCTGCCTTTCTCCATGCAACAATTTCAATTTCAGAGCCTACTAAGAATTTCATAAGACCCTTGCCGATTTCTTTGGTTACGGTGTAGCCAACCTCGTCTTTGGCAACGCCTAATTCTTGTGCCGCAAGCTCTAATGCTTCATCGAGATTTTTTGCGTTTTTTTCTATTTTTAACATTTTTAATTTCTCCTTCTAATTCTTCAAGGCTAATGTCGTTATTAAAGAATTTTTTAACATATATCTGTTGTAAAATCTGAATAATATTGCTTACTGTCCAATAAAGACCGATTGCCGCCGGAAGCGTAAATGCAAACCATGCTGAGAACAAGGGCATAATTGCAGTCATTGTCTTCATTGTATCGCCTGTTGCACCGGAATTGTTCTGTGGCTTTTCGTTTTCAGCAAGAACAATATTCTTGTCCTTTTTGGCACTTTCGGGGCGTGAAATATAGCTTGCAAGCCATGAGCTGAAACCCGAGAGCGCAGGAATAATCCAAAGCAGAACTGTGCTGAGGGTTATATTTGCAACATTTCCTGTGAATAATCCCAAAAGCTTTCCGAAGTTGGGGGTTTCAGAAAGGTCCATTCCAAAGAAGCTGAAGTCAATTGGCTTGATGGTTTCGCCCCAGTTCTGGATTGCAGGATGCTGCAATATTTCTGGGTGCTTGAATATCATCTGGGCAATCTGGATTTCGTTGTTGCCAAAGGTATTGTTTGACATTTTTTCCTGATAGGTAACGGGAACAACCTTTGAAAGAGCCTCGGGCAGAGCCTCGATATTTGATGCCGCCCAGGTGTTGAATGCCTCGGCAATGCGCCATGTGTCTTCAAAGCTGACACCCATCATATAAACTATAGGCTTTCTTACAACCCAATAAAGGGCAATAATTATAGGAAACTGTATAAGCATTGGCAGACAGCCGCCTGTTGGGTTGATGCCGTATTTCTGATACAATTTCATTGTTTCCTGATTAAGCTTGTCTTTGTCATTGGCATACTTTTTCTGTATTTCCATCATAAGTGGCTGAATTTTCTGAGTTTTTGCCATTGACCGTCTTTGTTTAAGGTCCAGGGGGAATAAAATCAGCTTGATAAATACTGTAAACAGAATTATTGCAAAACCATAGTTGCCGATAATTCTGTAAAACAAATCAAGAATCCATCCCAGGGCCGTCATAATGTACGATAACATAAGTATCCTCCGATAGTAAGGTTAATTATGTGCCGGGTAATGACGCCAGATGTCATCAGGGCATATCAATGCCACCCTTTGAAAATGGGTTGCACCGAAGGATTCGCCATATAGCTTTGACAGAGCCTTTTAAGACCCCATACTTGCGGATGGCAAGAATTGCATATTCCGAGCACGTAGGATAAAAGCGGCAGCTTGGGGGAGTAAGGGGTGATATAAACCGTCGATAAAATTTAATTAATCCGATAAAGATTTTTGACAGAATTTTACTCATCTTTGTATACTCCAAGTTTTTTTACTGCCTGAAGAAAGTCTGCAGATAACTTTTCATACGGACATTCAGCCGTGCGGCCGCGTGCCACCAGAACAAAGTCAAAACCCTGCAGAATGTTTGCGGAGTTTATACGATAAACCTCACGCAGACGGCGTTTTGCACGATTGCGTACAACCGCCTTGCCGATTTTTTTGCTGACAGTAATTCCCAATCGGTTGTGGGAAAGACCATTGCGTTTTGCGTAAACAACAACCGAGGGGCAGACCTGAGAGCTACCCTTGGTGTATAGCTTTTTGAACTGTGTATTGAGAACGAGGCTCACCGCCCCGCCAATGGACTTTCGCATAGGCTATCTCCCGTTGTTATCTGACGCAAAATGTGACGTATACGGGTAAATTTGCCCGTAATAGTCAAAAAGACGCACAAAGGCGTCTTTAGGCTGACAATTTCTTTCTGCCTTTAAGTCTTCTTCTTGCTAAAACTTTGCGACCATTGCTGGTGGACATTCTTTTTCTGAAACCATGCTCTTTAGCTCTGTGTCTCTTCTTAGGCTGGAATGTTCTAAGCATCTGTAATCCCTCCAATACGAAAACGTTTATTTGAAATTTAATAATTATCTGTAAAACAGCCTTCTTATTGTAGCACAAGATTATCCAGTTGTCAAGACTTTAGATGAGGAAAAAATTATAAAAATTTTTTTGGCGACAAAAAACCGAATATGTTGGGAGGAGGCAAAATTTAAAAATCTATATTTTGTGGTTTGGGAAGATTGTTAAAAAATAGACGGACAAATTCGGGGTTTAGCTATTGAAAAAGGTTGAAAAATCTGTTATAATGATCGTATCTTGGGGAAAAATGCATTTTGCATTTTTCCCTTATCAAAACGGTGTTTTAATAAGGGAAATGCAAAGCAATTCCCCGATACCTCGTTATGATGTTATTTGTGCGATAAAGCGATTATATAATATATTAATGTAGAAAAACGGCAACTTTTGTTGCTGTAAAATAAATCTGTAGTTTAAACTGAGAAGGAGTAGTGTCGTGGAAGAACTAAAGCGTATATGGGAGAGGGTTCAGGCAGAACTTGCTGACGAGGTTTCGGCAGTTTCGTTTGATTCGTGGATAAAGCCGATTGAGGCAATTGACCTTAATGAAACCAAGATTACTTTAAAGGTTCCCTTTGCCGTAAACAAAAATATGATAATGACCAAGTATTTCTCGCTTATCGAAAGCAGTCTTGAGGCTGTTACTTCGCATAAGTTTGATATTGACGTGGTTGTTGATGAAAAAAGCAAGGAAAAAGAACAGGTTGATTCTATTATGGTGGAAAACACCCTTAATGAAAAATACACCTTTTCGTCATTCGTTGTGGGCAACAACAACGACCTTGCATATGTTGCATCACTTGCCCTTGCCGAGCGTCCAAAGGATGCCGCAAAACATTCAAATCCATTGTTTTTGTATGGTGGAAGCGGTCTTGGAAAAACTCATCTTTTGCAGGCAATAGGTAACTATTTTATCGAAAATTATCCCAAGAAACGAGTTCTTTATACCACAAGCGAAAAGTTCACATACGAGCTTATCAATGCAATTCAGAAAAAGAACAATCAGGATTTCAGAAATAAATACAGACACGTTGATTTGCTGCTTATTGACGACGTTCAGTTCTTTGCCGGCAAGGAACGTGCTCAGGAAGAGTTCTTCCATACCTTCAACGCCCTTTATGAAAAGGACAAGCTTGTTGTTATGACCTCGGATAGACTTCCGTCAGAAATTCCTCAGCTTGAAGAAAGATTGGTTACACGTTTCAACAGCGGCTTGCTGGCTGATGTTCAGCCGCCTGATTTTGAAACACGAATGGCGATTTTGAAGAATAAAATTCAAAGCGAATATCTGTCGGTTGATGACGAGATTGTTGAATTTATTGCAGACAGCATTAAATCAAATGTTCGTGACCTTGAGGGTGCAGTAAAGAGAATTCTGGTGTATGCGGGTATCAAGCGCACCAATGAGATTTCGATGGAGCTTGCAACCGAGGCTCTTCGGGACATTCTGTCTGTTCAGCCAAGACGTACAATTACAACCAAGTTGATTATCGAGGAAACCGAAAGGTATTTCAATCTTGCAAAAGGCTCGCTTGTGTCAAAGAAACGCAGTGCAGATATTGCTCTTCCAAGACAGATTGCTATGTATATTTGCCGTGAAATTCTTGACGACCCATCGTTCCCCAAAATTGGTGAAGCCTTTGGCGGCCGTGACCATACAACTGTTTTGCATAACGTAAGAAAGATTGCATCCGATATGGGAACAGACACCGAGCTTGAAAAGACTGTAAAAGAGATTATATCAAACATTAAAAAAGGTTAGTATTGGGCAGAGCTCAACAGTCTATCACATTGTCTAAGGACGGCAAATTATTCCGCCATACTGTGCCTGAATTCTCGCAAAGGCACAAAGCATTTGCTCCGCTTCAGACTTGTCTGACAAAAAATTTGCTCGCCTTATCCAATATGCTATGCTGTTTCACTCAGCCTCTATTGGGCAGAGCTCAACAGTCTATCATACTGTATCAAGAAAGAAAAAACGATAACCGATTAAATGGAGTAGATTATGAAAGCCTTTGACACAATTGCCGCTATTGCCACGCCTATGGGTGTGGGGGGCATTGCCATTATCAGAATAAGCGGCGAGTATGCCGAGAAAATGACAGGCAAAATTACCTTTCCTAAAAACGGAAAGAGCCTTGCAGACCTTGAAAGCCATAAGCTGACACTGTCAGACATAAAAAGGCAGGCAGACGGGGCTGTTCTTGACGAGGCTTTGGTTGTTGTGATGCGCGCGCCAAGGTCATATACCGGTGAAACTGTGGTTGAGATAAACTGCCACGGTGGATATATGGCGGCAGAGTCTGTGATGGAGGAGCTGTTCAGGGCTGGGGTCAGACAGGCAGAGCCGGGCGAGTTTACAAGGCGTGCCGTACTCAACGGCAAGATGGACCTTATCCGTGCAGAGGCTGTTGTTGACCTGATACATTCAAATTCCACCTTGGGACAGTCAAATGCCGCAAAGGCACTTTCGGGAAGGCTTTCCGAAAAGGTGAATAAAATTCGTGATAAGGCGGTTGAGTTTGCGGCAAATATTTCGGCAATAGCTGACTATCCCGAAGAGATTGACGATATGTCGTCTTGCGAGCTTGAAGAACGCATCTGTGATATTGCATCGGATATTGACGAGATGCTTGGCGGTTTTTCACGCGGCAGAATTATGCGTGAGGGTATTACCACCGTTATTGCAGGACGCCCTAATGTGGGTAAGTCGTCACTTCTTAATGCACTTAGCCGATGTGAAAGGGCGATTGTCACAGATATTCCTGGTACAACCCGTGATACCATTGAGGAATATGTCAATTTAAGCGGTGTGGCACTTAGGCTGATTGATACTGCCGGAATCCGAGAAAGTGATAACTCGGTTGAAAAGATTGGAATTGAGAAGGCTCGTGAAAATATTGAAAACGCCGACCTTTGCTTTTTTGTTGTGGACAGCTCTCAGGGGCTTGCCGACGAAGATTTGGAAATTTTTCAGTATATGAAGGGCAAAAACGTAATAGTAATATTAAATAAGACGGACAAGGGTGCACATATGAGCCAAAGTGAATTCGCAAAGGCTCTTGGTGTTGATGAGGGATTTGTTGTTCTTACGGCAACTCCCAAGGATGGCGAAATTATTGGGATTGACCGCTTGGAAGAAAAGATTGCACAGATGTTTTTACAGGGCGAGATAAATGCGGATGATGTGTTTATTTCAAACGACCGCCAGAAAAATGCACTTATTAAGGCAAAGAATGTTGCGCTTGGTATGATTGACGGTGTAAGGCGGGGCGTGCCTTCGGATATGCTGTATGTTGACCTTGAGGAAGTTATTGAGGCTTTGGGTGAGGTGACAGGACAGACCGTACAGGAAGAAATTATCGACCGTGTTTTTGAGCGGTTTTGTGTTGGAAAGTAATGAGGAAAAAAGGAATGGGAAAGGGATTTGAACTGGAGTTCAGTTTTGTTGAAAAGTGGGGCAGACTTGCCCGTGCTGAATATTTGCAGATATACATATACGCTCTCAGTTGCTTTAAAAAGAACGGCAAGGTGCTGAGTGTTGATGATATTTCAAAAAAACTGCACCTTAGCCGTGATGCCGTGCTTGAAGCAATAGATTTTTGGGTTACAGCCGAGGTTTTAGACGGTGACGGCGAAGATTACACCTTCCCCGGTGAAAGGAAGGCTACCGAGAAAAAGAGCAAAACCTCTGCAGCGGCAAGACTTAGGACAAGGCCGTCGTATACTGCGGCAGAAATTGATGCAACCGCATCTGTGAATGAGAGTGTTGACAATCTGTTTAAGCAGGCAGAGGTGATTTTGGGCAAGCTGCTTAGTCCTTCGGATTTTGAGTTGATTTACTCGTTTGTTGACTGGCTTGGGCTGCCCGTAGAGGTTGTAACAATGCTGCTGCAGTTTGCGGCAAGTCAGGGAAAGACAGGCAAGCGTTATCTTGAAACTGTTGCTATTGACTGGGCGGATAAGGGCATCAACACCTATGAAAGTGCCGAGGAATATATTCGCCAGATAGAAATTAAGATGTCAAACGAAGGCAAGGTAAGAGGAATTTTAGGAATTTATGACCGTGCTCTTACTGCCACCGAGAAGAAATATATAAATGCGTGGATTACCGAAAAGAATATTTCAACCGAGCTTATTGCTGAGGCGTATGAACGCACGGTGAGTGCTACGGGAAAGCTTAGCTGGGCGTATATGAATAAAATTCTGCTTAGCTGGCAGGAACAGGGACTTGAAAATATTGAAAAAGTCAGAGCCAGCGAAGAAATGTTTAAGATAAAAAATTCGCCGGTAAAAACAAAGACCGGTGGCCAAAAGAGCAAGTTTAACAACTATGAGGACACCAACAAGCCTGATTATTCGAATTTTGCTGAAGAGATTTTGAAGGATATGTTAGGAGAGTGAAAACGGAAGGGTTGTAAAAACAATCCCTCAGTCACTTCGTGACAGCTCCCTTTGCACAAGGGAGCCTATGATAGTTCCTGCTCGGTAACAATGCCAACGCTCAGTTGTAGAAAGGATTGATTATATATGGAATCGGCATATGTGCTTGCAAGCCGTGAGCTTGAGGATATTCGTCTTGCCAATCAGGCGGAGATGAGCAGACGTCATATGGAAGTTTGTAAAAAAATTCCGCAGTTTGCAGATGTTGAAGCCCAGCTTATGAAAAACGGAACACGTCTGCTTAGCTGTATTCTGGACAAGAGCAACTGCTTTGAAGATGTGAAGGAAAGTATAAAAGAACTGCAGAAGAAAAAGGCAGAGCTGCTTGTGGCTAATGACTTTGATGCAAATTTTACCGATGATATATACACCTGTACCAAATGCCGTGACACAGGCTTTGTGGAGGGCAAGCGGTGCGAGTGCCTTAAAAACCTTATTGCCAAGCATATAGGGGCAAATTCAAACCTTACCGAATTTATGAGAGAGCAGACATTTGAAAGGTTTGATATGTCGCTGTTTCGTGGTCAGGGAAGCGACCAGAGAGTGCTGAAAGTAATGCAGACGGTATGTGATACTGCACTGACCTTTGCAGAAAGCTTTGATATAAGCCACGATAACATCCTGCTTCTTGGTAATGCAGGTACGGGCAAGACCTTTGTTTCAAGCTGCGTGGCAAACCGTGCTTTAGAACGCGGCAAAACCGTTTATTACCAGACTGCGTTCAGGCTTTTTGAAATTTTTGAAAACGCAAAGTTTGGCAAGGACAACGAGGATGCGTCGGCAATTGTGAAATATGTTTATGATGTTGACCTTCTTATTATAGATGATTTGGGTACAGAATTTGTTACACAGTTCACTTCGGCGGCGCTTTTTGACATTATTAATGCCAGAATAACTGCCGGAAAGAGCACAATAATATCCACAAACTTAAGCTTTGAAACCCTTTCGGATATGTACAGCCACAGAATTACATCAAGGTTTGTGGGTGAATATAAGATACTGCAGACTTTGGGTGAGGATATAAGAAAAATCAAGAAGCAAAAACGAATTTGACATTAGGCAAGGAGGAGTTGTTATGAATATGTCAGAAAAAATCGTTAGTTTGAAAAAGAAGTTAGGATGCAAAGTGTTTACCTTCAGCGGCGGAATTCATCCCGATGATATGAAGGAGGCAACCAATAAAAAACCTATTGTTGACCTTCCGCCGTCGGATGAGATGGTATTTCCGCTTTCTCAGCATCTGGGTGCTCCTGCGGTACCTTGCGTTGGCATCGGCGACAGAGTGCTTATGGGACAGAAGATTGCAGAGACTGGTGGATTTGTTTCTGCAAACATTCATTCTTCGGTTTCGGGTACTGTTGTTGCAATTGAGCCAAGAATGCATCATTCGGGTATCAAGATAAATTCAATTGTTATTCAAAACGACGGTCAGGACGAGCTGTCACCAGATGTTCAGCCAAAAGACTGGAGAGCAATGTCTGTTAAGGAAATCATTGATGTTATTCGTGAGGCAGGCGTTGTGGGTATGGGCGGAGCTACCTTCCCTACCCACGTGAAATTAAGCCCGCCACCGGATAAAAAGATAGAATATGCCATTGTAAACGGTGCTGAGTGTGAGCCTTATCTTACATCCGACCATCGTGCTATGCTTGAAACCCCCGAAGAGATTATCGAGGGACTTAAAATTATAATGAAGGCTTTGGGTCTGAGCGAGGGTTATATTGCAATTGAAACCAACAAGCCAGACGCAATTAAAGTAATGAAAGAGTGGGCAGAAAAGGATACCGAGGCAAAGATTAATGTGGTACAGGTTAAAACCAAGTATCCACAAGGCTCTGAGAAGCATCTTATCAAGGCAATTACCGGCCGTACTGTTCCCCCCGGCAAGCTGCCGCTTGATGTAGGCTGTACGGTTGACAACATCGACACCTGTGCGGCAATTGCAAGAGCCTTTGTGATGGGTGCACCCGTTATTAAGCGAATTGTGACAGTCAGCGGTGACTGCATTGAAAATCCTTCTAACTTTAGAATCCGTGTGGGTACAAATGTTGAGGACGCAATCGAAAAATGTGGCGGCTTCTGTAAGACTGCGGCAAAGGTTATTATGGGCGGACCTATGATGGGTATTTCTGTTCCTGACACCAATATTCCTGTAGTAAAGGGAACTTCGGGAATTTTGGCATTCAGCGAAGAAATGATTTCTAAAAAGGTTAAACAAAACTGTTTAAGATGCGGAAGATGCGTCGAGGGTTGTCCTATGAATCTTTTGCCCAATAAAATAATTGAGGCAGTTAAGGCTGGCGACCTTGAGGCAATGAAAAAGCTTAATGTTATGGATTGTATTCAATGCGGCTCCTGCGCATATGTCTGCCCTGCAGAACAGAATCCTCTGCAGCAGGTAAGGACAGCAAGGGCAAAGGTAACAAAAGCGGCACAGGAGGCGAAAAAATAATGACATTGACAAATATAAACGAAAAACTTATTGTTACAGAATCCCCGCATGTTAGGGGAGCACTTTCAACATCAAAGGTAATGCTGGATGTTATTATTGCGCTTATTCCTGCATTGATTGCCGGTATAATCGTTTTTGGACTGCGTGCGTTGGTGCTTAGTGCGGTTTGTGTAATCATTGCCGTTGCAAGTGAGTGGGTTTGGTGTAAAATTCTTAAAAAGCCTTCGACAATAGGCGATTTAAGTGCGGCGGTTACCGGACTTTTGCTGGCTCTTAATCTGCCGGTTTCGATGCCACTTTGGATGGCGGCGGTTGGATGCGTGTTTGCAATTATTATTGTAAAACAGTTCTTTGGCGGTATTGGACACAACTTTATGAACCCGGCAATGGCGGCACGTGCATTTTTGCTGACATCCTGGGCTCAGGCAATGACCACCTGGACAGCACCTTTCTCTGCTGATGCGGTATCTTCGGCAACACCTCTTACCCTTATGAAAGAGGGTGCAACCGAGGGCTTGCCCGGATATATGGATATGTTTTTAGGTAATGTGGGCGGATGCATAGGCGAAGTTTCGACTCTTGCAATTTTAATCGGTGCGGCATACCTTTTGGCTAAAAAGATAATAAGCATAAGAATTCCTGCAAGCTACATAATCACTGTTGCAGTTGTTACATTTATTTTTGGCGGCAATGACGGATGGTTTACAGGGGATGCCCTGATGCACGTGCTCTCAGGCGGATTGATGCTTGGTGCGTTCTTTATGGCAACAGATTATGTTACAACACCATACACAAAATCGGGACAGATTATATTCGGTATCGGCTGTGGTGTAATTACTGCGGTTATCAGACTTTACGGCGGCTATCCCGAGGGTGTAAGCTATTCAATTCTTCTTATGAATGTGGCAGCACCGCTTATTGATAAGATGACTGTTCCTAAAAGATTTGGCGAAATAAAAGAAAAAACTGCAAAGGAGGGCAAGTGCTGATGCTTGGAAAAGATGCAATTGTTATATCCTTAAAGTTGTTTATTATTACTGCGGTGGCGGCACTTTGTCTTGCTTTTGCCAACAAGGTAACTTATTCCGTTATTGCGGAAAATTCGGTTAAAGCCGAAAATGAAGCTTTGTGTGCTGTTCTTACCGAGGGCGAGGAGTTTAAAACCTCTGAAGTACCCGAAACATCGGTTGAAGGTGTCACCATCGAAAAGGTAAATGTGGCACTTGCAGGCGGCGAAACTGTGGGCTATGTTGTGACAGCGGTGTCAAATGCAGGTTACGGCGGTGATATCAAGGTTATGGTTGGTATCGACAAGGATTTGGCGGTTACCAGAATTCAGATTTTAGAGTCTTCTGAGACCGCAGGTCTTGGTGCAAACGCATCAAAGCCATCGTTTGCAGGTCAGTTTGAAGGCGCAAAGGATACTTTGACTGTTGTCAAGGGCAAGGCTGGCGACGGTCAGATTTCTGCAATTGCCAGTGCAACAATCACATCTAAGGCGGTAACTAACTGCGTGAATGCGGCACTTGAGGCAGCTGAAGAAAAACATAATTCAGGTGCGACATTAAATATTGAAGAAACAGCAAAGGCTGAAGAAGAAATTAAACAACAGACAATAGAACAGATTGAGGGGGGTGCAGAATAATGAAGAAGATTTTTCTTAACGGTATTTTAAAAGAAAACCCAACTTTTGTTCTGTTCCTTGGTATGTGCCCGACACTTGCGGTTACAACCGCAGCAGTTAACGGTCTTGGAATGGGTCTTTCAACAATGGCAGTTTTGGTTTGTGCAAATGTATTCATCTCGCTGCTGAGAAAGTTTATTCCCGACAAGGTTAGAATTGCGGCATATGTTGTTGTTATTGCAAGCTTTGTTACCATTGTTGAAATGGTGCTGAAGGCGTATGCTCCTGCGGTTTCAAAGTCGCTTGGTCTTTATATACCGCTGATTGTTGTTAACTGTATTATTCTTGGCCGTGCCGAGGCGTTTGCTTCAAAAAACGGTTTTGTGAAGTCGGCGGTTGACGGCGTTGGTATGGGCTTGGGTTTTACCTGTGCTCTGACGATTATAGGCAGCATCCGTGAAATTCTGGGCGCAGGCTCGATTTTTGGCATTTCACTGTTTGGCGAGGGCTTTCAGCCTATGACTATTATGATTTTGCCTCCCGGTGCATTCCTTACACTTGGTCTTATAGTTATGACAATAAATATTATTTCAGAAAAAAAGAAGAAAGGGGCGAGCAAAATTGCTGATTAGAGAGTTATTGATTATTTCCATCGGGGCAATTTTAGTACAGAACTTTGTACTTGTTCAGTTCCTTGGTATCTGTCCCTTCCTTGGCGTTTCTAAAAAGGTTGAAACTGCTTCGGGTATGGGATTTGCGGTTGTATTTGTTATGGCGTGTGCTTCGGCTATTACTTGGGCGGTGCAGCAACTGCTTATTTTGCTGAACATCGAATATATGCAGACCATTGCGTTTATTTTGGTAATTGCGGTTCTTGTTCAGTTTGTTGAGATGTTTTTGCAGAAATCTGTTCCAAGCCTTTATAATTCGCTGGGCATTTATCTGCCGCTTATTACAACCAATTGTGCGGTGCTTGGTGTTGCAATTCAGAACATTACAAAGTTTGGCGGTATGGAGTTCAGCTTTATCAAGTCGGTGACTTACGGCACAACCGCAGGTCTTGGCTTTACTCTGGCAATTGTTTTGTTTGCCGGCGTGCGTGAACGATTAGAAAGCTCGGACATCCCCGAATTTTTAAAGGGTATGCCGATTACATTGATTACTGCAAGTCTTTTGTCCATTGCATTTATGGGCTTTTCGGGTCTTAGCTTTTAAGGGGTGCATTTACGTGAAAAATCACGTTAATGCACCGGCGGAATTTATTGCACCGCCGAGCTTTCGTGCCTATTAGCACGAAACGGCGACGTGCATAATTTCCATTACACGCCTTATATACCCACAGTAAGACGTGTGTGTATTTTTAATTACTATTTGTGGGCAGAAAGGCTATGGAAATTAATATGGAGATTTTATTACCGATTGTTGCAATCGGCGGTATGGGCTTGATTTTTGGAGCATTGCTGGCTGTTGCGGCAAAGATTTTTGAAGTTAAAAAGGACGAACGTATTCCCCTGATTACCGAGTGTCTTCCGGGTGCAAACTGCGGCGGTTGCGGTTTTGCCGGATGTTCGGCTTATGCCGAGGCGATTTGCAAGGGTGAGGCTCCTGTCAATTCCTGTCCGGTAGGCGGTGCGGCTGCTGCTGCGAAGATTGCCGAGATTATGGGGGTTGAAGCCGTTGAAACCGAGCGTATGGTGGCATTTGTTGCCTGTGCAGGAACTTGTGATGTTGCAAAGGACAGATATATAAATAATCAGGCAATTGACTGTCATACAGCAAACCGTCTGGCAGGAGGAATGAAGGGCTGTAGCTTTGGTTGTCTTGGCTGTGGCTCCTGCGTTGAAAAGTGTCAGTTTGGCGGAATTAAGCTTGTTGACGGCATTGCACAGGTAGACCGCGAGCTTTGTACCAACTGTGGTGCTTGTATTGACGAATGTCCACGTGGGGTGATTAAGCGTATTCCTTATTCGTCAAAGGTGGCGGTATTCTGTAATTCTCAGGCTCCCGGTAAGGAAGTTCGTGCGGTGTGCGATGTTGGCTGTATTGGCTGCGGAATTTGTGCCAAGAACTGCGAACATAATGCAATCGTGGTTGAAAACAACCTCGCACGTATTGATGGCTCAAAATGCGTTGGCTGTGGCGTGTGCGTTGAAAAATGTCCCAAAAAGATTATAATAGTGAACGGTGAAACACGTTAGTGTTTCAGTTCGTGAAAATCGCAAACTCTTTGCAAACATAATGTTTGCAAAGACCGTACCTATTGCAATCAAGTGTAGCTTTCAAACTTTTAGTTTGAAAGTTGCAGAACAGGTCCTGCTAAAGGCGGCGTAATGCCGTTTTCTACGACGTTGATTATCAGCCTGACAGGTGAAAATGCTGAAATCAAGGTTGCTTTGGCGGCTGAATAAAAGAAAAACGATATAGGGCAGAAACGTTTTTGTTTCTGCCTTTTGGGTTTGTTATAAGAATAATTACACCTTGGATTAGGTTTATCGCAAAGTTTAATATGTTTTTATAGCAAAGTAGTTTTGTATGTGTAAATAAAATATGAACAAGTTGGCTTTGGACTTGACTTGATTTAATCGGATATGATAAAATATTGGAGAATATAAAGAAAAGAGATGGTTTTTATGGATAAAGATAAAGAATTAGCAAAAGAAATGGTCAAAAATTTTACATTCAAGCAGAAGGTAGAGCATTTTTGGTATTATTACGGAAAGTATACAATTGCGGCAATCTTTGCGGTTGCTTTTGTTGCATTTACCGTAGTCGAGTGTGTTATGCAGGTTGATTATGACCTGAATATTGCATATTACAGCAGCCGTGCTGTGGATAAAGAAGCGGTAGCGGAGTTAGCAGATTCACTGGAGCCACTTATTAATGACATTTCAGGCAATGAACAGACCGATGTCCAGATTGCGGTAAATGAGGCTGATATCACAAAAGAGGAGTACAACGAGGTGATGGAGGCAATACTGTCCAAAATTCCGGTTGAGTTGGCGGCTGATGAGTTCCAACTGTATATTCTTGATGAGAGCTATCTGGAATTTTTCAACAGGGCTTATGAAGGAGTTTTTCAAAGCTATATAACCTTGAGTGATATTCCTGAGATAAGCAAGGCTCTGGGCTTTAAAGAGGGCGAAAAGGTGTATCTTGCAATGACTATCGAGTTCGAACAGTCAAAAGGCAATGAGGTAAAGGATGCCGAGCGTGAAAATGCTGCATTGATTATGGATTATTTTGAAAGTATGTTAAGATAAATTAAAAGACCCGGTGTGAAAGTATCACATCGGGTCTTTTCTTTTATTCGGTTTTGTCAATAATCGGTGTTTCCTTAAAGAAGAAGGTAATTGACCACAGACCCGCAAGACCCACAAGGGTGAATATAATGCGGCTCATTACAGACAGCTGCCCGCCAAATAAAGACGCCACGATGTCTACGCCAAAAAGACCGATACTTCCCCAGTTTATGGCACCGATTATAACAAGTATCAATGCGATAACATTCATACCAATAATCGCTCCTTTTTTTGAATTTGTTTATTTGTTCATATGTATTTTGCCTTTAATTAAACAAAAATATGCTGTATAAATGTACCTTTTTTGCAAATAATATTTTAAAAATGTTGGAGCTGCGTTATGAACAAAAAGATTTTTGTAACGATTTTTATTTTAATTATATTATGTGTGTCTGCACGAGCTGCAAGGAAGTATGATGTGGAGCGGGGCAACGATAAAAAACATATTGATGCTGCAAGACAGATTTCTGTGATTGAGGGAGTTGAATCGGCGGCAGTGCTCAGCTGTGACGGGCGTGTTCTGGCGGGAATTAGGCTTCTTTCTGAGGTGGACGGAGAGGAAATTTTTGCAAGTGCCGAGGCGGTGTTGAAAAATACCTTCCCAAAGGCTAAAGAGTTCAGCATCTTTACAGACGATGAAAATGCCCGAAAGGTGGTGGAGCTTAGCCTTTGCTTAGAAACAAATATGAAGAAAAAGTTGTTGCTGCAACGATTTGATTTTTTGATGGAACAGAAAATTTGACAAATGAAAAACTTTGTGATAAACTGTATACTATATTTAAACTTGGAGTTGAGTATAATGCGTTGTTTATTTTGTGGACATCTTGAAAGTAAGGTAATAGATTCACGTTCAACCGAGGAAGGCACAACAATCCGCCGCCGCAGAGAATGTTTAGAGTGCGGCAAGCGTTTTACTACATATGAAAAAATCGAAACAATTCCTATGATTGTTATAAAGAAAGACGGTCTGCGCGAAACCTGGGACAGAGATAAGGTTTTAAACGGAATCTTGCGCGCTTGCGAAAAGCGCCCCGTAACTTTGGCTGACATTGAAAAGCTGATTGACGATATCGAGGCAAAGCTTTATAATATGCTGGAGCGGGAGGTTACATCCGAGAGAATCGGTGAGATGGTTATGGAACGTCTGAAGGACCTTGACGATATTGCATATGTAAGATTTGCATCTGTATACCGTCAGTTTAAGGACATAAATTCCTTTATGGATGAGCTTGCTAAAATTATAAAAAAGGCTTGACAAATTAAGGGTTTTGTGTTATTATTAGTTTAACGTAATATGGTATTCGGAAGAGTGAGGCATGCCTCACTCTTTTACATTTAATCTGTGGGGAGTTGGCTTGAAACAGGCATATGCTATTCCAAAAGTCTATCCCGCAGAAATCTGATTTTGGAAAAAGGGGAGGAAAAAATGGCATATTCAAAGATTGAAAAACAGGTTATTGAAATGACAACGCCTATTGCCCAAGGTATTTCCTGCTACATTTATGATGTGGAATATGTTAAAGAGGGCGGTGCGTGGTATTTAAGGGTTTATGCCGACAAGGAAGACGGCGGTATTTCACTTGACGAGTGCGAGGTTATTAACCGTGCTCTTGGCGATGAGCTTGACAAGGCTGATACCATCCGTGAAAACTATATTCTTGAGGTATCGTCACCAGGTATTGAACGAAAGCTGAAAACCCCCGAGCATTTTAAAAAGTATATCGGGCGCATGGTTGACATCGGACTATACAAGGCGATTGACGGCAGCAAAACGCTGATGGGCGAACTGACAGATTATCTTGACGACAGCTTTACTGTGAAGATTGACGAGGCTGAAATAAAGCTTGCCGTAAGCGACACAACTTTTGTAAAATTACACTTTGATTTTTAAATAAATACTAAAAAAGATTGGAGAGATTAAAAAAATGAGTGCAGAATTGTTTTTATTATTGGATGAAATTGAAAAGGAAAAGGGCATAAGCCGTGACGTGGTTATTGATGCTCTTAGTGGTGCTTTGCTCAGTGCATACAAAAAGAATTTTGGTGCTGTTCAGGATGCTAAGGTGATTATCGATGAAGAAACAGGCGACATCAAGGTTTATGCAAGGAAAAACATCGTTGAAGAAGTTGAAGACAGAGAATGTGAAATCTCTGTTGAGGATGCGAAGAAGATTGATGTAAGATACGAGGCAGGCGATGTTTTAGAGTCAGAAGTTACACCTGCGGCATTTGGCAGAATTGCGGCTCAAACCGCGCGTCAGGTTGTGCTTCAGAGAATCCGTGAGGCAGAGCGTGAAAAGGCATTTGACGAATTTTCTGACCGTGCCAATGACATTATGACAGCAACAGTCAGAAAGATTGACCGCCGTAACATTATGCTTGAAATCGGCGATACAGAATCTGTTCTTATGCCCAACGAGCAGGTGAAGAATGACAACTACAAGCCCGGTGCAAAGTATAAGGTGTTTGTAGTTGAGGTTGCAAATTCGGTTAAGGGTGTGCATCTTGTGGTTTCACGTTCGCATCCGGGATTGGTGCGCCGTTTGTTTGAGCTTGAAGTTCCTGAAATCAAAAAGGGTATTATAGAAATCAAAGGTCTTACACGTGAGCCGGGCTCAAGAAGTAAGATTGCTGTACATTCAACAATGGAGGGCGTTGACCCTGTTGGAACCTGTATTGGTCCTAAAGGCATGAGAGTTCAGGCGGTTATTGACGAGCTTCACGGCGAAAAGATTGATATTATCAAATACAGCGACGACCCTGCAGAATATATCACACAGGCACTTAGCCCTGCAAAGGTTGTGTCAATCACTGTTGACGAAGAAAAGAAAATGTGCAGCGTTATTGTTCCGGCTGACCAGCTTTCGCTTGCTATCGGCAAGGAAGGTCAGAATGCTCGTCTTGCAGCACGTCTTACCGGATGGAAGATTGACCTGAAGCCCGAAAGCACAGAGGAGTAATTGATTTATGAAGCTACAGCGTATGTGTGCGGTCTGCAGAGAGGTTAAAGGAAAAGATGCTCTTTTAAGGATTGCAAAACAGAAGGACAGAGTGTCACTTGACCTTGACGGAAAGCTGGCAGGCAGAGGCGCATACATTTGCAAAAATGGCGAATGTATCGGCAAAGCACGCAAGGCAAGGGCGATAGAACGCAGTCTTTCGTGCAAAGTAGAGCCTGAGGTGTATGATGCTTTGGAGGCGATGCAAAGTGGCGGAGAATGAGAAGTTCTTCAGGATGCTTGGGCTTGCCGCAAGAATGCGTGGCATAGCATTTGGCGAAGGTGCGGCCAAAGATGCAATCAGGGAGGGTAATGCCTGCCTTGTGATTGTGGCATCTGATGCATCCGAAAATACAAAAAAGAAATTTAGAAACAGTTGCGAATTTTATTCGGCAAAGCTGATAGAATACAGCGATAAAGTTACACTTGGCAGGTACACCGGCCGTGAGTTTGCGGTGGTACTTGCTGTGATGAACCAAGGTATTGCAGATGAACTGTTAAAATGTCTTGGGTAAATCTTAGAGTAGTAGTCAGGTTGGTACATTGCCAACAGAAAGGGGAAGAATTATGACAAAAATTAAAGCATATGAACTTTCAAAGGGGTTTGTAGGAATTCCCGGCAAGGAGCTTGTTAAAATTCTTAGTGATTACGGTATTTCCGAAAAGAGTCATATGAGTGCTCTTGACGAAAGAGAACTTGATATTATTTTTGAATATGTTACGCAAAGAAATCAGGTGGAGGATTTTTCTGCATTGTTTGCTGAAGTTACTGCAGTAGAGCCTGTAAACGAGGAGAAAAAGCCTGAAACTGTTGAGGAAACTGCAACAGAGGAATCAGCGGCAGAGAAATCTGTTCCTGAAATAATCGAGTCAGAGGGCGGCTTTGCAAACGATGCGCCTGCACGCAAGACCCGTGTGGTTGATACCCGTGCGAACAATGTTGACCTTGACCGTCTTGATAATGAAAGACTTGAAGAGCTTGTTCCTGAAAACGTAAAAAGTCAGGGCGGCGGTAAAGAAAAGATTAAGTCCGGCAACAAAAAGAGCAAGCTGGTTAAAGAAAAGCAAGACCCAAAGGCTTTTGAAAAGATTGCAAAAAAGGAGAAAAAACAGGAAGCACAGGTGGTGCTTGTTCCTGACACAATTACGGTTGGTGCACTGGCAGAGCGTCTTGACAAGGCTTCGACCGAGGTTATTAAAAAGCTTATGATGCTTGGCATTATGGCATCTGTAAACGAAGAGCTTGACTTTGATACCGCATCTTTAATAGTGGAAGATTTTGGTGCTAAGGTTGAAAAGGAAATAATTCTGACAGAAGAGGATAAACTGTTTAATGACGTTGAAGACTCACCCGAGTCACTTATTCCACGTTCGCCCGTTGTTGTTGTAATGGGCCACGTTGACCACGGTAAAACTTCTCTTCTTGATACAATCAGAAATTCAAACGTAACTCAAGGCGAGTTCGGCGGAATTACACAGCATATAGGTGCTTATCGTGTAAGAGTCAACGACAAAAAGATTACCTTCCTTGATACTCCCGGTCACGAGGCGTTTACCGCAATGCGTGCCCGTGGTGCGTTGGTTACTGATATTGCAATATTGGTTGTTGCGGCAGACGACGGTATTATGCCCCAGACAATCGAGGCAATTAACCATGCAAAAGCTGCGAATGTTGCAATTATTGTTGCTATTAACAAAATTGATAAAGAAGGCGCAAACCCTGACAGAGTACGTCAGGAGCTTACCGAACATGGGCTTGTTCCTGAAGAATGGGGCGGTGACACAATCTGCGTTGAGGTTTCGGCAAAGCAGAAGATTAACATTGACAGCCTTTTGGAAATGGTTCTTCTTGTTGCTGAAATGAAGGAGCTTAAAGCCAATCCCAACCGTATGGCAAAGGGTACTGTTATTGAGGCTCAGCTTGACAAGGGCAGAGGCCCTGTGGCAACCCTGCTTGTACAGAACGGAACACTCAAGGTTGGTGACATTGTTGTTGCGGGTACTGCTGTGGGCAGAGTACGTGCAATGAATGACGATAAGGGTAAGGCTATAAAGAAGGCAGGTCCTTCAATCCCTGTTGAGATTTTGGGTCTTTCTGAAGTTCCTGACGGCGGTGATGTGTTCTATGCTGTTGATGACGAAAGAAAGGCAAGAGAAGTAGTTGAAGCAAGAAAGTTCAAGGCAAAGCAGGAGGCTCAAAAGGCAAGCCAGACTGTTTCACTTGAAAACCTGTTTGAACATATTGAAGCAGGTAAGATGAAAGACTTGAATATTATCGTGAAGGCAGACGTTCAGGGTTCGGTTGAGGCTGTTCGTCAGTCATTGGAGAGAATTACCAACGAGGAAGTACGTGTTAATGTTATCCACGGTGCAGTTGGTGCAGTTACCGAATCTGACGTTATGCTGGCAAGTGCTTCAAATGCGATTATTGTTGGCTTCAACGTACGTCCTACACCCGGTGCAACTGTTGCTGCTGCAAGCTCGGAGGTTGACATCCGTCTTTACAGAGTAATTTATGACGCAATCGAGGATATCGAGGCGGCTATGAAGGGTATGCTTGCACCCAAATTCCGTGAGGCTATTACAGGTCACGTTGAAATCAGAACAACCTTTAAGGTTTCAGGCGTTGGTACAATCGGTGGTGCGTATGTTACAGACGGTAAGGTTCAGCGAAACAGCCTTGTTCGTATCGTTCGTGACGGTATTGTTATTCACGAGGGCGAGCTTGCATCACTCAAGAGATTTAAGGACGACGTAAAAGAGGTTGCCAGCGGCTATGAGTGCGGTATCAGTATTGAAAAGTTTAATGACATAAAGGAAGGCGACGTTGTCGAGGTTTATGTTATGGAACAGATAATGCCTCAGTAATATACGGGAAAGAAAAATTGTCCCTCATATGGTTTAAATCGATAAATTTTACGCAATACTGTGTTAAAATGCTCGTGAGTACACAAAGTATTCACTGCGCTTTTGCCTTGTCTTGCAAAAAAATTTATTCGATTTAAACTCTTCGACCTTGCAAGCAAGGCATATGATTTCCAATTTCTCTTACCCTGGGGCTAAAAAAGGGAATAGTGAATAGTTAAGAGTGAAGAGGTGTGGTACAAAAGCTGTGCTTTTGTCTGATAAAATGAAAAACACACGTTGTTTTTCTGCCAAACTTATTCCTTATTCACTATTACTTATTACTTTAAAAAACGGGAGGTTTTTATGCCTGCATATAACAGAATAGACAGAATTTCAGAGGAAGTAAAGCGCGAGCTGAGTATGATTATCCGTGACCTTAAAGACCCGAGGCTCAGCAAAGCGGTGGTTTCGGTTGTGAATGTAAATGTCACAAAGGACCTTAAATTTGCTAAGGCTTATATCAGTGTTCTTGGCAAGGAGGATTTACAGAAGGGGGCTATGGATGCACTGAAAAGTGCAGCGGGCTTTATCCGTAAGGAGGTTGGCAGAAGAATTAATCTGCGCAATACCCCTGAATTTACCTTTGTGCTGGATAACTCAATCGAATACGGAGCACATATTAATGAGGTGCTGAAGAACTTATAAAATTGTAAGATAAATAGTAGGGTCGGGGTTTTATCCCCGACCGAACATTTGGGAGGGCGCAGAGACCCTTCCCTACAAAAAACGGCAACGAGTGTCTGACATTCGGGAGGGCACAGAGACCCCCCTATAAGGAGCGGTTATGATGAATAAAGTAATCGAGAAAATTAAAAATGCAAACAGCATTGCAATATTTAATCACGAAAATCCTGATGGTGATGCTTTGGGCAGTGCTTATGCACTAAAGCTTATTCTTATTGCAATGGGCAAAAAGGCAGAGGTCTTTTTGCGTGAGGGTGACGAGAACACAAGAGAATATAAGCTGATAAAGGGTACAGAAAGCTGCGGTCTTAAAATTGAGGATTGTGATTTAAAAATTGCGGTTGACTGTGCCGATTTTAAAAGGATTGGCGATATCAAAGAACAGTTTTGCGGTAATACTGCGGCGATTGACCATCATATGACCCACGTAGAGTTTGCGGATGCCACATATGTTGATGCAAATGCACCTGCAACGGGTGAGATAATATATGATTTTGCAAAGGCTCTGGGCGTTGAATTGACACCTGATATTGCTAATAATATTTATGTTGCAATTACCTGTGATACAGGCAGCTTTAAATATTCATCAACCACGGCAAAGACTCATATGGTTGCGGCAAAGCTCCTTGAGTGCGGCGTTGATGTAGGCGAGCTTTCAAAACAGATTTTTGACACCAAAAGCATAGGGTATTTCAAAGCGTACAGACGTGGTATTGACAACCTTGAAATCTTTGAAGACGGCAAAATTGCAATCCTTGCAATAGGCGAAAAAGATTTTGCTGAGCTTGGTGTTGATGAGAAAATTATTGACGGAATTGTAGAACTTCCCAGATCTGTCGAGGGCGCACAGGTGGGAGTTTATATTCGCGAACGGGCGAAAGGTGAATTTAAGGTAAGCCTTCGTTCAAGCGGTGATGTTGATGTTGCAAAAGCGGCTGTTGCATTTGGTGGCGGCGGTCACAAAAAGGCAAGCGGATTTTTGATGAAAAAGCCGCTTGATGATGTTAAAAAAGATATTATTGCAGAGTTAATCAAGCAGTTTTAAGGAATAGATTATATGGACGGAATAGTTAATGTAAACAAGCCGTTGGGGATAACCTCTCACGATGTTGTTTACAGATTGAGAAAAATTCTAAATATCAAAAAAGTCGGACATACGGGAACCCTTGACCCTGAGGCTTCAGGGGTTCTTCCTATGTGTGTGGGCAAGGGTACAAAGCTTGCCGAATACCTGACTGCTGCTGACAAGCAGTATATGGCAAGGCTGCAGCTTGGAGCATTTACCGATACTCAGGATGCATCGGGCAATGTTACAGAGAGCTTTGATGTGAATGTTTCCGAAGCGCAGATTTGTGATGCCGTAGGATGTTTTATTGGCGAGGTTACACAAATTCCGCCAATGTATTCGGCAATCAAAATTGACGGCAAAAAGCTTTATGAGCTAGCTCGTGAGGGTAAAACTGTTGAGCGTGAGCCAAGAAAGATTACAATCAGCAATATAGAAATCAAGAATATTGACTTAAAAAGCAATACGGTTGATATGCTGGTTGACTGCTCAAAGGGCACATACATTCGCACGCTATGTAATGATATCGGTGCGAAGCTTGGTTGCGGTGGGCATATGTCGGCGCTCAACCGCACAAAAAGCGGTCGGTTTGAAATTGAAAAGGCGTATACTCTTGAGAGAATAGAAGAAATGGCAAAGGTTGAGGATTTCAGCTTTATGACCCCTGTAGGTGAGGCTCTGCCTGAATATGAAAGAATTATTCTGGCAGACAGAAATGCAGGAAGAGTGCGAAACGGCATAAAGATATCCGTTGATGGCTTGCAGGAGGGCAGAATATATCGGGTTTTTGATGAAAAGAATGAATTCCTTGCACTTGCACAGCAAAACAACGGACGGTTTGAGATAATCAAAAGTTTTTACGGTGGAGCGTAAATATGACAGTTACAAACAGCATTGAACTGAAAAACTATATAAAGAACAAAAAGACCGCAGTTGCTCTGGGGTCTTTTGATGCTTTGCACAAGGGACATATCAAGGTTATATGTGCCTGTATTGAATATGCACGCAAAAACCAACTTTTTTCGGTAGTACAGCTTGTTGAAATTCCCAATTCAAAGCGTGTAAATACCCTTGAAAAACGTCTGGAAATTCTTGAGAATTTGGGTGCGGATGCTGTTGTGATTGAGGAGTTCAGCCCTGAATTTAAAAAGGTCGGCTATGCAGAATTCATCAGGGAATATCTTGCAGGACGTTATAATGCGGCTGCAGTGTTTTCAGGTGAGAATTACCGGTTTGGACATATGGCAGAAGGCGATACCCAAAAGCTGACGGCAGAGTGTGTAAAGTACGGCATTGGTGTTTTTACGGAGGAATGTGTTCAGCTTGATGGAGTGATTTCAAGCACAGAAATCCGAAGATTTGTTGAGAACGGCGATATGGAAAGAGCAGCTCGGTATATGGGTAGACCATTCTCTATGTCGGGCAGGGTTGTACACGGCAAGGCTCTGGGCAGAACATGGGGCTTTCCGACAGCGAATATTGAAATTCCTGATGGGTTTGTAATTCCTCAAAGCGGTGTTTATGCAACCGCTGCTGTGATGGGCAAGGACAGGTATTATTCGGTTACAAATGTAGGGACAAAACCGACCGTAGGCGATAAAAAACCAAACATCGAAACATATATTTTTAATTTTAACGGCGAAATTTACGGCGATAAAATACAGATTGAATTCTGCAAAAAGCTTAGAGATATTAAAAAGTTTGAAGATACCAAGGAGCTTGCAAGACAGATTGAGCGGGATAAGCAGGCGGCAGAAGAATATTTTGGAACAGACCGCTGACAAACTCGGTCTACCGCAAGCAGATTAAAACAAAATAAATGCAGGGTATGGCGTCTATGATATACCAAAGTATTTTAAACGGCACGGTTTTCTCGGTGAGAACCGTGCCGTTGCTTGCTTTTTGCGAAATCGTTCTCTACCGTACCAACGTACGCCTACGAAAACGATTTCACAAAATATACACTTCGTTTCTCTGTGTCTGTTCAGTTTGATGACAAAGTCATCAAACTGACCCTTCCTTATGATTGTAAGGAAGGATTTTTTTCTTTGTAAATATTACAATGTTCCAAAAATTCTGTCGCCTGCGTCACCCAGACCGGGTACGATATAGGCGTTTTCGTTAAGACATTCATCCAGTGCACCGATATATAAATCTACATCGGGATGATCGTTCTTAAGAACTTCTATACCTTCAGGAGCGGCAATTATGCAGGCAAAGCGAATATTCTTTGCTCCACGTTTTTTCAAAAAGTCAATTGCTGCACTTGCCGAACCACCTGTTGCCAGCATTGGATCAAGGACAAAAACCTCACGTTCTGCAATGTCGGATGGCATCTTGCAGTAATATTCACGCGGAAGGTGGGTGTCGTGGTCACGCTCCAGCCCGATGTGACCCACAGTTGCAGCGGGAATAACCGACATAAATGGTTCAAGCATACCAAGACCTGCACGGAGTATGGGTACAAGTGTTGGCTGGTTGCAAAGAAGCTGTCCCTTTGTTTCGCACAAGGGAGTTTCGATGGTTGTGTCCTGAAGTGCCATATCTTTTGTTGCCTCGTATGCGATGAGTGTTGAAATTTCGTAAATCAGACGTCTGAACTCTCGGACGGGGGTATCCTTTTGTCTTAATAGAGTCAGCTTGTGTGTAAGCAGACTGTGATTAAGTATTGTAATTTTGCTCATTTGTAGTACCTCGCTTAATTTATATTAAGTACAGTATACTATAAATTAATAAGTTTGTCTATATTATTTTTCGCCATTTGTTTTTATGATGGCAAGAATTTTTTCATAAGTGTCATCCGATACGGTATAACAGCCTGCCATGCCTTTGCTGTGGCATATAATGATATTTTTATCGCTTTCGGGCAAAGCGAGTATGTCAAGGGGTGAAACCTGAAGTATTTCGGCAAGTAGCATAATTTTGTCACGTCCCATATTTTTTATGTATCCGCTTTCCCATTTTTTTACCGTTCCTTTGCTGACTCCAACATAGTCGGCTATTTTTTCAAGAGTTAATCCCAGTTCCTTTCGTCTTTGATGAATATTGATAAGCATAGTGGAATGTCCTTTCTTTTAAAGAGCTTTTTTCTGCTAAAAGTATATCACAAAAATTTAAAAAACGCAACGTATTCTTACAAAAAAGTAAAAAAATGTTAAAATCGTATTGACAGAATTGGAAAATAATGGTAAAATCTTTGAGGTTGAATAATGATTGGAGGTGACTTTAATGAGTTTGAAAAAGTTAAAAAACCTAATGAATGAGAATGAAATTTCTGAAGTACAGCTTTCGCAGATGACAGGGATTAGTTGTGATGAGCTTAATAAAAAGCTTGGCGGTGAAACGGAATTTACCCTTTGGGAAATAAAATGTATATCCGAAATTTTTTCTTTAAAAGGGTGGCAGATAATGCATATTTTTTTTGATAAAAAGTTTCCTAAAGGAAACGATTCTTGAGTGCAAGGTGCTGAATAGGTGAAGATTGTGTTTTTTGATTTTTATTTGATAAAGGGTTTTGATTTTTTAAGGAAGAGTGAAGATATGTTTTGTTATTGTTGCGGCAGAGCTTTAGACAATGATGACGAAAATTGCGAAACAGACAGATTTGGTCGAAGTTTTTGCAGTAGGAAATGCAGAAAAATTTATTACGGAGGAAATGCTAAATGACAAAAAAGGAACTGATGCAATGTTATTACTTAAATCGAGAGATTATGCACGACACAGAGGAACTGATAAATCTTAAAATTCTGGCAAGAGGTGAAGATGGTAGTTTTGCCGCAGATGAAGATGAGATAAAACGGCAGGAAAAGGCGATTGTAGAAAAAATCCGAAGATGCAATCAAATCAAGGTAAGAATTGACAAGTTTTTAAATTCGATTGATGACAGCCTGACCAGACAGATTTTTTATTATCGCTATGTGCGGTGTATGTCTTGGAAAAAGGTAAGCTATATGACAGGGGGCTACAACAGCGAGGACGGTGTGCGAAAGATTGCCGAACGGTATCTTAAAAGTTTAAATAAAGATTCTCAGTGATAAAACGGACTATATTGTCCGTTTTGTCACAGACTACTGACAAACTCGGTCTACCGCAAGAAAAATAAAACAAAATAAATGTAGGGTATGGTGTTTATGACAAACCGCGATATGGTAAACGGCACAGTTTCCCCGATGAAAACTGTCCCGCCTCTTGCTTTTTGCGAAATCGTTCTCTACCGTACCCACGTACGCCGACGAAAACGATTTCACAAAATATACACTTCGTTCCTCAGTTCCTTCACAGCTTGATGCCAAACTCATCAAGCTGTAACAAAACGGACTATATTGTCCGTTTTGTCCGTTTTTGGAAAGGTATAATTAAAGTATAGATGAGTTTTTTATAGCTAGCGAGGTGAAAGTTG
>JAZNBG010000036.1:0-67908 GCA_045586925.1 Clostridia bacterium | reverse complement strand
TTTCTGTAATTTTCTTTTCTTCCTGAACCATATTCATAGAATGAACATCGCAGTACATAATCTGCTTATCAGTTCCAAAAATTCTGTTACAGTTCTATCTTAAATTAAACAACAATATTTCGCAATTTCTGTCTGCCTGTGCAAGATGATACGCTGCTGCGTGGAAAACAAGCTTGTTACTTTTATCCTTCACTCCCTCAAAGCTGTTAAGTTTATCCATAACTTCTTTAAGTCTTTTTTTTGCGTCTTCGTCATTTGTAGACTGATACGCAAGGGCAAAGCCGTTTTCCGTAATTCGTGCAGCTATTTCTCTGTCGCCCGTGTTTTCTGACAGGACAGATGCTGTATATTTTAAAACCTCATCAAACGAGCTGTCGCCATGGTAAGAACGAAGGTAACTGCTGTCTAAAATAATATATGCAATGTGATACAGATTTCTTGAAATATCACCTATGGTATACCTGAAATGGTATTTGAAAAACTGCAGATTTCCCATTCCGGTTTCTGCATCTGTCATTTTGTCAACTTCGTTTTCTTTTCGTATTCTCCTGATTCGTAAAAACAAAAACACAACAAAAGCGAGAAGGATAAACGCCAACATCAATGTGCCTATAAGCCATTTATAGCTTGTTTTTGAAGCTTGCGCGGCATAAGACAGGTATATACCGTTTTTACGTGTCTCGGATATTTTTTTTGCTGCAGCTTTAATTGCAAAAATTTCAGCATCGTCTGCAATTGTTGTAAAAACAAGACCCGATTTTGTGGTTTTTCCGTTTTTTTCATAAGTAATCAGTTCAAGATATTCCTTTCCATAGGGAGTAATTGCGTCTGCCGATGAAATAATATCCGCCTGAAGATTTTCGCCCATTTCAAATCGTTCGTTTTTATTTCCGTTGATGTAAACGAAATTAAGCCCTGAGTGCTTGGAAATATCGCTCAGCAAATCAGGGATAACACCCTTATACGCTTTTGCATCTTCATCATAATATTCTATAGGGTAATTATCAGGATTTCCTGCGATATAAAGATAGTCTGCATATCCGTCGGTTTGCTCGGTTGTTATCACCTCAGCAAAGACAGGCTGCACCAAAAATGCAAGCACTGTTAACAAGAGCAATATAAACTTTTTCATTTTCTGTATCACCTCGCCTCTGTTATATATTCATTTTCTTTCGCTCGATTCGTCCCCAATCCAGCTTTTTCTTTTTGTAGCCTTTGAATGCTGTAAGGCGAACAAACGCCATAATAAACCTTAAAGTTGTAACCTCAAAGAAGCAAAGCATTATTGCTTTAAAACAATCTCTGGGTTTTACCGTTAAGTCAATGGTCTGTATTCTTGAAAAGAATGCCGTCAGGGTAAGTATCGAGTTGTATGAGGCATAAATCAGCATAAAGAGCAGCATAAACGGCAGGTTCAAAAGGTCAACAAAGTATGCTGCAATCATCGTAAACACGCCAAAAACCTCAATAAACGGCGAAAGCAGTTCATATAGCAAAAAATACATATATGATATAAAACCAACTGCTCCGTATTTCGGATTTGCCATCATCTTTTTATGCTTCCACATTGTCTGGAAAAGCCCCAGGTGCCAGCGTTTTCTTTGTTTTTTAAGGTCACCCAGCTTTTCAGGAACCTGTGTCCAGCAAACCGCATCGGTTGCGTATTTGATGGAATAAGGAATTTTATTTGTAAGGCAATATGAATGAAGCTTTACCACAAGCTCCATATCCTCACCCATTGTGCCGTGGTCATATCCGCCTGCCGCAATAACCGTTTCCTTTTTGAACATTCCAAACGCTCCTGAAATAATTAAAGAGCCGTTGAATCTGTCAAACAATATTCTTGATGCTAAAAATGAACGGTCATATTCAAGAAGCTGCATGCAAGCCAAAATATTTTTAGGAAGTCTGTATTTTACAACCTTGCCCTCAAACAATTCCACATCATTACACGGTCTTACCGTTCCGCCAACTGCCACAACATTTTCTTCCTCCAAAACAGGCACAACTAGTTTTCTGAGCGAGTCATACTGAAGAACCGAATCCGCATCCATACATATAAAATACGGATACTGCGCAGCATTGATACCCATATTAAGTGCATCTGCCTTGCCGCCGTTTTTCTTTCTGATAAGTGTAAGCGGCACTTTTTGTTCGTGGGACTCATAAATAAATTCAACAGGTTGACAGTCGATAGACCTGTGCAGAGGTCGTCTTACCGGATGCATATTATATGCATCAATTAACTGCTGTGATGTGCTATCCTTTGAACCATCGTCTACTACGATAATTTCATAAAGCTTATAGTCAAGTGTTAAAAGCGACTTTACAGTCTGCACAACAGTAACTTCTTCGTTGTAAGCAGGAGTAACTATTGTTATTGGCACAAAATAATTCTCGGTGAACTTGTTCATCATTCTGTCCTGCATTTTTCTTTTATAAAGAGTTGTTGCGCCAACCACAACCGATAAAAACAAAAATGTAGAATAGCCAATTAAGTAAACGATAAAAAGAACACCGATAATATCAAAAATCTGCTTGATTAATTCCATCTCCATTATGCTTTCACCGCCTCTTCTGCATTTTTTCTGTCAAGACGGTACCTTATAATCTCTCTTGCATATCGGTCATTTCCGTCAAACACATTTATCAGGTCCTGATATGTATAACCAAGCTTTTCACACGAAATGGCACTGTTTTGTCTGACATGCCAGTTTGAGCTGGAAAGGTTTTTTACTAAAATTCTGAACGTCGTATCTCCCGGATAGGATTTTAGTGCCGAGGTTGCAATTGCCTGATATTCCCAGGTGCGATTTTCCAAATTCTCTGCTAAATTTAATATAACGGGTTCTGCATCGCCTGATGGGAATTTTTCAAAATACCGAATAGCAGAAAATCTGATTTCCCTGTCCTCTTTCTCATTCTTTATTAACTCAAGCATTTCGCCGTCACATTTTATGCCTGCAAATCTAAAGTAATTTAAGATATTAACCCTCATCTGCACAGAGTAATCCTTAAAATTTGTAAAAAGCGTTTTTTTCAAATCCTCCTTGTCGCCCCTGTAAAACATAAGTCCATCGCTTATAAGCTTTGGGTGATGGAACGAAAGATTTGTATCTATAACTTTAAGTGCTCTTCCGACAATATCGGGTTTTTGCATACTGTAAAGTGCTTTTAGTGTGTTTTCCCGGCAATATACATTTGCCGAACGCAAAAGGTCAAAAAGTGCCGACGTAAGTCTTTCGCCTTCGTGATGTTTTAAAATATTGTACTTATGCAATATGTATGGGAAGTACGCAATTTTGATGGTATCCTTGCTTATATATCTGTGGGTAAGAATTTCAAAAACAGAGAAGGTATCCACAAGATATTTGGGGGTTAATTCCGGTTCTTTTTCAAACACTCCTTCAAGTGCTTTGTCAAAAGCAGTAATTCCCGAGGTTTTATCAAGCTCACGGCAAAGAAACTTTTTATGCTTTTCGGAAATCTTTTCGCCTTTTTTCAATATGTCAATTTGTTCATTTAATATTTCCTTCAATTTTTCGGAATCAGAAACAAGTGCACGTTCTCTGTGCTTTAAAATGAAAACATAGATTATATTATACAAAATCATACTGACGCAAATTGCAATATAGGCATAAATCATTATCTCGATTTTCATTTTTTAATCACCTGCTTTCCACAAATCCCTCATTACATAATACGCGCTTTTCAGTCTTTCGTAATAGGTCACCCTGTTACCCCAGCCTTTTAACCTGATTTCACCAAGTGAAATTCTTTTATTCCCCATACCAATGCCTGCATACATCTTGTCGATATCAATATATTCAATGCCATAGTTTCCATCATAATAATCATCATGAACAAGCATTTCAGAGGGGTCTGCAAAGTTCAGTATCTGCCACGGAAGCTTAATTTCAATATAATCCCCGCTTACACAAAAATCCGCAAGAGAATTAAACTCTGCACTTTCAGGATTTGCATTGCCGTACAGAAGCTTTCCTGTTTCGACTAAAATATCAACTGTTCTCTCTAAAGGATTTTCACTTATAACCTTCTTTTCCACAAGCGTATTTATCGGCACGAATTCAGGAGAGTTTTTGTCAGGGATATTCTCCTGTCTGTACGTGTCTACAGCATTAATTCGTCGCGAATACGTAGACCTGAGAGCTTCATATCTTTCCTGAACCAGCAGTCTTGAGTTTTCGATACCATTCAAAACCAGCACAAAGTCTGCCTCTCTGTCAAAACTGACATTGTGGGGTTTGCTGTAATTGCTTCCTGTTTTGAAGGTTGTGTCAATAGGGATATAAAGAATATCCTTTGAAAAGTCAAGGTCTTTCTTTTTTGCAAGAAAATATACAAACTTTTCGTCATATTTAACCGAAAGCGACAAGCTTCCGTCATCGGTTACAGCGTCAGCATCTTCCCATTCGGACACGTCGCCATCAACATAGCAGACCGATTTTTCTTCTCCCGGGTCAAAGGAAAGAATACCGAAATACTGTCCGTTGGTCTGATAATCCGACCAGTAAGGAGACCTTTCCTCGTTTATGGCATAAAGAGTATTAGGTGACCGTTTAGCCCATTCATCATGCCACGAAAAAATGAGTCCTCCGTTTAATCCTGATTTTTTAATGTCTTCCCAGCAATGTGCCAAAGCGATACCTTGTTCTTTTTCCGAAACCTTGCTGTAAACACCGTGACTGTCAACTGCTTCGTGTTCGGAATTTCTTCCCGTTGAAATGCCGAATTCCGAGATAACAACAGGAATATCATAGCAGACATTCAGCATATTAAAATATGTTCTGTAATCATTCAGACTTCCATCATCGTTATAACAAATATCAGCCTGATTCAACCCGAACACACCAAAATCCTTTATATGCCAAAGGAGGTCTGTCTGAAATGGATAAACATGATATGAAGCAAACTGCCCTGATATAAATTTATCTGTTGAAGCAATATTTGCGGTATCAATTTTTGCATACTTACCATAAATGCGTGCAATATCCTCAGGATATGTAAATGGGTCAGTTGACGGATAATTATTGAAAGCGATAAGTCTTTGATGACCATATTTGTTTGTTTCATATTCAACAAGCCTGTCCCCTGCATTTGCAAGCATTATTTCAAAAGGCGACGCGTCCTCCTTTGCATACAAAAACTCTCCGTTATAAGATAGTTCTGCATCCCTGTATTTCTCATTGGTGTATGCAACAGTTGACGGTTCCCAATCAATGCCGATAATATATCCGATAACCCAATCCGATACATCCTGCTTAAAACTTCCCGTTGCGGATTCTGACCTTCGACCCAACTGAATTTTCTTTCTGCCGTGAATTACATCAACAACAGTCAGGCAATTATCAACAAGACTGTCTGCGATATTATCATCAAAAGCATCCCTGTGAGAAAACTGCATATAGTCATTAACAACAACTCCCTGCAGAAGATAAAGAGGTGCTTTACTTTGTTTGTTATACCTGTAAAACGCTTTATAAAACGGCTCTGCCTGTACGCCGTAAACACGAATAGTGTTTGCACCCATATTTGAAATCTGCTCAAACCACCCAAGATAAGTTTCCTCATCTATCGCATACTCTGAAGACCATTTTCCCGGAATGGAGGAGCCTAAATTAACACCCTTAATTTCAAAATCCGCAAATTCACCGTTTTGTTTTATTAAAATATTTTCATCCTCTGTTTTTACAAATATTTCTGGCTGTTTTTCACCCAGCGGAATATACCACCCCAGCCTATAGTAAGCAAAGTCAAACGCAAAAAGGATAGCAACAATCAAAGATACAATAATTATGTATTTTTTCATATATTCCGCCTCCTTTAGGTCATATTTTAATAATTATAGTTTTTAACCTTAGACTCTGCGCTGTACTGTCTTAGTGTTTCTATATTTTCATTCATCCACTTATGGCGCTCTTTTATATACTCTTTAAGCTGACCTACCGCTTCATCATAGGAGTGAAGATTTCTGTGAAAATCAAAAAGTCTGTCCCATTCAGGTCGGAAGGTATGCCCCCATCTTTCGAAGTTTCTGTCAATTGCAGGGCCTAAATATTCAATCACACTGTCTATATAGCTATTTAAATACTCCTCGTTTAAAATTTGACTTTCAAGCTCATGATATCTGCTTATTACTCTTTCAACGAACTTTTCATCTTTAAAAAGCATATCGTACCAAAGACCGTCCTGCAGGGAGAAAATTCTGTAGCTTGTTTCATTTTCCTGATAGTTATCAAACGCATTGTTAAAATCCCATACGCACATATGCAGCTTGCCGTCTACGCCTTTATAAACATACGTTGATTTGCTTCCTGCATCGTAGTTGCTTGTAAATTCATTTATAAGGAAATAATCCACAAAGGAATCTACATCTATGTATTTTTCATAACCAAACTCACTGTTGTCATAGTCATAAGAATAAAGGGCTTTTTCAAACTCTGAAAAATCATCGCTTATACCATCTGCAAGTTCATAGGTCAGGTTATCATTTCCCGGATACACAATATTGACTATGTTTTCGCTTTTATATGTGTATTTGCTGAAATTGTTAATATTTTTAAGCTCTGTATTGCTTCCACGGTCGAGCCTTAACAGATAGCCGGCAAAGGAATTATCCTTTTTATTCACAGAAAGACTGAGTCTTGCCCCCTCTTTACCGGCTGTAATTGTCTCAGTCATAAGGTAAAGACCAAGATACTCTCCATTTAAAATAAGCTCACAAAAACGAACATTCGGGCTATATTCCATAATGTCACCCGCCAGATTATAGCAGATGTAATTTCTCAAAAGGGTTTTGTCAAGATACGGACCGTGAAGTGCCCATTCGTGATGAGAGTCCATCCCCATAACACTTTGAGGATTATTAAGCCCCTCCTCTGTTATCAGCTTTATAATATATCCCTTTTTTTCAAAATGCCTTGAAGAATTTCCGCGGATACGTATTCTTATATCGCCTGATGCCTGAGGCAAATCGTTTGTGTGATTATTAACTCCCTTATTATCAATAACCCAAAATTTTGAAGGAATTGTTTCCTCACCCGTTTCGGACTTTGTGTATTCAACCGTATGCCCGCCCGGTTTATCCAGAATAGGCTCACCGGGGATTGTTTTCCCGTCTGTATCAATTATAATAATAGGAAGATGGGTACAAAGCTCTGAATCTGTATGAGTGCAGACAGCCTTATCCTCTGCCTCTATATGCTGATGGTATCTCTTCCCGTTATCTTCGGGCATCATAAAGCTTATAAGGATTGTTGCAAACAGCGTAAGGGCTAATGCAGATAATCCTATTAACTTATATTTCAACCCTTACACCTCCCAAAAAATCAGTTTGAAATTTCGTCGTTTTGCATTACTGTATTTACATAGTCAATATTGCCGACTTTATAAATTTCGTCATTGATTGCAATATTGTTTTTTCTTTCTGCTTGTAATAGCTGTTTCTGTGTGATTTCATAGATAAATTCAATAGATGTATCTGTCGAGTTTTTAACTCTTAGCACCGCTTTTGCCCCGAAGAATTTATACATCACCGCCTGAATTTGTGCTTCCTTTGTTCTTCCTCCCCTGATAATCACAAGCATACGGTTGTTATTCTTAATTGCACCGAATATGAGAAGAAGAATAAACACAAATCCGCTTCCGATACCTGCAACTACAAAGTCACCCACGCCGCAGCAAATACCCACAATAATTGTCCAGAATATGTAAACAGTATCTCTTGAGTCTTTAATGGCGGTCCTGAAACGAACAATAGACAGCGCACCGACCATACCAAGCGACAAAGCTACGTTGTTGCCGATAACCGTCATAACCATCGAGGTAAGCACAGTAAGCACAACCAGCGAAACATTAAACTTCTTACTATAAATTGTTCCTCTGTGGGAAATCATATAAGATATAAAAATTAAAAATCCCAATATCCCCGAAACGATAATGTTTGCGACAATCTGCTCCCACGTAAGTGTTGACTGGTCTTTAATTAAATTAAAAATCTGACTTCTCATTTTATAAAATCTCCTTTATATTTCCGCATAGCTCTGTTGCCGAGCCAGTGCATATTTACTCACCGACAGCTCACTTTTATTGATGCTGTTTATAAACTGCCTGATATAATCAAGCAAAAATCCGTTGAATTTCACTTCCAAAACAACATTGAATTTATCCAGAACCGGATACATTACAAGATTTTCAGAAAACAAATCAAAATTTGTTTCCGTCGCCACGATGTTATTGTCAAATGTAATTCTTATTTTGTTTTCCTTTGCAATGTACGCTTTTCGGTTGTACTGAACAATAGTTTTCGGGCGATAGCACCTGTAATGCATAAGTCCATAGCACTCTTTTGCGAAATCCTCCTCATAGTTTAAAAGCACTTCATATTTGCCTTTGATTAAAGCTTCTGCATCCTCTTTAGTCATTCTAAGAGAGCGTTTTTTCTGTGATGCACCCTGCTTTTGTTTCATCTCAAGCATTGCAAAATTGTGCTTGGGGTCATAAATTCTAAGTCGAATTTTCCGCCTTGTTTCAACACCTTCAAGCTTTTCAAAAAAATCATCATCATAGACAGTATCAAAATAGAGCGACCTTATAATATATCCGTCAATGCCGTTATGTTCGTCCTGTATCATAAGGCTGTCAAGATAATGAGATTTATTTCGAAATTCTTCAAGGCTGATTAAAAACTTTTTTTCTTCTCTCGTTACAACATTCATAATCTTCTCCCGTTATACAAAAAGCTGCAACAATAGAAAGTCCTGAAAGACTCTTATCATTGCAGCTGGACTGGCATAGTTTAAAACCTTAGCCTCTTTGCTTTGCGTCATCGGCTTTCGCCGATTTTGCTAAATATTTACATGCTTTAAATTTAACACAATGAACCGTCTTTGTCAAACAATTTTTAATCTTTTGCAAAAACCCAAAGCGTTTCGCCGGCAGATTCTTCTTTATCACCTAACTTGTAAATGCTAAGTATCACCGTTTCTCCATTTGTTTTTTTGTATGTGATTTTGGGAATGTTGCCATCTAAAATCTGACGCCTTAATGCGTCATAGTTAAGAAAACTCATAATTGCCCTGTGAAAATCAGGATCAACTGTTTCCTCTATATACTTTGTGAGAAGTTTTGAAAAATGTTCTTCGTCCTCGTTGTAGCCTAAATATGCAGGCATCAAAATCCGGTGTGCTGTATCAGTTTCAAGAGAAACACGATATATACCGTTATAATGCTCTTTCATAACAGAAATCATAGCATCAATTTCGCGAATACCCGTTTTAACTTGAACATATCCCTTATCTTCTGTTTTTGAAACGCTTTGTTGTTCCTTGTTTTGATAATACTCGGCTTTTGCCTCATACATTCGGATTTCGGCTTCCTTCACCATTTCCTCAGTATTTGAATTTTGAGTTCTGTAAGACATACCAATTGCAATATGATAATCCATCGCTTTTAACTGTCCAATCAGTATCTCTATATTTTTCTTTACAGCTTCCTGCTCAGAATTCTGGGTAAACACCAAAAATTCATCGCCGCCCATTCGGTAAATATGATGTCCGAAGAACACTTCCTTCAGGGTGTTTGCAATATACAAAAGCATTTCATCTCCTGCGGCGTGACCATACTTATTATTGCGAAGATGAAGCTCATTAACATCAATATAAATACAGGAAAACTTTTCGGGTTTCATTTCGTCAAATACCAAAAGGTCTTTTTTGTAAGTAACCCGATTAGACACCCCTGTTAAAGAATCTGTAGTTGCAGCAATTTCCGTTTTGTTCAGATGCTTTTTGTTGTAAATTGCAATGGAAAAGCAAACTGCGATATCCTCCAGAAGTATTCTTGTAGTCTTGCTTTTTTTAGGATTGACAGAACCCAAAACCGTTGCATGATTATCCTTATTTGTTACAGCCGAAAAAGAAACGTCTTCAATCTTGTGATTTTTCAGAAAATCATAAAACTTAGGGTTAGTTTTTGACAGATGTTCGTTTGGTCTTATGCACATAACCCCAACGGTTGCTTTATTTATTTTGTGAAGTTCGGCAGCATAATGCAATATCTGGGATATAAAATATTTTCTTTCTTCGCCGCAAAGAACGATATTCTCAAACTCAGGCATAGAATAATTATAATCTTCGCCATCCGTATCAAAGAATATTGCCGATCTTGATTGTGCAAAAAGGCAAACCTGTTTCAAAGCCTCCGAAATATTATTATGTTGCTGATTTATTTCCAGAAGAAGCTTTCTTATGTTGGAAGCACACACCATAGCATAATTTCTGCGTTTTTCGTTTGCCATAAGAACCAGTGTGTACAAAACCATAATTATAACCATAATCAAAAATGCAGTAAGCAAGATTCGGGATAGAGTATGTGTATTGGCAAACACCTGAGATTCATATCTCGCAAGGGTTATCACCCATCCAAGCTCTTCAAGATTAGAGTAATGCACGTACAAATCTTCGCCCGTATATGCGGATATAAATGAAGTATAGCCCTTATCACTTTCCATCATTTTTTCGTATGAGTAACCTTTGTTATATTCACGGTCTTTTAAAAATGAGATATTACCGAGCTTGTCATGGATGGTATCTATAACAAGATTTCCGCTTTCTTTATCATAAACAAACAGCTGAGCATCCAGTTCCTTTGCCATTTTGTTATATTTTTTGCCTATAACGTCAAGCTTGATAACTCCATATAAAATTCCTACAACATCGTCACCATTTTTTATCGGTACTGCACTTCTTATAATTTCATAATTATCTCTTGTAAGGTCTTTGACTCTTCCGCTTATATATTCGCCTTTTTTCTTTTCCTCTTCAAAGGAAATTCGCCCGTCAAGACTTATAGAACCCGCCTTCGTTACAAAAGTGTTGTCAGCGTTTAAAATGCCTATATTTTCAATCAAACCAATAGGCTTAAATGATTCAAACATAATGTTGTAGTTTTCGCCATCCGAATAAAGCTTTGCGGCAAAACTTGCCATAGTAGCAAGATTTTCACGGTCAGATAAAAGCTGAAGCTCCATATCATCCTTAATCTGCTTTGTCTGAATATGAAGATTTTCATATGCTTCATCCTCTGCACTTTTATAAAAATAACTAACCATCGCCAAAAAGACTATACATAACAGAATTACGGTAACAACTGTTTGTATTATATTTGTTTGTTTGTGCTTTTTTCTCTCGTATGTTAATGCCATTTATCTAAATCTTCTTTCATATTATAGTTTTAAAATACTACTTAATAGAATTATATCACCTTTTTACGCAAATTTCAAGTATTACTACATTTTTCTATTATAGAACAAAGCGGCTACGCCGCTCGCCGCAGGCGGCGGTCGTAGCAAGTGCGCTTTGTTTGCCCATATGCGTTTCCGCTGACGGCGGAAAATTTCGCATGGGCATCTAATTTATGTTTTTGTATAATAGGAAATTACGCAATTTCCTATTATACAAAAAAGACGACCAAATCTGGCCGTCCTTAATTTTTTGTTGCAATCCAATCAAAGTTTTTTAATCTGTCAAGGATTTGATTAAGTCAATTATGTTGTAATTATACTTTGTGACTGACAGCTTCATCAGCTGAACACTTTCACCGATTTCAGCACGTACAAGAATGGTATTCTCGCCCTGAGCCAGCGTAATTGTATTCATAAAAAGTCCTGATGTGCCTATGGTAGTTTCGGATGCAGTTCTCAGAACCTGAGATACTCCCTTTTCGTCAATGTATTTCATTTCACTGTAGTACTTTTCGTACATATTGGTTTCGGGATTATAGCCGTAAAGAGCAATATTTGTGCCCTCTTTGCCATAGCCCGAAATAATGTATGACTCGTCAAAGGTTGAGTCTTTTGGGTTTTGGGGCTTTGTAACAACCACAAGTCCTGTGGAGTTACCTGCTGCATCAACCGGCAAAGTGTCGGGTGCCGCAAAAACCCCTATCTGTCCCAGCAGTAAAACTGCCACAACCAAAATAGCTATGCAAACCTTTTTCATGATAATTCTCCTCAAACATAAAATGCGAAAAATCGGGATTTGTCCCACTTTGTATTTTGAGTATAACATATAATTGTTACAAAGACATTACAGTGACATTACAATTGCCTAAAAGATTTTTTACTGATAATTTCAAGGTAACAATCCGTCATTTTTTTACATATACTGCATATGGGAGCGTGATTTCCTTATGAAAATTTTTATCGACCCGGGACACCGTGAACCGTTCTTAACAAAATTTTTCTCTTAAATTTTCCAGTTAATTATTATCTCGCGTTCTTCTCCTTTTATTTTTTCTCCTATATACACCGCATCAATAAATTCCTCCGCAATTTCCCGTGTCAGCTTATCAATGTGTGTATATTTTT
Source organism: Clostridia bacterium (assembly GCA_045586925.1). GTDB lineage: Bacteria > Bacillota > Clostridia > Monoglobales > Monoglobaceae > SIG440. Next base: position 55,520 of record JAZNBG010000036.1, on the reverse strand, counting down.
TTATTATTTCTTTCTTATCAAAAACTTCTTTTTCAGCATTTTCAAGTACCTTTATGTCTTTCTCTGTTTCCTCATACTTTCCCTCAAATTCAGCTATTTCTTTTGTATACTTTTCTTTGAGAGAAATATATTGCTGTTTCGTCAAAAGACCTTCCAGTTTGTCCTCATACAAGTTCTCCAGTTTTCGATTAATGGTCTTTATTCTGTTTTGATAGTCTTTCAACGCAAGCCTATATGCCTCGATTTTTTTCTTTCTGTCGTCTATAATATCAAGCTCATCCATCTGACAGTATTTTGAAATCAGTTTATTTATTTCTTCAACTATCGCATTTTCCAAAAGTTCTCCGTTGATTGACGAAATATTGGGGCAATTCATCGCTCCGCTGAAATATGTACCACACAGATAATTACACTTAGGAAGGCTTTTGTCTTTGTTATAATAGACATTTCGCCGCATTGCCGAGCCGCATAGGGCACATTTGATTTTCCCCGAAAGCGGTGTCAGCTCACTACTGGTCTTTGGCACTCTTGTTCTGCTTTTCAGCCGTTCCTGAGTAGCTTGCCACATTTCCTCATCTATTATCGCATCATGGCAATCGGGAACCCTTATCCAGTTTTCCCGTCTTTCCTTTTTCCGTTTTTTGTTTTTATAGCTGATATTATGTGACTTTCCTTGCACAAGTGTTCCTGTATATGTTTCATTTCTTAAAAAGTCATATATGGTAGATTGTGTCCACAAACCAAAGGAACAGCTTCTTTCAATATTCAGGTTGCGATACTTACTATTTCTCTGCTTTTTATACAGTGTCGGGCTTGGAATTTTGCGTTCATTCAACTCCATAACTATTCTTCTGTAACCCCAACCCCCATTATACCATTCAAATATTTGCCTTACAATGGGTGCTGTATTTTCATCAACAATCAGATGGTTTTTATTCTCAGGGTCTATCAGATACCCATAAGGAGCAAAAGAACCCGTAAATTCGCCTTGCATCCTTTTATGTTTCAGAGTCTGGCGAATATTTTCCGACAATTCCTCCAGATACCATTCATTCACCAATCCGTTTATCTGCCTTGCCTTTTTATTGTGAACATCATTTGTATCCGCATGGTCAATTATGCTTATAAAGCGAACTCCCCACTCGATGAACTTATCATGCAGATATTTTTCTATCATCTCCATTTCTCTTGAAAATCTGGATTGCGATTTGCATAATACAACATCAATCTTTCCGTCTTCACAGTCTTTAAGCAAACGGTTAAACTCCGGTCTGTTTTTATCAGCACCGCTCAAATCCTCATCACAGTAAATATCGTAAATATCCCAGTTTCTTTCCGAGCAGTATTCCCGCAGCATTGATAATTGATTTTGTATGCTTTCGCTTGCATCCGTTTTGTTAACTTTGTTTCTGTCTTCATCCGAAAGACGAAGATACAGTGCAGTAGCTGTCATCTTTCACCTCCGCTAAACGCAAGTATAAAAAATGATACAACTATCTGATATTCCAGTTAATTGTATCATCTTTATAAAATTTTTTCAAGTGATTAAGCTTTCTTTTCATTGCATACAGATTGGTTAATAATCTTTTGCATTTTTTGAGTTATGGTCTTTTTGAGGAAAGTAATCCGTTTTTCCTTAAGTTGATTAACCACACGGATTTTATCCATCCTCAACACCTCCTAAGTAATGTTTATTAGTAAATTGAAAATTATATACTATTTGCTTACAAAAATAGGGCTTGCACATATTTTGCACAAGCCCTGATAAACAAAAAGAAGCTGAATCAAATTTGATTGATACAGCTTCCTTTGCTCAATATATAATTTTTCATGATACCATTGTAACATGGCCAAAATTCCCTGTCAATACCAAATTAGTCTCCGAAAAGTCACTTTTTTGTCTCCCAAAAGTCTCCCAAAAGTCTCTCAAAAGTCTCCGCACTATTTACCAAGCCGCTTCATAAGCATTGTTTTAAAACAAATGTATGAAAAAAATTCTCTCTGCAGTGTTTATTTACATTTTAAGATAATCTGCTTTTCGTTCTTTCTCGAAAAGCTACTTAAAGAATATGTGCGAATCCGTTCCTTTACGATGTTCGGAATTAAAAAACCGTTGGATGTAAGCTTGACACACCTATTGATAATAGTTTTATTAGTAACACCCAGCTTTTTACTCACTTCTACAGGGGTAAATTCAAACATACGATTGCTGAGGAGAAATATCAGTAAATCCTTTTCCCTGGCATTTAAATATGATAAACTACTATCCAGCTCATCATCTGTAGATTCTTTTGACAATTCGTATACCTTATTTGAATAAAGCTCCATCATACGGAGAAAATAGTTAATCCATATTTCAGGATACGGCGGATTATCTCTGCCTGAATAATATAGAGCGGGTAAACCCATCTGAAGCGATGCATAATATTCATCAGGATCGTATGCAAAATATTCTTCAAGAGAACCAATTCCGTTAAAACCATAACCGTAATAATCAAGCATATATCCCGACATCAGCCTGGCAGTGCGTCCGTTACCATCTTCAAAGGGGTGAATGGTAACTAACTGATAATGCACAACCCCCGCAATAATAAGCGGATGGTCGTCAGTTGTATTTACATATTCAACAAGTTCATCAAGCAATGTGGGAATATCTGTATATTCAGGCGGTATATATTCGGGTTTTCCGCTTTCTGAATCGTATACTGCAAATAACACTCCCGAAGGCATTGCTCCTCTGAGACCAATTTTTTCTTTTGATGCTCCCTTTTCCACCATTGCCTGAACTTCAAGCAAAAGTTCCTTAGAAAATGGTGCTTTGACCTTTAATTTTTCTTCAAGCAAGTTAAGAGCAAGAAAATAATTTCTAACCTCTCGTTCAGGCTTCAGAAAATGTTTGTGTGCAGCTCTTTCCATTGCCTCGTTTGCCTGTGCCTCGCTTAAAGGATTACCCTCAATTTTATTTGAGGCATATGAACTTTTCTTCTTGGAATTTTTTCTTAATCTATTTTTTGTCACTTGAGGCAATTCAATGGCTTTAATGAAAAATCGTTTTTCATCAATAGCAGATATTTTTTTTAAAATATCATTAGTTATAGTAACCTTTATCACGAGATCACATCCTTACTAAATATAGTATACCATATCAAAAGAAAAAAATCCACTATTTTTTCACTATTTTTACACTATTTTTCTTTGAAAATAAATTTGGTCTACAATAAATCTTGATAATATATTCAATAAACTGCGTTATCTGTTTTAAACGTTCATTACCGCATACCTTATCTTGAAACATATTTTGTTGCAATCAACATTGTAACACAAAAACTCACGATTTTCAATACTTTATACTTCGAATATGCCTTAGATATTATAAAGGCACCTCCCTACTAGGCAAAAAGAGGTGCCCTTACCCAATACAGTAGCCGAATACTGTCTCAGTAGGATGTGTGTTTCTGCCATTACCCTGATGTCATTATTTATATTATCGTTTTTCCTGTTAGATGTATATAGGGATGAAATTATGATATGCTCTAACAGGAACCGGATATATAAATACTATGAAATTTAATTGTTACTCGGTTACAACACCTTTTTGAAGCATAATATTTGCATAAATTGCTGTTTCACTCGTCGCAATAATTGCATATGCGGTTTTTGCTTCCTCATAAAACTTAAACCTTTCTATTTCCGAAAATGCTTTCTCTCCGCGAGTGTCATATTTTTTTACAATTTCTTTGTATTCATCCCAAATCGGTGTTTTTACATCATCACCGGGCATAACCTGCATCAGGGAAACAGGTGCATCCACATATGTATCAAGGGGCATTAAATTAAGTATTGCATCAAGAATTTCAGGTACTCCATGTCCATCAGCACGAACAACAATAGCATTCTTTCCTACACTTTTAGACGGGAAATTGCCGTCCGCAATCACAATTCTGTCGCTATGTCCCATTTCCATAAGAACTTTAATTAATTCAGGTGAAACAATTTTAGGTATTCCTTTTAACATTTTTTAAAACCTCCTTTTAATCTTTACGGTCCAAAATACTCTTTAGCATTGTTGTAGCAAATGCCTTTGACAATCTTCTCTAATGCTTTGAAATCTTTTGGGTATTCGCCTTCTTCCACCCATTTGCCAAGAAGGTTGCAAAGTATTCTGCGGAAATATTCGTGTCTTGTATATGACACAAAGCTGCGTGAGTCTGTGAGCATACCAACAAAAGAGCCGCGGGTACCAAGATTCGCAAGAGCCTGCATCTGTGTTTCCATTCCGTCTTTGTTGTCGTTAAACCACCAGCCTGAGCCAAACTGAATTTTACCCTTTGCAGGGCCTCTCTGGAAGTTGCCCAGCATTGTTCCAAGAACATAGTTGTCCTTGGGGTTAAGGCAATAAAGAATTGTCTTTGGCAACACATCCTTTTGGTCAAGTTTATCAAGCAAATTTGAAAGTCACTCAGCAATCTGGAAATCGTTTACCGAGTCAAAGTCGGTGTCTGCACCAAGCTTTTTAAACATTCTTGTATTGTTGTTACGCATTGCACCAATATGAAGCTGCCATACCCAACCACGCTTTGCGTATTCTTCACCTAAAAATACCAGCTTTTCAATAAGCTCGTCATTCATTTCGTCTATTGCGTGGTCTGAAAGTCGGCATCCGTTTTGGTGGAAGTAATCCATTCTTTCGGTTATATCACTCTTGATATCCGAAAGGTCGGGTCTGAACGCAGGCAAAACCTTTGTTTCAAAGTCCTTTAACTGCTTGTGATATTCAAGTGTATCGTAAGGATTGTCGGTTGTGCAGATTACATCCACATTTGAACGGCAGATAAGTGCCTTTGCAGAAAAGTCATCACCCTTCAACTTTTCGTTTACCGCATCCCATATTTCCTTTGCCATGTCCTCGTTTAGTGGCTTGTCAATATCAAAATATCTTTTAAGCTCCAAGGCTGTCCAATGATAAAGCGGGTTGCCGGTTGCCAATAAGACTATCTCCACCTGCATTTCAATATAAAGACAAAAATATAAAAAACTGACGGATGCTATGCCGCTGAAAATGGGCAGAGGATTTCAGTCAGTTTTAATTACAATCACGACATCTAGTATGCTATGATTGAACTTTTTCAACCTCGGAAACCCCACGCATAAATTCATTATTAACCACAATGTACCACAACATATTGTGGTTGTCAAGTTACATTTGTGTGGTAAAACACAAAGTACTGAGGTTGTCCATACATAAGGGCACCTCCCTACTAGGCAAAAAGAGGTGCCCTTACCCAATACAGTAGCCGAATACTGTATCGGTAGGATGTGATTTATGTCATTACCATGATGTCATTTATTTATATTATCGCTTTTCCTGTTAGATGTGGGGATGGATTTTGTAATAACATTTAACAGAAAAACTGATATATAAATACTAAATAAACTTTCTACACAACTTTATATTTCATTTTTCCATAAAAGCGCCGCACCGATTATACCTGCATCATTCTTAAGAGTGGCAAGGCACACCATTGATTGCTTCGCACCAAAACGGGCAAATGATTTGTTTTTAATCATCTTTTTGACAGGTACAAGAATTTTTTCTCCTTCGTGGCTTATTCCGCCGCCTATACATACAATCTCAGGCTGAAATATATTTACAATATTTACAACACCTTCTGCAAGATATCCAAGGTAGGTGTTAACAACATTCTTTGCACTTTCGTCTTTTGCCTTAAACGCAGTTTGTCCATCTATATTTGATATCTTGTTGTTGCATATATCCCACATTTCGCTATCATAGTTTTCATGCATAGCCTTTTCTGTTTGCTTAATCAAGGCAGTTGCCGATGCGTATGCTTCAAAGCAACCTTTTCGTCCGCAAGTACATTTTTCACCATTAAACTGTAACACCATATGTCCGATTTCTGCACCCTTGCCGTATGCACCACGAATCAGGCGACCATTTTCGACAATACCGCTGCCTACACCTGTACCAAGGGTAATCATAACCATATTGTTTGTATTCTTACCACATCCTGCTAAAAACTCGCCCCAGGCAGCCGCATTTGCATCATTCTCAACATAGATTTTCTTTAAAAGTGCTTTTTGCATATATTCAACGATTGGTACATCATAAAACCCAAGGTTGTTTGAAAATTCTACTATGCCGTCTTTGGTGTTAATTGCACCAGGACACCCTATACCAACTGCCTCAATGTCAGTTTCAAAGTTCAATCCGCTTTCTATTGCCGCCTCTTTTGCACACTCTGCCATATCATCAAAAATTTCATTATAGAATCTTGATGCCTTGGTCTTTCTTTTTGAGCGTCCGTAAATTGTGCCATATTCATCAACTACTGCAGCTGCAATATTTGTTCCGCCAAGATCTATACCGACATAATACTTTGGCTGATTTGTTGTAAGTAATATTGTGGCTTTTCCTGATAATGTATACGCTCCCAAATTTGCAGGGATAAATACAGTTTGTCCGGCTGTCAGGGTTTCAGCATATCCTTCGCACGAAAGTTCTGCCTCACCTTCTGTTACAGTAAGTGCGTGGTAGCTCTTTTCGTCTGCAATGAAGATTTTACTGCCCTTTAACTTGATTTCTTTTCCAGCAAAATACTCACAACTGCCTAAAAGTCTTGTTCCGTCAGAGCAAAGGGGTATTCTTCTTGCATTAATCTTTTTGCAGTTTGATGATTTAACACCTTTTTCGATATGCAGTTCTCTTTCTTTGCCGTATTTGCCTTTTCTGCCGTAGTCATATAATCTGTATGTAACATTTGAGTTCTGCTGAATTTCGGCTATAATGTTTCCCTTGCCTATGGCGTGAATTGTACCTGCCTCTACAAAGAATACATCGCCTTTTTTTGCATCAACAGTATTAAGTATACTCTCAAAGCATTTATTCTCTATTGCTTTTTCAAGGTCTGCTTTGTCAATATCCTCTGATACACCGAATGTTATTTTAGCACCCTTTTCAGCCTCAACAACATACCACAGTTCGGTTTTGCCGTTCTGGTTTTCCCATTCCTTTGCCTGCTCATCATTTGGGTGTACCTGAACACTTAAATCATCTGCCGCATCAATAAATTTTATAAGAATCGGCAATTCATTGCTTTTGCAATATGTTCCAAGCACATCAGGATATTTCTCTATAACAGATGCAAGTGTTTTGCCGTTAAATTCACCGCCGCAAATTGTGCTCAAGCCGTCTCTGTGGCAACTGAGTTCCCAGCTTTCGGCAACGGGTGAAATGTCTGTTTTTTTACCATATTTAGTTTTTAATTTTGTTCCGCCCCAGATATAATCCTTATAGGCAGGTGTTAATTTTAATGGCTTCATTTTTATTAACCAAATTATCCTTCCTGCGATTTAGCATCTTTCATTTAAAACTTCGTTTTCATATTCTTTAACATCTTCAAACCATTCTCTGTCTGCTTTCACACCGCATTGTCTGCAGTATTCATCCCAGATATCACCGAAAGGCATAGTCTTCATTTCATCCTGAAACACCTGAAGTTCTGTAAGTTCGTTATTATTCTGTAACTTTGTCAGTAATTCATTCGGTGTACAAAGAGCATTAAGAAGTGCCTTCTGCCAGTTTCTGAAGCCCATTGTCCATGCCGAAATTCTGTTTATGCTTGCATCAAAATAGTCAAGCGCCATATAAACTCTGTCAAGTGCGTCACATCTCACAATTTCCTTTGCCATTTCCCTTGTTTCATCATCAAATAATACTACATGGTCACTGTCCCAACGGATTGGTCTTGTGATATGTAATGCAATCTCGGGGAAGAAACAAAGAAGTGCGGGGATTTTATCGGAAACAACTTCAGTTGGATGATAATGTCCGTTATCCATAAGTGGCAAACATCCTTCGTGTGTTGCCGCAAATGTAAGGGCAAATTCTGCACTACCTGATGTAAAGGCTTCAACACCGATACCAAATACCTTTGATTCAACACAAGGCTTAACAAGGTTTTTATCAAATGACTCAGAAAGGATTTCTTCAACAGATTCCTTATATCTCATTCTGGGTCCAAGTCTGTCTGCAGGAATATCCTTATATCCGTCACCTGTCCAGATATTCATAACACAGGGAACACCTGTCTGCTCTGCAAAATATTGTGATATTCTGATACAAGCCTTGCCGTGTTCTATCCAGAACCTTCTTGTATCTTCATCAGGACTTGAAAGAGTCAGACCATCTTTTACCTTTGGATGTGAGAAAAATGTGGGGTTAAAGTCAATACCCATATTCCTTTCTTTTGCAAAGTCAACCCACTTTTGAAAATGCTTTGGTTAAAGTTTATCTCTGTCAACAAAACCACCTTCAAAAATTGCATAGCAGGCGTGTACATTCAGTTTCTTTTTACCAGGACAAAGAGACATAACCTTATCCATATCCTGCATTAATTCCTCGGGAGTTCTGGCTCTGCCAGGATAGTTTCCCGTTGTCTGAATTCCACCCGTTAAAGGTCCATCTGTATCAAAGCCCTTTAACATTGTCTCCTTGCCAGCAATGAAGCGACACGGGTATATTTTTTAGCTTTTCAATAGCTAAATCGGTATCAACTCCGATTTTTGCATATAATTCTTTTGCGCTTTCGTATCTGTTCATAAAATTAAGTACCTTATTTTAATTAATTTTTTAGTTTTATACTTACAAGGAAAAATACAAATTTTACCGTTTACTGTTATAGTAACGAATATTTAATTATTATCGCCGCAAATACTATTGAAACCATTGACAATAACTTAATAAGAATATTTATTGCTGGGCCCGATGTATCCTTGAATGGATCCCCAACTGTATCACCTACTACCGCCGCTTTATGATTTTCAGATCCTTTCCCGTCATAAGCACCGCTTTCAATATATTTCTTTGCGTTATCCCAAGTTCCGCCCGAATTGGACATAAATATAGCCATTAAAAATCCTGATACCGTAGCACCTGCAAGCATTCCAACTACACCAGTGCATCCTAAAACCAAACCTACAACTATCGGCACAATAATCGCAACGATAGTTGGTAGTATCATTTCACGAAGACTTGATTTTGTACAAAGATCAACACAACTTGCATAATCTGCTTCTGCTTCCCCTGTCATAAGACCTTTTATTTGTTCAAATTGTCTTCTAACTTCCATAACAACACTCTGGGCAGCCCTACCCACTGAATTCATTGTAAGTGCCGCAAATACAAATGGTAAACAAGCACCAACAAACAATCCAACCAAAACAGTAGGATTGGTTATGCTAAGATTCGAAATTGCTTCACTTCCGCCTTCAATAGTATGTACTTTATCAACATATGATGCCATAAGAGCTAGCGCTGTAAGTGCAGCTGATCCGATAGCAAAACCTTTACCGGTAGCAGCTGTTGTATTTCCAAGAGAATCAAGAGCATCTGTCCTCTCTCTTACAGTTTTATCAAGACCGGCCATTTCGGCTATTCCTCCCGCATTATCAGCAACAGGGCCGTATGCATCTGTTGCCAGAGTTATACCAAGAGTAGAAAGCATTCCCACAGACGCAAGGGATATCCCATAAAGACCCATAGAAGGGCTTGTTGCTCCGCCTGAAACAAAGTAAGCGACAAGTATACATATAGCCACAATTACCATAGGAATAAGTGTAGAAAGCATACCCACGGATAAACCGCTTATAATAATAGTAGCTGTACCAGTTTGTGATGTAGCTGCAAGTCTCTTGGTGGGTTTATAACTATCAGATGTAAAATACTCTGTAGCTAGTCCAATAAAAACACCTGCTATAAGACCTGCAAATATTGCAAAATACACCGTCCAATATTCTTTACCAAGAATAAAATATATCATTGGTAAAGTTAATACCGCGATAAGAATAGCAGAAAAATTTGTACCCTTTGAAAGTGCACCAAGAAGTTGTTTCTGCGATGCATTTTCCTTTGTCTTTACAAAAAATGTTCCTACTACCGAACACACAACACCTAACGCTGCGATAAGCATTGGGAGTGCCATGGCCTGCATAGAATGTAACGCAGCAACACCAAGTGCACAAGAAGAAATTATAGATCCTACATATGATTCATACAAGTCTGCTCCCATACCTGCGACATCACCAACATTGTCGCCAACATTGTCCGCTATAACAGCAGGGTTTCGCGGATCATCTTCAGGAATACCAGCCTCAACCTTACCTACAAGATCAGCCCCCACATCTGCAGCCTTTGTAAATATACCGCCACCAACACGTGCAAAAAGCGCCATAGTTGATGCACCCATACCAAATGTAAGCATCGCATTTGAAATAACTTCATTTGAAAGATTGAATACAAACTTTAAAAGAAAGAACCACATCGACATATCAAAAAGGCCAAGACCTACAACTGTAAATCCCATTACGCATCCTGCCGAAAAAGCAACTCTAAGACCTCGGTTGAGACCTTTTTGACAGGCATTGGCCGTTCTGGAATTTGCCAATGTCGCTATCTTCATTCCAATATATCCCGAAAGTGCCGAGAAAAAGCCACCCGTGATAAACGCAAAAGGCATATACGGTGTAAGAAATCTAAAGAATGCCAGTATGCTAAGCACGATAAACATAATAGCAAAGAAAATTACTACAATTTTGTACTGACGTTTAAGGTACGCATTCGCTCCTGTCCTTATAGATGACGAAATTTTCTTCATCATGTCTGTTCCCTCAGAAAAGCGAACCACCCTGCAAGCTGTCCATATAGCGAATATTATTGCAATTAGAGAACTCGCAAATGTTAAGATAACAATTAGTCTGTCCATTTTTTCATCTCCTAAAAAAGTTTTATCAAAGTAATAAATATTTCAATTTGTTAAAGTTTCACAAAAACCTATTTTCATTTCTGCAATTATCACAAAAATTGACCTCGGCGGTATTATTAGATAGGGTTTTAGCAATTGCAACACATAAGGTTTAGATGCAACAAAATTTCACGAAGAGCTCGTGTTATGTTAGAGCTAAAAAACATTGCATCTGCAATCTAAATTTTGGCACAAACAAAGCAATTATAGATTTTAGCTTCCCGCCAAAAGTCAAATCTTCAAATCTTCTATCATCAAACCCCTCGTTTTGATAATAAAAATTTGTTATAACTATTTCTTTTACTTTAAGAACATTAACATCCTCATTATCTACTTTTGTTTTAGATGTGTTTTTTGTCAATAACTACAACATACTTCGCCATATAGTCAAGGTCAAATTCTTCATTGATTTTTAATAACCTCGGATTACAAATTGTATTAAGACAAACATATAGGCAATGTGCTCACCTATAAGATTAACTCTGCCCGGTGATTCAAATATACGAAGTTCCGAATCATCGCCGCCATAAACTTCTAAAAACATTTTCTTCATATCTTGAATTGTCATACAAACCACCTACTTATACTTGATTTACGAACTTATCAAAAGCATCCATTCCTGCTTGATTACGCTTATATACACCTGCGTGTTCAAGAACTTTAACAAAAGTTTTTCCTATTTCCTGTCTTAAAATATCATTTGCATTATTATCAGTGATTTCAGGATGGTTATTTTTAACAATTTCAGCCCATTCTTTATGAGCTTTTGTCTTTTCATTTTTGCTCATATCCGCACCGCTTATAAGTGCTTTGGCAACCGCATCCATTTCTTCAACAAGTCTTGAAGGTAAAACAGCTAGTCCCATAACCTCAATTAAACCAATATTTTCTTTCTTGATATTATGAAGCTCTTTATGAGGATGATATACCCCCAAAGTATGTTCTTGGGTTGTGATATTATTTCTTAACACCAAATCCATTATGTATTTACCATCAACCATACTTGCAATCGGTGTAATTGTATTATGCGGTTCACCGTCTGTATTAGCAAAGATAAACGCATCTTCATCGGAGTAGTTTCTCCAACTATTAAGGATTTTGTCAGATAATTCTATAATCTTATCTTTATTCTCACTCTTTAACCTGATAACCGACATTGGCCATTTTAATCGGCTGATTTCAACATCTTCAAAGCCATTTATATCATAAAACTTTTCACTTTCTGCTCTGTGCATTGCAAAAATATGATTACCGCCCTGAAAATGCTCATGTGTTAAAATTGAACCGCCAACAATTGGCAAATCTGCATTTGAGCCTATAATGTAATGCGGAAACTGCTTGATAAAATCAAGCAATTTTGAAAAAACTGTCTTATCAATTACCATAGGTGTATGCTTTGCATTAAGAAGAATACAATGCTCATTATAATAAACATAAGGAGAATATTGAAATCCCCACTGTTCACCGCATATTTGAACAGGTATAATTCTATGGTTTTGTCTTGCAGGGTGATTTATTCTTCCACCATACCCCTCGTTTTCAACACAAAGCTGACATTTTGGATAGGATGACTGTTTCTGAAGCTTTGCAGCAGCTATCGCCTTTGGATCTTTTTCCGGTTTTGAACAGTTAATCGTAATTTCTATTTCACCATACTCAGAATCTATGTTCCATTTTATATCCTTTTTTATCCTATCCCTACGAATATAATTGTTATTGCAAGACAACTCATAGAAATAGTCTGTCGCCTCTTTAGGACTTATTTTATACTTTTCATTAAAAGTCTTTATAACCGCTGACGGATACGGTGTCAGAATATCCATAATTTCAGTGTCGAAAATATCTCTATATATGAAGCTATCTTCAATCAATCCTTTTTCTACTGCAAAATCTGTTATATCATTTAGTATCTCGCCCAATTCACTAATTGAACTACAGATTTCATTTGTTTTTTCATATGTAGTAAGTCCAAGTCTTGTAAGAATTTTGTTGCGTACATATATTACATCACATTCTTCTATAAGACTTGTAAGCAAACCATATGATATTAACTTATCAATGCTTTTGTTTATCATTTTATGCACATCCATCCAATTTATTGTAATATGCAACTAATCTCCAAAACAGATTCCAATTGCTTTTGCTGCCTGAACCAATTCTCCCTCGGGGTCAACAGCTTTGTTACAACCAATAACATCCTCCAATGACGCATAGGTCATTTTGTTATCTCTTAAAGCAACCATATTGCCAAACTTACCTGCTATTGCAAGTTCAACCGCTGCAACACCATAACGGGTAGATAGGATTCTGTCTGCAGCCGAAGGTGAACCACCTCTCTGGATATGGCCAAGAATTGTAGCACGTGCCTCCAGACCAACCATCTGTTCCAGATCTTCTGCCACTTTTTGAGCAATACCTCCTAAACGAACAGGGTCTGGACTGCCTTCTATAATCTTCTGCACTGTTACTTCACCTGTGATTGATTTTGCACCCTCTGCAACAGCAATTACAGAGAATTCTTTACCTGATGCGATTCTCTTCTTGATATGCTCTGAAACTTTATTAATATCATAGGGAATTTCAGGGATCAAGATAACATCTGCACCGCCTGCAATGCCTGCTGATAATCCCAAAAAGCCTGCATATCTGCCCATAATCTCTACTGTGATAATTCTGTGGTGAGATTCTGCTGTGGTATGAATACGGTCCAATGCTTCTGCCGCAACACCTACCGCTGTATCAAATCCAAAGGTTGTATCTGTAGAAGATAAATCGTTATCAATGGTTTTGGGAACACCGATAACAGGAACTCCCAGTCGTGCAAAATCTCTGCCGCTGGTTAATGTACCATCACCGCCAATAATTATCATTGCATCAATGTTATTCTTTTTAATATTTTCCACGCCAATATGGGAAACATTTTTCTTTACCATATTACCATTTTCATCAGGAACAAGATAATCAAAAAGATTATCCTTATTAGAGCTGAACAATATTGTTCCACCCTTGGGCAAAATCCCTGATGTATTTTCTAAAGTCAATTCAACTGTTTCGTTGTTATACAGGCCTTTATATCCGTTTTTAAACCCTACAACAGCCATACCATACTTTTCAATCGCAGTTTTTACCACTGCACGGATTACAGGGTTTAGTCCCGGACAATCTCCACCGCCTGTTAAAATTCCAATTCTTTTCATATAAATTTTCTTCCTTTTACTATATTTTCTTTTGTTTAATAAACTATAAAATAACCATAAATACTTATAAATTATTTTTCCACAAAAGTGCAGCGCCGATTATTCCTGCATCATTACCAAGTGTTGCAAGGCACACCGTTGATTGTTTCGCACCAAAACGGGCAAATGATTTGTTTTTAATCATCCTTTTGATGGGTGTAAGGATTTTTTCTCCTTCGTGACTTATTCCGCCACCTATGCAAACAATTTCAGGCTGGAATATGTTTACAATATTTACAACACCTTCTGCAAGGTAACCAAGATATGTTTTAACTACACATTTGGCAACTTTGTCTTTTGCCCTAAACGCAGTTTGTCCATCTACATTTGATATCTTGTTGCTACAAATATTCCACATTTCGCTTTCATAATTCTCATACATAGCCTTCTTTGTTTGTTTAATCAGGGCAGTTGCTGATGCATATGCTTCAAAGCAACCATTTCGCCCACAGGTACATTTTTCGCCATTAAGACACATCACCATATGTCCGATTTCTGCACCCTTTCCGTATGCACCGCGTATAAGGCGACCGTTTTCAACAATACCGCTGCCTACACCTGTACCAAGGGTAATCATAACCATATTGTTTGTATTCTTACCGCATCCTGCTAAAAACTCACCCCAGGCTGCCGCATTTGCATCATTTTCAACATAGATTTTCTTTGAAAGCACCTTTTCCATATATTCAACGATAGGTACATCATAAAATCCAAGATTGTTTGAGAATTCTACTATGCCATCCTCTGTGTTAATTGCACCCGGGCATCCTATACCAACTGCTTCAATATCGGTTTCAAAATTTAATCCGCTTTCTAATGCTGCATCTTTTGCACACTCTGCCATATCATCAAAGATTTCGTTATAACTTCTCGATGCATTGGTTTTTATTTTTGCTCTGCCATAAATTGTGCCATATTCATCTACTACCGCCGCTGCAATATTTGTGCCACAAAGGTCAATGCCGACATAATACTTTGGTTGATTTGTGGTCAGTAATAGTGTGGCTTTTCCTGATAATGTATACGCTCCCAAATTTGCAGGGATAAATACAGTTTGTCCGGCTGTCAGGGTTTCAGCATATCCTTCGCACGAAAGCTCTGCCTTACCTTCTGTTACAACAAGTGCGTGGTAACTCTTTTCGTCTGCAATAAAGGTTTTATCGCTTTTTAGCTTAATTTCCTTTACGGCAAAATACTCACAACTTCCTAAAAGTCTTGTTCCGTCAGAGCAAACAGGGATTTTTCTTGCATTAATCTTTTTGCAGTTTGATGACTTAACACCTTTTTCAATATGCAATTCACGTTCTTTGCCATCTTTGCCTTTTCTGCCGTAGTCATAGAGTCTGTATGTAACATTGGAATTCTGCTGGATTTCTGCAATAACATTACCTTTGCCTATGGCATGAATTGTTCCTGCTTCAACAAAAAACACATCGCCTTTTTTAGAGTTTACAGCATTTAACACACTTTCAACAGTTTCGTTCTGTATCTCTTTTTGGAGCCGGGCTTTGTCAATATCTTCAGACACACCAAAGGTTATTTTTGCATTCTTTTCAGCTTCCACAACATACCACATTTCGGTTTTGCCGTTTTGGTCTTCCCATTCCTTTGCCTGTTCATCATTGGGATGCACCTGAACGCTTAAATTTTCCGCCGCATCAATAAATTTGATGAGTATAGGCAGTTCATCAGTCTTGCAGTATGTTCCAAGAATTTGTGGATTTTTCTCTATAACAGAAGCAAGAGTTTCACCGTTAAATTCACCGCCGTCAATTGTGCTTAGTCCATCCTTATGACAGCTAAGTTCCCAGCTTTCAGCTACAGGTGAAATGTCTGTTTTTTTATCATATTCAGTTTTAAGTTTTGTTCCGCCCCAGATGTAATCCTTATAGGCAGGTATTAGTTTTAATGGTTTCATTCTTATTAACCAAATTATCCTTCCTGCGATTTAGCATCTTTTATTTAAAACCTCGTTTTCATATTCTTTAACATCTTCAAACCATTCTCTGTCACATTTAACACCACATTGTCTGCAGTACTCATCCCAGATATCACCGAAAGGCATAGTCTTCATTTCATCCTGAAACACCTGAAGTTCTGTAAGTTCGTTATTATTCTGTAACTTTGTCAGTAATTCATTTGGTGTACAAAGAGCATTAAGAAGTGCTTTCTGCCAGTTTCTGAAGCCCATCGTCCAAGCAGAAATTCTGTTTATACTTGCATCGAAATAATCAAGAGCCATATAAACTCTGTCAAGAGCATCACATCTTACTATTTCCTTTGCCATCTCTCTTGTTTCATCATCAAATAGCACAACATGGTCACTGTCCCAACGGATTGGTCTTGTTATATGCAGGGCAATCTCTGGGAAGAAACATAGTAACGCAGGAATTTTATCAGAAACCATTTCGGTTGGATGATAGTGTCCGTTATCCATAAGTGGTAAACATCCATCGTGTGTTGCCGCAAATGTAAGGGCAAATTCTGCACTACCTGATGTAAAGGCTTCAACACCGATACCAAACACCTTTGATTCAACACAAGGTTTAACCAAGTTTTTATCAAAAGGTTCTGAAAGGATTTCTTCAATAGATTCTTTATATCTCATTCTAGGTCCAAGTCTGTCCGCAGGGATATCTTTATAGCCATCGCCTGTCCAGATGTTCATAACACAAGGAACACCTGTCTGCTCTGCAAAATACTGAGATATTCTTATACAAGCCTTGCCGTGTTCAATCCAGAACTTTCTTGTATCTTCATCAGGGCTTGAAAGAGTTAACCCGTCTTTTACTTTGGGATGCGAAAAGAATGTTGGGTTAAAATCAATACCCATATTTCTTTCCTTTGCAAAGTCTACCCATTTCCTAAAATGCTTTGGTTCAAGCTTATCTCTGTCAACAAATTCTCCGTCTTCAAAAATTGCATAGCATGCGTGAACATTTAACTTTTTCTTACCTGGGCAAAGAGACATAACCTTGTCCATATCCTGCATCAGTTCCTCGGGTGTTCTTGCTCTGCCGGGATAGTTGCCAGTAGTCTGAATACCACCTGTTAACGGGCCATCTGTATCAAAGCCTTTAACATCATCGCCCTGCCAGCAATGAAGCGACACAGGAATATTTTTTAATTTTTCTATAGCTAAATCAGTATCAACGCCGATTTTTGCATATATTTCTTTTGCACTTTCGTATCTGGTCATAATTAACCTCTCCAATTATCCATAATATAAGTTTTATATATTCTTTATACTAAAAAGCAATCAGAAACTATATTGCATAACAATAGTTTATATGATGATATCAAGCATTTCCATTAGATTATCAATCTTATAATCACACATTTCACCAACGCCTGCCTGTTCAATGTTTCCGCCTGATATGCCAACGCATGAGAACCCTGCAAGCTTAATTGATACAACTCCTGCAGAGCTGTCCTCGATGCCGATTACTTTATGCCGTCTTTCAAATGGAACACCAAGACCCACCCTTGCGGTTTCAGCATAAAGCCACGGATGCGGCTTTGGTGCAAGTTCGCCGAGAGTTCCCGTCTGGCCTTTTCTTAGTGCATAACCTGCCGTTATGATTGAATCATAAAAATCAACGGGATTACCCATATCAAGCTGTTTGAATGCCGAAATAATTTCGGGCATTGCCTTTTCATAAAGTCCCGATGTTACAAGACCTATTTTTATTCCTTCATTTTTAACCGTTGTTAAAAACTCTTTAAGGTTTGGAGCAGGTGTAAATGCATCCTGTTTTCCTCTTCCCTTCATTATTTCATCCATTTCGTGATTCACAATTTCAAAGTAATACTGTCTTGCAAGTTCAAGACTTCCGCCCTTGGCATATTTGTCAATCATATACTGCAGATGCTCCGAAACTGAGTGTCCGGAAATAAAAGGCTCATCTTCCTTTTCGTATCTGAAATCCGATTTTCCCAACAGCCTTGCTGTTGTCTGTTCAATCACCCACATCCAGAAGCTCTCACTATGTACCGATGTTCCGTCCAAATCCATCAGAATCGCTTCGGCTTTGGGTTCAAAATGGGTTTCATACATCGGGTATATTGCAGGATAGCCCATTCCGCTTTTTACATAACAAAGTGTTTTGTCATCAAACTCAACTATGTCAATCTTTTTATCGTCGGGGGTAAGTATTCTCCTTACCCCGTCCTTTCCGCTTTCAAAAAAATCACTCTTTAAAATCTCGTTCATCAATTTTCTACCTCTATTGTAATTATTTTATGCGGTTCAACCACAAGTTTCGTCAAATCAACATCCTCGGCATAATCTTCATTCAAATTAACAATTCTTGCCTTTTTGTGCTGATACTTTATTTCACCGCATACCACAGACTCCGTAGGATTGTATACACGGATTATATATTTTTCAGAATCTTCTGCCTTTTTAAATGCTGTTAGAACAAGTTCTTCAGGAATGGTGAGTATTGAATTGCTGTCAGCATTATTTCCGTCACCCTTTGACGTCTGAACACACTTTACGGGTGCAGAAAGTCTTTCCGCCTGCATTACTGTTTCTGCATTTGCAAAAGGACAAAGCAAGTATTCAAAGGTCAGCATGCCAAGCGACTGTCCACCGTCTTCGTGAGGGAACACACCTGCACTTCTAAATTCTGTGCATATAACATTTCTCACGCCTCTGAACAACGTAATAAAAAGACGTCCGTCCTTGTTCGCTTCATATTCACAGGTGCAGTTATCAATCATCGAGAATCCGTCTTCATTATTTCTAAGCATCGTAAAATAGCCCTTGGGAAGTGTCTGCATTTCGGGATAATATAAATCGCCCTGAGGAATTGTGCTTCTTTTGTCGATATAAAAATGTCCTGCACTTTCAGCAATATCCGTCTTTACACCTGTGTCAAATACAACCCTCATTCTGTGGTCTTTTGCCGTATTATTAATCTCTGTTTTAACTTCCAATGATTTTGAGTTCTTTTTCAGAGTATAGTGCACAACAATTTCCAGTTCCGTAAGCTCATCGCTTCTTTTGCTTTCGCCCTGAACCATATTTTTGTTGATAATGGCAAAACTTGGTACATTCATTTTTATTTTTGCACCGATTGTTGCAGAAAGCTCGCCGTTTTCCTCGTACCAGATTTCAGCATTTGAACCAAGAGAATTATATGTCTTGTTATGATAGGGAGGATAATAAATCCAGTAATCACCCTGATCGCCCGTTTCCTCAAAGTAGTTGAGGTTGCTATATACCCTGCCCGTTGCCTTGTCTGTTATGGTAACAGTTCCGTTATTTTCAACAGTAGCCTTAACAAAGTCATTTTCCATTGTATTCAGACCTGTTATAAGCTCCTTGCCCGAATACTTCCGCATATCGTGCCAGAAAACGGTTTTACGGTTCAGATCTTTTGTTTTCACCGCTTTAATCGTCTTATAACCCATTGCAGGAATTTCGCCCGTTTCAACAATAACCTCAAATCTGTCCACCTCATAAGGCAGGGGACGGGTGTGAAGATTCGACACAGGTGTTACCACTTCTTTTCGTGAAATAACCTGCTTGTTCAGCTTTTTGTCGCCATCATAAAGCTCAAATTCCCAGACATTCATATCCTGCGGAAAATCTATGTACAACTTCACGGTTTCACATCTCTTGTACGGCAATGTGTTGAACAGCACAAGAATCATATCCTCATCAGCATACTTTGAGAAATCAATATTCTTCACAATATTCTTGCAGGCTGTATTTGAAACCGTTTCGGCAATTTCAAGTGCCTGATTCAGACGGTACATTGTATCCTCCACAGTTTTGTCCTGAGTAACTCCGTTTATGCTGTCGTGGGGGTGCGAAAGCAACAGATAATCCACCGCCTTGTCAAGAAAAGCTCCGTTATATTTACCCGACATTACCGAAAGTGGTTCTGCAGTTTTGAAAATTGAATTTTCAACCTTCTTATTGAGAATTTTTATATTGGGTCTTGTGGCAAGGGCATTTGCACTGCACTTATACGCAGGACCGTCACGAAGCTCGCCCTTGATTGTTCTCAGTTTGCTCTCATCAACCGCCTTTTTGAAGTCCTCAACATATTCTTCCAGAGTTGACAGCTTCAGTTCAAGGTTAGGGAAAAGCTCCTGTGCCTTTTTGATTATTTCCACAAGCTGGGGCTGAGCCGTTGAGGAATCCGAACCGTTCATCAGAATACGGTTTTCAGGGAGCACGGTATCATCCATTTATTTCCACGCAAGCTCAACTGCTTCTTTCAGGCGATTTTCGTGAATCTTACCTTTGTCCTGAACAACAAAATAGTCCTCCCAATAGCCTTTTGAATCAGCCTCGTGGTATATCTGACCGTCTCTGCCGGTTTTCATAAAATATTCATTGCTGTTATAGTCCTTATCGGTGGTAATTGCAAGAAAAGCATTCATAAAGAAGTTTGCTCTTGCGTGTTCACCAAGGCGTGTTGCAAAAACCTTGGTTCCGTCAGGAGCTTCCCACAAAAATTCACAATTGGGGCATCTGTCCTTTGAAACATTCTTTGCAACCACAACAAAATCAAGTCCAAAACCCTTGTATATCTGCGGGAACTGTGCTGTCTGTCCCCAACCGAAAGATTCGTGAGCAACATTCAGTCTTCTGCCCAGCTTTTTTGAAAGTCTGTCGCCTTTCAGCAGATTTCTTACCAAGCTCTCGCCGCAAACAGGATACAAATCAGGAAGTGTATACCACGGTCCAACATCTATTTTACCTGACTTGATATAACCCTCCACTTTTTCTCTGTTTTCGGGTTTTAATTCAAGATAATCTTCAATAATCACAGATTGTCCGTCCATCAAAAAGCAGGAATATTCAGGTTGTGTATCAAGAATTTCCAGCAATTCATCAATCATATCAATGAGATACTGCCTATTTTCCCAGATGGGATATCTCCATTCTCTGTCCCAATGGGTATGTGTTACTATATGTGCTTTTTTCACGATTTTTCCTCCTTATATTAGCTTGATAACAGTTGTTTTGTAACTAGCCTTTCTCTCCTATTTTTATCCAATTTTTTCACTCATCACCCAAAATTTAGAAAATTGGTAAAAATCTTTACTTTCAAAACATAATGTCTTTTTAATCCTTAATAAAGTTACTACTTGCTTATATTTCTTTTCATCCCAAATGAACGAGCTGAACATTCTTCACAATGCCACGCTTTGCCAAATTTATCTTGACAATTATAATTACCATCATTTAAAACTTTTTTCAAAGTTGTTCTTTTTTTATGAACGATGTCCACTTCCTTGTTATAGACAGTGAAAGTACTATTGCCAAAATACTCATTGAACACCAAATTATCACTATTATCTTCCATGACATAAATTCTGAAAATTTTGGAAACAAATACGATGCACAAATATTCCCCATGCTTCCCATTGCATTCAGCAAGCCTGCCACAGTCCCCGTTCTTCCGCAGAAAACAAACCGTCTCGAAACAAATGTATTGGTGAACGGGTAAACGCTTTGCAAAGAAACAATGGTAACAATAAGAAAGCCCAAAACAGCAATATACGGTATTTTTCCTACCATACTCACAAGTGCCATAGTCGGTATACCACACGACAGCAATAACGCAGCCGCCTTTAATTCATGCTGTGTTATTCTGCTTCTTACAAACTTTGCACAAAACATACCAAGCATAGTAAAAACAACCATTATCATGCTCAGTCTCGTTGCAATAGCCGCAGGCATAGCATCATATGATTCCATAAGCATAACCGGTGTAAGCATTTTTATGCTATTAAAGACCATTGTAACCAACAGACTCACTATCATAAGAATCGGTAGCCCTGAAACACTTACAACTGCTCCCATATTCCACTTTGATACGTAAATCTTATTATTTGTTTGTGCCTCCTCACTTCCTGTCATATAACCTTTAAGCTTTGTGTAGATAACAACCCATAAAAAGATTACTATCATTAAGCCAAGTGCACAAATAATAAAATTATATTTCCAATTTGAAACAACCGAAGCAACAAACATACTGATTATTTCTCCGACACTTGTTGCAAAAAGTATCCAGAATACTGCCACAGGCCTGAACTCAGGCGCAACCTGCGTGGATAATATTTTAAAAACTCCCGGCCATATGGCAAACTGAAACGCCGCATTCAAGCACCATGCAATCAATATTACATTGTAACTCTGATTGAAATATATGACCATATTGGCTGCCACACCGCCCACAAGTCCAACGATTATCAGCTTCGCAGGTGAATACTTATCCACCGCAAATCCACCGACAATCTGACCAACAGCATAAACAGCCCAGAAACCTGCATTTATTGCTCCCACCTGAGACTTTGACATAATCCCAACCTCAACAATTGATGCCATGGCAGCAGAAAACATCGTCTTGGTCATATATACTATGGTATAAAGTAAAAACACTGTGCCAAACAATACCGCACTTAATTTATTATCTTCCAAGTATTTATTTTTCATCTTCCTATATTATCCAATAATTTCAATTCCCAGAATATCGCAAAGATTTTCAATAAGAGCTGTATTGTCGCCGTAAGAAATAATATAATGCTGACACATTACGTTCTCTGCAAATTCAGGCACATTATCAAGTTCAATTTCAAGACCCGGAAGCTGCGGCGCAGGCTGAGTCCAGCCGGCTTCTTCCCACTTCATCGGTGTTTTCCCGTTGCCCTTTACCATATGCATATAATATTCACCGTCAATACAGGTTAAACGGCACATTGTAACCTCACCGGGCTTCACCTTGCTGACATTGAGGATGCCCTCTGAAAGCTCACCGAATGTCGCAGGCATAACCATAACATCGCCGTCAACAACCTCTGCAGGAACATAATCGGGAACGCCTGCAAGAACGCTGTTTGTAAAGAATTCATAAAATTCAAGATACATTGCGCACTGTCCCGTCAAGTACTTCACCATAAGCTGTGTTATGCTGCCAAGGCTATCGTTTTCAGGAATGGTTGCGAGTCCCGCTTCATCTGCAAGAAGCATGAAAATTGGTGCAGGAGGGAAACCAAGAAGCTTTTTCATTCCGTCAACATCCTTTAAGGATATTGCGTCATAGCCACGCTCATCACAGATTGATTTTACAGCAAGGTAATATCCTGCCGCCTTTTCAAGGCCTTCTCGCTTTGCTTCCTTCAGGAACTTCCATTTTGAAATACACTTGTCAATTACCTCCTGCTTTTCGGCATCAGTAATCTTTTGGTATCTTTGCTCCATTTCAAGCATTTCAAAGGTTTCAATTTCGGGACCTATAACTCTTTTGAGTGATGGCCCGTCTGCCTGAGTTCCGTAAAGGTTCATATCCCGATAGCCTGCCATACCTGCCCTTGCGTGACGCAACTTTGCCACAGCAGACGCCGCAATGGCATACTGAGCAACCTTTTTAGCATTTGATGGTAAACCAATAATATCGTATATGTACTTAAATGTATAGCCAAGATCATAGAACGTCTTGCGTATTGCAGTTGTTCCTGCCTGATCAGCCGTCGTAACCAGTCTTCCTTCTTCCATCCAACCGCAAAGACCCCACAAAACCATAGGTTTATCACGATAATACTCTGTAATCTTCACTACAGCATGAGTAGGTATCCATCCTGCGATACAAATCACAAGACTGTCAAAATCCTGTTCTTTAAGAGCATCAACAGCCTTCTTAATATCTTTTTCTTCGTAATCATCGGTAACGGGATAAACCTTAACAAGTTCTAATCCTTCATTTTCCAACGCTTTTGCTGCATTCTCACACTTTTTAATTATAATATCTATCGGTGTATTTACTTCACCAAATCCTACAAACGCTGTCTTTGACATATTAATTTCCCTCTCTTTTCTATAATCTTATTATTTTTTATTATCGTTAAATAATAAATTTGTCTCAGCTACTAATCATTATAAAATAATTTTAACCCTTTAAAACCATTGTATATGTGAATATTCCGCATACTGTTCAATAACCTCTTTTTGTCTTCCGTAAAAGCCGCCTTTTTCTTCTACTTGTTTCCACAGCTTTTCATTTTCTTTTTTTGCATACTCAAACAAAAGTTCCGTACATTCACGAGTCAATTCCGATAAAATTATTCCCGCAGAAACATCATCGTTGTTTCCTATCATTATCTGTGCCTTTTTTTCTGCAGCATCAGCTTTCTCTTTGAAAAGCATTTCAAGCTTATTAAGTTCAGCCTTTATCCTGTCTGCAAAAGTTTCTTCGTCAACAGCAACCAGCAGACTCAGCTTTTTCATCTGCCACCAAAGCGAGTTGTCGTCATATTTTCTTTCTGCTTTCTGCATTTTTTCCGGAAGGTCTCCGCACATATAAACAGGTATATAAGCCGAAAGGCATGGCTGAGCCGGAGCATACCGTGCAATTATACCTATTTTCTCATCGTATCTCGCTAAAAGAGAAGCTGTAGTTTCACTTTCACCCCAATCACGCATATGCATACATATACTTAAAAAAGTACCACAGCTTGCACCAAATCTAGGTGAAATTAATTCATCCTCGTAATGGTCTCGCATAATTTCAGACAAGGAATCAAAGTCATGTAATTCCTTGTCCTGCAACAACTTATTCAATCGTCTGAATCTCTGAACGCCCAACGGCTGCCGCACTTCTCTTCCACTATACGCCTTGGCAAAATCAAAAGGCTCATCAGGCGAAAGCCATCTGTTTTTCCTTGCAACACTTTCTGCATTTGGAGAGCCGCAATCTATTTCTGTGCCAATAGAATAACAATTTGATATACCCTGCATTGTTTTTATCTGCTTTGCGACCCATTCACGACCGGCAGTTTCCATTACCCAGCATTCTGTCTTATCAACAATAATAAATGTATTTTCATAAGTTCTAGCCGTCAACATACTCGCCTGTGCTTTTTGTCCATATTTTGTCAATAATCCTGTAATAACGTCAATAGCCTCTCTGGCACTCGCTGCACGCTCCAAAGCAAGTCTCAGCATATCCATACCGAGCATTCCATCCTCACTGTCCGGATCAAGTCTTGACCCTTCCGCTTCGTTGCCGATAATCAATCCTTTTTCGTTGTACCCCATCTCAAATCCCCATATCCAGTATGGTCTTGAACCAACTACGGAATAGGTTTTTCTTACCTGAGGTATAACCAGATGTGTTGTTTGCAACATTTCTCCATCCTGATATTCTCCGCCTTTATAAAAACAAAGCGGCTGCGGTTCACCCGTAGGTCTGTCACTGTTTTTTGCAAGAATATTCTGCTTGTATTTTGAAAAAACCGAACTGACAGCTATTGTGTCACACGAAAGCATCTCACTCACCCTTTCTTTCCTTGAAGCTTGAAATTATTCTTATTACATAATCTATTCCAAAAGTCTTTATCAGAAGTCCTGCAAAAGAACCTATTAAGATTATGTACCCTGATAAAAATCCCCCAACTACAACAATCAGAATATCCGTTATCAGTAAAGCCCTGCCAATATTTATTCCTGAGTATTTTTTTACAATCAAAGCAACAATATCCGTTCCTCCAGAGCTTGATTTTACAAAAAACATAATTCCGCTTGCAACGGCAATAATTATTGCACCAACAACCGCTGATACATAAATGTTAGAAATCATCTGCCAGTTTGCAGGTATCAATTTTTCAAAGAGTCCAATAAAAACAGTTGTCAACGTTGACCCTACAAAGGTCTTTAGCGCCATCTCCTTTCCCAGAACAATAAATGCTGTTATCAGCAAAATAAAATTAATTGTCATTAAAATATTCCCGGGAGAGAATCTTATATACATGTTTAGTATTACGGATATTCCGCTTGTTCCACCTAAAAGCAAGGAATGCGGAAATATATAAAGCACCGTCGAAAAAGCATATAATATACTTCCCAAAATAATTAACATATAGTTTTTCATCTCTTTATTCACGCAAATAAAGCACCTCATCTCACTCCATATTTCGATTAAGCTTTGATACTTCCTACTTTTATAAACTTTTGTTATTTAAACATTTCATTTATCTCTGTAATCGTTTCTCTTACAAACAGATTTCCGCCCTCGTGACCTGTATCACCGCTTGAAATATAAGCACTGTAATGTCCGCCCTTTTCAGCCTTTTCGGTTGGCAGATAGCCATGACAACCGCAACAAAGCTGAACAATAAAGGTCTGCTTTGCATAGCTTCTTGCTTTGATTATATTTGCGTAATCCAGGAATAACTCGTAGGGATTTGTCGCAAATGCAATATCACCGAATCTTACAACATGATACTCAATCGGAACAACCTCTATGTGCTGCTGGGCACGGTATCTTGCAATAAGTCCCGCATGAACGTGCATTCTTGCATTGTCTTCAAAGTTGAACTCTCTGTCCTTATTTTTTTCAATATAGTATTCAAGTTCACGAACTGCATTGTTATATTCTGTCATTGTTGCCTTACGCAATGGAACGTCAAGCTCAATTACCTTATGTATAAATTCAGCTTCACTCTTATACTCTGTAATTTCCTCATAAACAGAAATAATCTCGTTGGAAATTCTCTTGCCAACCTTATTACATCCGCTTATATCGTACATTGACGGGTCAGCCTTATGCTCTATAAGATTAGGACGATGAACATTCGGGTCATCAATCGGAGTTTCAGGATTTACCCATCTTACCAAATCTCTTGGGCACTGGTCGCCGCCTGCTCCGCAAAGGGCAAGGAGATATATATCGTCACCAAACTTTTCACGCAGATTTGCTTTTGTTCTGCCCCAGAAATCGGCAGAAATAAAGCTTCTCTGTTCTAATATTTGCGCAGGGCAGGCAATGTTTGCAACAATACCTGTAAGCTTTTTGGTTGTATCAAACGTATATATAAGCTCGATGCCCGAATCATTGCCACCCTCAAGGGATACAAAATTCGCTGTATTGGTATCGCCCCACATCTGAGCAGAACCGTCATCATAGCAAACTCTGCGGTTCATTCCAACTGCTGCACGTCCGAACTCATTGGCATAAAGAGCCTCGCTGCGGTTCTCCCACGCCTTTTTTGCCGCAAGTGCAATCTTGTCCGTCACCAACTCAAGAGCTTCATCAGGTGTCAGAACATCTTCATCAGGAGTTACAAAAGCATTATAATTCTTACCTTCAGGCAGAAATTCTTCCAAAACAGTTACAGATTCACCAAATGAACTACCTGTCTTTATATTCTTTCGTGATGGATGTTCGCCTATTCTAAGCGATGTATGCGTATGTGTTGCGCCAACAATAAGCTTCATTGGGTCAAATCCGTCAAGAATCCTTGCAAGCTTTTCTCTTGCATATTCAAGCTGACCGTCATAAAACGCAACAATGTCAACAGATGCTATAATCATCTGCTCACCGTTTGCTTCTATCGCCATAGCTGTTACCATAATATCAGACTCAACATACTCTGAAATTCTTTCAAAAAACTGGCCTTCAAGATCAACCTTTTTTTGCGGCACAAGGCTTTCTTCCGCCCAGCCTATCTTGATTTTACTCATTACAACTACCTCCTCTTAAATTTTACATACATTTTAGTCTTTTCTTCATTACCTTGCGCATGAATCATCATCGCCATATCAACATCGTCAAACGCACCCTCATAAATCAATTGCTGTTTTCCACCGAAATACTCTATTTTACCCTGATTTTTAAGCTCCTGCCTGTATTCAGGCTCAATAAACTCTTCCGCCGGAACCGCCATAAAGGTTATATCACCGCACAGCTCATCCATAATATCGCTTTTTTAAGAGCAATAGCGCTTTCCCAGCATAGCGGCCATTTGCGCATTGTGGCCACAGACATGCGCATCAGAACCTATACCCTCAAATTTGTGACCTGAGCATTTAACAGAATTCATTTCGCCTATTATACACACATAAAACTTATGCTCTTTTCCGCAAAGCTTTGCTTTCACTCCCGTTAACGCATGAGGATATGTATATTCTGTTTCCAGCTCTTCAAAAACCCTTCTTGCATATTCAGATGTTTTTTCCTCGCGGTATCCGAGCTCGGGTATTTTCATAATATCGTCACCGATTCTGATAATCTGCTCGGAATTTTCGCCTATTGCTTTTTTGATTCTCTTGCTGATTTCACTTATATTTACTAATCAAAGGTTCTCCTTCTGATAATATTCTTCAAGCCATTGACAATTCACTATTTTTTCAAGAACCCCATCAGCACTGAAATAATAGTGGTTTGCCGCCTCAAATCCCACCTCCGGACGACGTCGCATAATTCTGTAAACATTCTCTGCAAGCTGTTTTTCATTGCGTATAATATCAAGAATTAATGCTTTCGTCTCCTCACACATCTCATCGGCAAGCTTGTCTCGCAAACGAACAAATCTTATCTGATTATATGACGATTTAAACAATGAATAGCTCACATAAGCAATATCCGCTATTTCCCCGCCGACCGATTCGAGCTTTTCAAGACCTTTTTCCCATATGTCACTTACCTTTTTAAACTGTTCCTCAACAATATCCTCAGGGTAAATGGAGCGCCAGCTGTTAAGGTCATCGTATGCATAGCAAGTCATTGTTGATGCATACCCTGTCGGTTTGTGATAAAACGGATTGGAAACACCGCCATTCTGAGGTCCGTTATAAAGAAGAGCAATGTTAAACGGAAATTCAGCAAACGCTTCACAGAATATGTCAGTTGCCGCCTTTACAGTTTCCGCATCACCACCGTACAATATCTTGTATGCCGCATTATAATCCGGCTCCGCTTTACCGTTTTCGATAAAAAAGCTCTCAGAAGCTATCTTTATATTCGGAGAAGGATATCCGCCCAAAGTCCAACTGAGCATCAAATGATTCACATCTGCTTCTATCAAACTGTTAAGGTGCTTTATTACCGTACCGTACACAGGCAGATACGGTGTTGTTGAACACTCCCAACTGTTATTTATCTGGAGTTTCACCCCTGTTTTATGCCCGTGTTTTTTTGCCGCTTTCCATGTTTTTAGTGTTGTATCACTTATACCATCAACAGAAAGGGAGTAGTCACAAACAGAATCAGAAATACCTCCTCTGGTAAATGGCAATTCAAAATCACGCTGACACAATATCGAAACGTTCTCGGGGATATTGCTGATGCAAGCTTCTTTGTTACCATCATCAATTGACAAATTATTCGCTGCGGACCAAGCCCAGTCCCATGCAAGAACACGAATGTTTTTATCGGCCCTTGCTGCACCTTCCGCAACAAGACTGTTAACCTTTGCAACAAGCACTTTCTGCGAAATATCGCCGCAAACAGGACACATTTTTTCATAATAATGCGAACGGCAGTGAGTATAGTTTTCAGACATAGTAATAGTGAAAAATCCGCCTAACCCCGGAACAGCACGGCATAAACTCTCAACAGCTCCACTCAAATATTCCTGAGTTTCCTTCTGCATTATACACATGGTTGCATAACGATCCCTTTCGGAGCCTTTAAGATGCGGATATTTCTCAAAGAACGCACGAGGCATTGAACGAGGCTCATTTATATACAAATAAATTTTAATACCGTAGCTCCTTGCACGATTCACAAATTCACGCAGATTTTTTTGTCGGATTTCCCAGCCCTCCGACATTAACGGCTCAAATGGAAATTCAGTCAAACGATAAAGTATTCCCTGAAGCCATATTCCGTTAACGCCTGTGCGGGCATATCTTTCAAGAAGCTCATCAGGACACCACGTACTGCTGTCAACATCCAATGCCCCTTCATACAGAGCGCTAAAAGAATAAATATATCTTGCCTCAAATCTGGGCACACGTTCATATACGCCCTTATCAAAATACAGCCCACCGTTTATACGGGCAATATCTTCAAGACGATACAGACCCCGAAGTATCCCAAGACAACTTCCCGCCTCTATTTTAATCTTATCGCTTTCAACCGTAATTTTATGGTATTCCTCCGCCTTATCCGGAACAAGCGATAATTCAACCGTGCCCGACGTTTCTCCGCCTGACAGGTCAATGCTCCATATTGATTTTACACGTTCAATAAAACGCGTTACCATAGTTTCAACCGACTCATCATTTGTATTATCGATAATACTCCATGCATCATCAATAACTGTCTGTTCGG
This sequence comes from Clostridia bacterium, assembly GCA_045586925.1. Taxonomy (GTDB): domain Bacteria; phylum Bacillota; class Clostridia; order Monoglobales; family Monoglobaceae; genus SIG440. Next base: position 25,388 of record JAZNBG010000036.1, on the reverse strand, counting down.
TTTCAGGCATAGTTTTATACCGAGGCTGTTCTTCTCTGCTCCAAAAGTCAAACGGCTCACGCACGTCTGTCAGATTGCTCTGTACCGTTTCAACTGTTTTGCGGATTTTCTCGGTCTGCTTCTTTTCTTCATCCGTCAGTTCAGAATAAACTATCTTGTCACAATCAGGCTTAAAGTTTCCAAGCTTCAATTCAAGAAAGTCTTCCTCCTTAAGAGCAAGATTGAGTTTATCCTCATTCCAGCCAAGAAGCTTGAGAAGCTGACCGTAAGGTAAAATATGCCAGTTTGAGCGGATTATGGTTATATACCCTTTTTTGAGCCACAGTGAAACATCGCCCTGACATCTTAACCCCATACGCTTTGCTTCAAGCTCAACCTTTTCCGCAGATGTTTCAAGAACTTCTGCCAGCCGTTCCTTTGCAACCATACCCCAGTTACGAAAAATAAATGCTTGCATAGGTGTAGGAAAATATTCGGGCACAAGACCTTTATTTTCTATTTTTAAAAGCTTATTTAATTCCATAATTAAACTCTCCTCGTTAAACTTATGTATTATTTAATTCATCTGCGCACTCCAAAACGTACAAAGCAGTAATCATCATTCCACTCAACATCTCCGGCCCAGTTAAAATAATTCCAGACACAAGGCTCCTTATAAAACTTATTTGCTCCTACCGAAAAATCCTCGCCCTCCTCAAGATGATGCGGTCCCAATAGGTTTCTCAGGTTGTTAATAAGGGTCAGCTTTATTTTATATCTGCCTTTCCTTATGTCAAGCTTAATACGGTCATCCGTAAGTACAGTTGCACATATTCCGTCAATTTCAACCCTGACAGCATTAACACCTGTCATATCAAGCACAAGTGTAGGATTATCCCTTTCTGCAACCAAATCCCCCTCAACCGTCAGTTCACCACTGAAGAACGGAAAGCCCTGTTTGTGAATATCCTTAAGGCTAATACTCTTGGCAGGTGCGTCAATCACAAAAGCTCCGTGGTAGCGAACCGCCTCTCTTTCAAGCTCGGTCCATTTCCCCGGAGTTTTGACGCTGAAATTGCCAACAAGATATATTGCTTCAATTTCCATATCATAAGCAAGCTTATTCAATTCGCTCTCAAACTTATATGCTTTTTTCAGATTTTCATAAAACTCGTCCGATTGAACAAACAGGCAGTCAAAGGAAATGATGTTTTTGCCTTCACAAATATACTTTGCAATATCTATTTTTTCAAAGCTCCTATCTCTGAAATATCCGCAGTATGTTTTTTCAACCGTTCTGCCGTTAATCTTAATCACAAACCGCTCCGGATTTTCACAGGCAAGAAACAAAGTTTTTGGAACAGCATCAACATTAATATAATATTCCTGATGTATCTCCACAGGTCTTTCAAGCGCATTGGCTCTTTCACAAATATTCAGCACATAACCGTTCTTCTCCTGAAGTTCTCCGTCAAAATAGTAATCACAGCAGTCCAGCGTAATACAGTTTTCAACCTCCCCGCTAATCTCAAATTTACCCTTAGGAAACACTAAGAATTCATCTTCATTTATCATACGGTTTTCGGTTCCGTCATCAATCAGCATAAGGCTTCCCCACGGTTCAAAGCTATGCTTGCCGCCAAATCCATAAATCTCTCCGCTGTATATATCAAGGCGTTTTCCGCTCACAAAGATTTCAGCGTCCTTCCTTTCTGCTGATGTGTTTACGAAATAGTGAACCTTTTTGTCTTCCAGATATCTGAGTGTATACGTAATATCTTCCCTGTCAATCACAGGATTGTCTTCAAGCTCATTAACGGTACATATCTGACCACCGTTACCTACAAATTCATCAAGCAGTTTTTGTGTTGATTCCAAAAGAACATCACAGTATTCTGTTATAACCTTGCTGTATCTTTGATTTCCAATGACAAACATTCCGTCTTCAACTCTGCCGTGACGTTCAATCAATGTTTCGTCACCCAAATGATAATCAATATGTTTTTTATCTAATTTTTCCAGTTCAACAGGGAATCCCAAAGCAAGCTCTTCAAGCCCCTTACATTCACCGCAATTATACAGTACCCATGCCGTTGTCTGAGGATGTATTACCAACACCTCGGTTTTTGCTTCACTCTCTGCTGTAATCATACCGAGCCTTGCCATTGCTGTATTAAATTTTTCATATTCACTCCACCATGGTTGCTGGTAATACATAGCAGGCGGATAATCACGTTTTCTGATTCCTCTCAGTGAATAACCTTCAAGATGCTGACAAAGAAGATTGACCCCTCTGACCATCTGCCATTCATAAATCCCCTTTAGTTCAGCAAAGCTTACATTATGTCCACATAAAGCAAAGGTTTCTGACAGCACGGACTTTTTACCAAGCTGTGCAGCCGCAGATGTAAGCTGTTTAACTGTAAGACAACTGTAAATATCTCTTCCCAGCCAATCTATTCCCGGAATATGAAAATACTCATAGTGCGGCATACACGCACCGTTTGATGCAAGCTGACTCCATGCATTTTCCTCAACCACAAGATGTCCGGTAAGCTTGAGTCCGCGCTCATCACACCAATCGTAAATCTGCTTCATAAAATTCTTTGAAAACAAATCTGTAACCATTTTCCAGAATCTTATTCTCGTTGTCTTGTAATCACCGTGTTCAAGAAAAAGCTGGTCAATGCAACACAACAAATCCTCATGGTATCTCGTTTTGTATTCTTCCTCAAAAACAAAGCTCCACGGAATACCGTTTCGGGAAATCTGAGGCTCATCCGTAAAAAAGCCCTCAATTTTCTGACCGTATTTTTCATAATATGGCTCATATGTACATTTTATAAATTCAGCAGCAACTTTCCCATCCAACGTATCCACATAAAACGGATTTACCTCATAATAAAAATATCTGTCTCCACATTTGCATATCTGAGTTTCTGTATGTTCAGGTTCCGTTTCCATCCGCAAATACTTCTGCTGATAATCAACCCCTAATCCGTTAACCGCACCGTTTCCGAATCCGCTGGGCCAGCCGTTTTCATCATACGCCCACGGACGCATACCGCGCCTTCTGCCTTCTTCCGTAGCCGCAGCTATATTTTCAAACCATTCTTCGCCCATATATTCGGTTTTCAAGCCGCCGCGTGCGTGCATAAAAAAGCCGCCGATTCCCGCCGTGTCCATTATTGATACCTGTCTGACCGTCTCCTCACAGTTAAGTTTTTCATTCCACGACCAAAAAGGTAAGGGTCTGTATTTTTTAGGAATACTCTTAAAATCCATAAATATCTCTTCTCTCTGTTTCTGTGTTTTTTTATTATACCCTAATTTTTTTGCAAATTAAATGATAAATATTGCTATCTATATGATTTTTCTTGCCATATTTACAGTCTATTTATTGAAATAAATTATCAAATTGTGGTATACTGAATTTTAGAAAGAGGTCGATATGAATGTATAATATTTTGATTGTCGATGATGAAATAATAATGTGCGATTTTCTTGAAAAAATAATTCTCGATTTGAAAGCCTATAATGTTACATTAACAGGTATCGCACACGATGCAGGCGAAGCAATGGATATTATTTGCGGTAATAACGTTCATCTTGTTATTACCGATATTGTTATGTCCGGAAAAAACGGAATTGAGCTGATGGAACAGGCATTACAGTATAATAAGAACATCAAATTTATTATACTGAGCGGATATGACGATTTTCGATATGTGCAAACCGCATACCGACTTGGAGTTCTTGACTATATCTTAAAAACTTCAATGTCTGCCGACTATATCAAAACGCTGATACTCGGCAGCATCCCTACTGCTGACGCTACAGCTGTCAACACCGATGCAATATCGGACATTGGGGGTAATTCATACCGCGAAAAATATATTCTTCAGCAAAACAGCTTTTCATATTTCTTTACTGATGCCGCAGAAAAAAATCCGGATATTTCCGCAGACATTATTCCCCTCAGCCCGGATTCGGCCATCCGGTTGCTTTATATCACTCTTTTCATTGACAGCAGCTACATCAGCAACATTTGGAAAAACGACTACACCTCAATAAAATTAGGTTTCAGTAATATTATGCAAGAGCTTATCGACAGCTACGGCAACGGATTCTTATACGCAGTCGATATTTCCCATTATGCATTGGTTCTGAATGCCGATTTGCCGTTTCAGCAGCTTTTCGCAAAGCTGCTTGCAACCTTTAAAGTATATTTCGATATAAAAATAAGCGGCTTTATATCAGACAGCTCCAAAGGCTTCCACCGCATTTTTTCACTGTACAATCAGTGTACCGCTTACGCTCCTTATTATTTTTATATAGGCAAAAACATTTTATACACCTCCCGTGACTGTACAAACTCATCAATACCGATTAACATTAATTTAAAGCTTAACGACCTCCGTCTTTTCTTTGAGAGTTCTTCCGACGCTGTCCTTGAACACATTGAAAAGCTGGCAATTGACGCAAAAAAACACTCTATATCTGATTTTAAAAAGCTATACCTTCAATATGCTTACTCATTGGAAAATTTTTGTCAGGAAAACAATATTCCCACCACCCATGCAGACCTATTTTTTTCAATAAGAGAAACAGGTGATTGGTTTGAATACAACAAATGGCTCAAAGACGCTCTTTTCTTTGTACACATTCATAAGACAAAAAATAACGATATTATTGACCAAATAAAAAAATATATAGAAGAAAATTGCAATGCAAATATCACATTGGATACCATTGCTGCTAAATTCAATATAAGCAAATGGTATTTTTGCCGCTTATTTCAGCAAAAAACAAACAAAACCTTTAATAATTATCTTTCATTATGCCGTATTGAAAAGGCAAAAAAGATGCTTGGCGAGCAGATATATAAAATAAGCACCATCGCTTCTGAATGTGGCTACTCGTCCACAGAACATTTCAGCCGTTCATTCAAAAAGGCTACCGGCATTTCGCCTTCTCAGTACAAAAAAGATAATTAATATAACTACACGGAGGAAACAAACATGAAGCTGCAGCGGATTCTTTTTATAATGTTTACTTTATTTTCTTGTATCCCTATACTGATAATGACGGTTTTCTCTGGATACTCACTCATTACCGTTAATCAGGAAAAGCTGATTTCTTCATATTTCTATTCACTTGAACAGGAATCAGTAATACTGACTCTTAAATTCAGCTCCATAGAAAATTCGGCTGTAAGTATGTTTTCAGATCAAAAGCTTATGAGCATTATGGCTACACATGATTTCAACGTTACATCCTCCGATCCTACCTTCCGCAATGAACTTTCAGGCATAATTTCAAGATATTTTCATCGTGAAGGGCTGGTTTCGGATATACTTTTCCTTCCTTCAGGCGGCGGTTATTACTCTTATAATAACAACAAAATCAATGACCCTATTGAATTTATAATAAACAACGGAATCGACCATTATAATTCCTCCAAAATAAAATGGGCAGGTGTTCGTGGAAATATTTTTGATGATTCAACCACCTACTTTATAGCATCATCCACTTTGGACATTTCACCTTATGCAAAGGATAAAACCAATGCATTTTTAAGAGTATACTTTGTTATAGATATGAATTTCCTTAACACAGGAATATCTCCAGAAAACAGCGGTATCTCCACCTATGCATATAATAACCACGGAATACTTTTTTTCAACAGCAACGGCGATTATGAGCACTACAAAAGCATCTGGGATTTTCCTTCGGAGGTTTCCGCAAATATTGTTAATAATAATAATAATAATAATGTCTTCCAGTCAATTTATATCAACGGAGAGAGATATGTTTTGTTCTTAACACAAAACAACGAAAACTCATATTATCTTTTGCGCACCGTCCCCTATGACTATTATAATACCGCAAATATTCAAATTCTCTGCGGACTACTAATTGTAACCATCTTGTTTTTTATAATAGGACTTATTGCTTCATACTTATTGGCAGGATGGCTCAACAAGCCTCTTTCCAAATTAATTGACTCAATCAAGGACAACAGCCTCGATGCACCGATATATATAAAATCGTCAAAGCTGCATCCAACAGAATATAATTATCTTTATGAAAAATTTAACAATATGCTTTTAGAGATGAACAAGCTTCATATCGAACGCATTTCCTCCGAACAAGCACTGAGCGAATCCAAGCTGACGATGCTTAAATACCAGATAAATCCTCATTTTATCAATAACACCTTGTCCAGCATAAGAATCAAATTATTAGAGTACGGAATAACAGATGTTGCAGAAATGATTTCCATCTTTGCATCACTTATTCGCTCCTCATTGAATAATCCACCAGTTATTCCATTAAGTGCTGAGCTTGAATCGTTACTCAATTATATCTCACTTATGCAGCTCAGGCATAAAAACAATATAAATGTCGTTCTCAATGTTCCTACCGAGCTGTACAACAACAAGCTTCAATCTATGCTCCTGCAGCCGATTATCGAAAATTCTCTCCGCCATGGTCTTGGCAAAAAACTGGCACAGGAGAGTAAGGATGCACTAATTAAGATTTCCGCTGAAAAAACCGAAGAATTTATGATTATTGAGATTTATGACAATGGTATCGGCTTTGAAAACAGCGAAAAAAAACTTGTTTTATCTAAAGAAAAGACAGGCAACAAAAAGGATCATATCGGATTATATAATATAAATGAGCGAATCAAGCTTATGCATGGTAACAAGTACGGAATTGAAATCGAAAGCAAAAAGGATTGCTATACTGTCATAAGATTAAAACTGCCCGATATTACCGATTAACAAAGAAATAAGAACGGAGCTGTCGCAAAATGCGGCAGCTCCGTTGGGCTGGACGTAAAATAGTGCAGATTAGACAAACTGAATCCCGACGCTGTACGAGGTACTGCGAGAGGTGAAGTTGCTTGACAATCGCAAAGCATTTATAACAGAAATTCGTTGTGTAACGAATTTCTGCCTTGATTTTAGTCTCATTTTAGCCTATGCTTTCTCTGAAAATGGCTGTATTGAGCCTTTATACAAACCCGCCTGAAAAGGCGTGAATTTCGTGTATTTGCATCGCTTCTGTAGGGTTGTGGCTTACTCCAACCGCTCAACCTATCTTTGAAACGGTAATTCTGCTGTAAAAATCCTTACGGATTTTCCTTTAACAGCAAAATGCTCCCGCATTTTACAAACTTACGCTATCAACATATTACTGATATGTTGACTTAACGCTCCAGCCTCTACCCTACAATTAAATTCTCGTTGCGTCAGCCCACCTGCGTTCTCCAAACCAAAATCTCCTCAAAATTCCGGTCTTTTCAGGTCGCAGAATTTTAAGAGAGCTGATTTTTGTTCAAACAAGGAAAAAGCGGAGCTAATTCTTGTTGGCTGAAGGCACATTTTGACACAGTTTGGGCGGAAATCAGATGCGGATAACTTCTGTCAGGCTATGTGGTCGGTGCATTTTGCTACACCATCGCCGTTTTTTTGCAATTTATATTACAACAATATTACAACATCTCCTAAATTTCCAGAGACATTCCGTTATTTAGTCTTGATGCTTCAGCAGCATTACACATTTTGTGACTTTCAAGTGAAATGTCTATTGATGTGGCAGGCTGTTTTTCACCACGAACAACCTGAAGAAAATCACGAACAAGGTTAATATCTGCTCCACCGTGCAATGAATCATCATGTGATACTTCATATGTAACCGTATCACCTGTTGTAAATTCACACACTTCTATCTTATCTTTATCAAACTGTGCATAAATCTCGCCCATCGTTCCGTATATTCTTGTTATTCTTCCAATATCTGTAAACGCACACATTGTAAGACTTGCTGTTACGTCATCCTCAAACAGGAAGCTTGCAACCTGATGGTCAACAACATTATTGTCACAACGATATACGCATCTTCCGTATCTGCCCTGCTTCATAGCCTCTTGAATTGTTTCAAATCCCTCTTTTTCAACAGCATATTCTCTGAATAAGTGGTTTCTGTACTTTCCAAAATACTGCATTGCACTATATGGACACTTATGATTTAACGGACATCCGTCAATACATCTTTCTGTACTGCCTTCAGGAGCATTCTCCTTTTTAAAGTGTTTTAAAGAACCAAAAGATGAAACCTTTTTACATTTTTTACCGGTAAGATATACAAGTAAATCCGTATCGTGGCAACATTTTGCAAGAATCATATGACTGCTTCTGTCCGAATTATTCCAGTCTCCTCTTACAAAACTGTGTGCATAGTGGAAGTGATCCACGGCTTCCAAATGGTCTATATGTACAATATCACCTATTACACCACCATCAAGAATTTCCTTCAGTTTTCTGTAAAACTTAGTATATCTCAAGCTGTGACAAACTTGAACAACCGCACCATGTTCATTTGCTTTTTTTACAAGCAATTCGTTTTGTTCATCACTTTTATCAACAGGCTTTTCAACCATAATAAATTTGTAGCCTGTTTCGATTGCGTCAACCACAGGCTTTACATGTTCATTATCCTGAGTACATACAAACAATGCATCTGCAATAACACCTTTGCTCAAAAGTTCTTCATAATCTGAAAAAACATTTTCAGCCGGAACATTATATTCCTTTATCATTTTTTCACGCAAAAAAGGCTTTGGCTCTGCAATTGCCACTATTTTCATTTCCGCCTCATTTTTCTTCATATATTGTGCATAACATTGTCCTCTTGCTCCGCACCCTATTATTGCTACATTTATCATTCTTAGTCTCCTTTTTCTTTATAGTATCAATTCAAACAATTTCGCCTCATGCGGTTTTACATCAAACATAATTTCTTTGACACATCCATCTTTTCGTCCGGCAAAAAACTCCGCATCCGATACAACATCCTTGATATTATTCAGATTGATTTCAACAGAAACCGTTTTTCCCTTCAACTCTCTGTTATCGAATGCTGCATAATCAATTGCAAGAAGCATCATGCGGTTGTCAACAGTTTCAAAAGCAGTAACACTTACATTCTTACCCATCACAACAGGCTGTGACAGCTTTAAAATCACGTCAGACAAAGCTTTTCTCACCAATTCGCCCACTATAAAATGCGTGTTTGAACCGCCAACCTGAGTTGCATCATCCGCACCCATTGCAATGATCTCGGCATTTATCACCGCAGTACGGTCTGTGCATATAATCAACGAATCATTCTCATCCGATGTCATACACACAGTTGAAGCTGCTGTCGGCTCATATAAAAGCTCTGCATTTCCTTCACGGATAAATTCGCTGTTTTCTTCATAAATAACACAATTAATCCTTTTGTTTCTCCTGCTCAAGGCTACACCAAATATATCCTCCAAGCCCTCAACATCCGATACGGCAATGAGATTTACGCCTTCATCATACAGACGTCTGATTTCTGCTTTGGTCTCCGCGGATGCATTTCTCATACTCGGAATAACCAACACATCACATTCATCAGCCTTCATTTCTCCAAGAGCATCAAAGCCCACCGCAAAGCCGTTGGGCACACCGCACATACGGCTGCACTCAAAGAGTATGGCTTCGCCCATCTCACTTCTGTTGTTTATATATGTCTTAAAGCTGTTATTATTGTTGCATCGAATCTCAAACGAGTTTTCCGCATCATCAAATTCCGAAAGAAACGCCATTGTCCGCAGGGGCTTTAACGGTTTATTTTTAACAACCGCCTTCCAGTCCAGCACCAATCTTGTCATAGCTTCATCAGTGAAATCAGGTCTGTGGAATCCGTATGTTTCCCAATATCTGAAGCCTTCGGACAATCTGTACGGAGTGTTAAATACATATTCATACGTCAACGTTGTATTGTAATATGCTTCCATATCAAATTCGCCCATGGGAGCATGAGCAAACTTAACCGCTCCGTCAATACAGCCGCCTCCACATTCCTTGTACTGTTCAGGATATACCACAAGCTCCGGGCAATGCAGAAGCAACGTCATCATAAAGAATGCACCTCTGTATGTCTGATAGGAGCAAGAATAGGGATAATCCTCCAGTATTGCAAAGCCTGTATAGACCGTATCCGCCAAATGCTCTACTGTCATCATATTGTTTTTCACAGTATGATAAGAAAGTGTGGGTGCATAGTACAGCGCAAGCGGACCGTATATCGACCTTCTGAAATTCGGATTAATCTTCCGCAACTCTTCATTCTGGTTTTTCACTAATTCCAATGCACTTTTGTTTTGATACTCGCACCATTCATTAAGGTGTTCCTTGCATAAAGCCACATAATGCTCAAAAGTAAAATCGCCGCATCCTGCGGTGTATCCGATTTCCTCTGCAATTCCGGGATTTTCCTCCATAAACGCCTCAAGCACTTTTATTCTGTCCTTATACCTCACTTTAAAATTACCATATGAATGTTTATCTAAACGCAAAGGATAAAGACAGCCCTCCGACAAATCAGTTTCCGTTTCATTAAACCCCGTAAAAATATAATCTGCATTTTTAAACGATTCAACATAATCCTCAAGTTTCCAGCCCTCAGGCAGGGTTCTTGATGCAATCCACGCAAACCATTCACGTCTAAAAATTTTTGCAATTTCCCACGAGCGCCTCGTCTGTGCTTCAAACGGTGTATCGGTTATACACGCTATATAATGCTCCGTTTCACAGGATTTTACAGGACTCCACATATCAAAGCTGTTCCGCATCAACCATTTTTGTTCATTGGGCATAGAAAACACATATGGCAACCCACTAGCCAAAGCAGGGTTCTCATTTGTATCCTTGTTGAATACTTCAAAAGTTTTTATCACACGTTTATAAAGCTTATCACCAAAATAAACCGAGAATCTTATTTTATACAGTCCAACCGCAAAGGCAGGAGACTTAACACTTACTTTTATAAGATTATATCCGAATTCACCCTCTTGAGTTTCTTCCTCGCACGTTAATTTTTCCAGAAGTTCATCTTCAAAAACATCTGTAACCTCTGCCGTAAAGCTGAAATATTCCGGATTCCTTATGGTTTTCATTTCTAATATAAATTCAGGTGTCTCTGATACATCAAAATAATGATTATATTTCAGATGTTCAATCACAGTCTTTCTGTCATAACAGTTTTCCGGAATAAGCGACATCGCCAATTTGTTTTCATTCGAAAGAACCGTATAAATATCTCTTCCATCGACGGGTTCTCCATAATCAATAATATGTCCATCAATAGTGAATCTGAATTCACAGCCTCCTGTTTGGCCGCCATAACCGCTGCATTTTAATTCATCATAGCCAAAAACGATTTCCGAAATATTTTCGGCATCCTCCCAGCTTATCTTATACAAACCCTTCGCCGGAATAGAAACATCATTATAGTAACCTTTAAGACAATCCCAGTATATATTAGGGTCAACAAAACCTTTCTTTCCGTTAAAAATATAAAACTTATATCTTTTGCCGTTATTCAGTCTTACACCAATATAAGGATTTGTCATCAAGTCACATTCCGCAACATATTGTCCCGGTCTTCCCTCACGGTTAAGTTTTCTGGTTTTTGTTCCGCCGGCCAGACGTGCCTCAAGATAACAGTCGCCTTGTACTCTTTCCATTCTCCAACTGATTGTATAGGGAATATCTCCGCCGTTTACACACGGAATTTCAACTGTTGTATCAGGCAAAACATTTTCAGACACAAATTCATTATTACTTAAAAAGCTCACATCATCAATCACAAGCTCCCCGACAAAATTATGTCTCTCAAGTGCAAGCTTGCCGCAATGTGCTTTCAAATCAAACTTAAATTCTGCTCCCGCTACACTTCCCGATACCATCTTTTCATCAATGTCAATATGCAGAAGATAACTATTGTCTTCGTCAAGGAGAGCAACCTTTTGTTGCTCTCCTTGACAAATAACATTAAAAGCACCTTTTTCAACAGAAACAACCGAAACCTCAAAGCTTCCGCTCAAATCATATGTAAACTGAAGCCCCACTCCCTTGCGCAGCTTTTCATCATACTGAAAAATTACAACAAACGAAGGATTGATTTCCTCAAGGAATGTCAGCCTAAAATTCATTTCAAAGCATCCTGTTTCAAAAGGCGGCGCGTTCAAAATATACCTGTTTCCGATTGAACTCATATAAAACCGTTCATTCTTCACCCACGCATGCAGATTCTCTGTCGGTGTATGTCTTTCCACCGAGAAAGAATACGGTTGCTTATTTTCATCACAATTTGAAAAAAAATCATATATTTTAAACACTTTTTATTCTCCTTTTTACTTATAAATAACCACATCAAAAGGCTGTGCATAGCAGTTTCTGATAAATATCTTGTCACCGACAGAGATTTCAGATGCACCTGATACCCAAATCTCATCATCCTCTTTGATGCATACGTTTCCGATACCGCTGAATATAGCTGTTTTCGAGCCGTCATAAACACCGTCCGCAGTTGTCTTGCTTACATCAACAACAATAAAGTTGCCAATCTTTTTCAGAACCTTACCCGCAGCATATCTCACCGAAGTTTCAACCGTATCAGCCCCCACATTTTCGGCAGCGGCATTATCCCAGTTTCTGTTTCCGCTGAAGCGCCTGTCAAAGCTGATAATCTCGCCGTCAATATTGGTCATCGAAAAGCCCACGTCACCCACGTTAAGGTCTGTGAAGTCAAAGGTACTGTGCTCATTAACCTTGTATTCTACCAATTGACCCTTGCGATAAACGCTTACAACCTTTCGCGCTGTCTCTGTTGCACTGTCATAAATCTCATACAATTCCTTGAAAACACTCATAGCTCCGGTTGTATCATAAGAACCTCCGCTTGCTTCCATAACGCACAAAACATCAGGTACATAAGTATCACTTAAATTATATGCCCATACCTGAAATCCGGTATTCCAGCCAAAACCGCTGGCTGCATTACGTTTTTTCAAAGCAGTTTCATCGTTCAGCTTCAGATTTCCGATTGAATCAGCACCAATTGAAAAGCCTATTGTGGATGAATCCGTATAGAAAACATTACCAAAGCAGCCGTTTGCAAATTTGTAAACACCCGAATATGCCAGCTGAACCTCGTGACCCTCCCTTGCTTCATCTGTTAGCACATCAGCCGTATTGTTCGCAAGACTTATAAAGTCAATAACATTATTCACATTTGCATGATAAAGAACAAGACTCGGAACAGTTGTACAGGACGCCATAAAGCTTGCTAATGCATTATAAATAGTGTCAGCATTTTCCCGCTTATCGCCCAAACGTGCGTTCTTTTTAATTGTATACAAGGACACTCCGCCTGCCTGTGTGAAAATTCTCAGAGTCAGTTCATTGCTGAAGATTTCACCGGGGCTTACACCCATCAGAATACCATACTGATTACCGCTGATTTCCTGAGTAAAATCAGTAATGTTACCCATAAAATCCAGCTTGAAATTATAGCTTTGACCAAGAATCAGCATGTTTTCCTTCTCTTCAATACAATTTGCCAAGGTAAATTCCTTACCATTTACCACATAATACGTCTGTGCATTCCTGTTCATCATCTTTTCAATTTTACCCGTTTCTTCAGCACGAGAAATATAAATTGTTATGTATGACATATTTTCATTGTCAACCACTCTCTTGCCGTTAACCGTGGTCATTCTGTCAGGTGCAACAGAAATAACATTTCCGCTGCTGATTTCCGAAAGCTTCACACTCTGCCCTGTAGCCACATCAATAACATTTACTCTGTCATCAGACAGATTCTTAAGCGAAATAATGTTTCCGGTATGCTTTTCATGTATGGTTCTGTCAAGTGAGCTTGCAGACATAACCAAATAGCTGATATAGCTTTCTATCTTAACAACATCCGCCACACCGTCACAATCACTGTCCAAAATTTCAAGAGAACCGTTTTCAGGCTTAATATCTTCTTCATTTGTGTAGGGATTTGCAACTCCGTTGAAGATATAGTTACATCTGGGTGAAAGATTAATAGTCTTTTTTTTCTGAGTTTCAGCATCATAATAAACAATTTTTGAAAGCGTAGTACCGCTTCCGATATTTTCGGAATCAATTCTGACAGGCTCGTCCATTGACTCTGAAGCCTTTATAAACATAATTCTGTCAATTCCATCTTCATCACTGTACCAGAAATCCACCGTATATCCGAGGAATTTTTCTGCTCCCGAGCCGCCTGCCTTGAACATCTCCCCATTAATCATAACAAAGCCTGTGCTGACGCCGTTAGCATTGTTCAGCATGGTCATATCATTTGCCTGAACAATACCCTTGCTCTTTTTCACATCAAACCGCTCAAGCATTGTTGCAGTATCCTTGCCGATTTCATAGCCGTCTGAACCAATATTTGTAATTCTCATGGGTTCAACATCCAAGGAATTGAATATGAGATGTGCCAGTTCACCTTTTGTCAGCTTATCATCTCTGCCTGCAGACATACCTTTGATAAGCCCATTCCTTGTTGATACAAGAAAATAGCCTGTCGGGTATCCGCCCTCTGAATCCGCAATGGCAGAATAGCCCAACACCGCAGTCAGCATTGAAACAGCCTCCGCATAGGTAATTTCATCATCCGGTCTGAATTTGCTGTTTGCTCCTGCCGCACGGATAATTCCTGCTGAAAGGCAGGTATAAACCATATCATACGCCCAATGTTCAGGCGAAACATCAAGATAAACCGCCTCGCCGTTGTAATTAGCAACAGGAATATCTACATATTTGAGCATCCATTCCGCAAATTCCAGTCTGGTGCAGTAATCATCAACACCAAATTCATCGGCTGATTTTCCGTTTACAAGACCGAGAACCGAAACCAGATTGATTTCATCCTCATATTTGTGACCCTTTATGTCTTCGTAATTGACTTCTTCTTCAATGTACGGATTATAGAAAAGAGTCAGCTCCGCAGCAGACCACCAGTCGATGTATTCTTCAGCACGGAACTGGAAGCCCGTTATGGTAGTTGTAGCAAAATCAACTATGAACTCCTTAATATCAGTTGACGTATCACCTACCACCAAAGAAGCAACCCGAATCCACTCCGCTCCGTCCTTTGTAACATACAAACCAAGCTTCGGCGGTGTATATCTTGGCGTACCAACATAAACCACTCTGTTAACCTTCTGTGGTCCGGGAAGCATCGCACCGCAGTATTCGCCCACATTGCCGCCGTTTGCCTGCCACGTAGGTAATCCCGTGTTTCCGTCAAAGAGCTTTTCGCCTGTTCCGTTATCGGGAGTCCATTCCTTTGTTACAAGCTTTTTCCAGCCCGATTTGCTAATTTCCTTGAAGTTGTCGTCTGCCGCAAATGCACCGATTTGCGGCAAGGTTGTTACCATCATAGCTAAAAGAAGTACGACAGACATAATTCGTTTCATAACTAAAATGCTTTTTTTCATATTTCTATCCCCTTTCTATTTAACTAACTCATATATGATTTTTGCAGCCATAGCTCTTGTACAGATTTCCGACGGTCTGAATGTACCATCCGTAAATCCGTTGAGCACACCTGCGTTACTCAGCGCAGCAACAGCCTCTTTTGCATAGTCTGCAATCGTGTCAGCATCCTCAAAGGACATTTCAGTTTCAATATCAAACGCCTTGCCCTGTTCTTTAAAGAATCGGTAGGCAAACACCGCAACATCCTCACGGCTTATCGCACCGTCAGGGTTAAACAACCCTTCGCCTACACCGTTGGCAAGACCCATTTCGTATGCGTCACAAATATAGTCATGCGCCCAATGGCTTGCTTTAACATCATCAAACACGCTGACTCTGGCTGATTTTGCAGTATTGCTAAGGCACATCAGCATCTTAATCATTTCCGCACGGGTTACCGTTCCGTTGGGGTCAAACTGCGTATCGGTTTTACCGTTTATAACGCCTTTGTCAAACAAATATTCAATAGGATACTTTGCCCACAAAACATCTGCTATATCAGTAAATTTGCAATTATTTAACGCGGACTGCGGTACATTGCCTGTGCTGCTTTGCACCGTTGACGGAACCCTTGACACAAATCCGCCACCGCCGCCCGAACCTGACGATGAAGACGTTGCCGAAGATGCCGAGAATTCCTCCACAGCATCCTCAAACACGCTGATTACATCATCCCGTGAATTGATTTTTGCCGTTTCAATGCTCTTTGCAACCTCAAATTTGTTATAGGTGCTTAATTTGCTGTACTTCTTGTATGCCGCCTCATCTGAAAGATATTTGTTGATGAGTCCGTCCATTTCGCCTCTGCTAAGGGTCTGGAACGCTTTAAGCTCAACAAATTCTCCAAACAATCGCTCGATGCTTTCAACATCAGTAAACGAATCACTTACGCTGTTAATAACTGCCGTCTGTTCATTGGACGAAAGCTTTTTGAATACGCTGTCCTCATCAAGCTCAAGTGATACAACAGATGAATACCTTGATGCGAAATCACTTGTTATCATATCCGTAAGCTTGAGCTTGAATATCTGACACACAATCTCACCGTATACCATATCGGCAAAATTACCCGCATTAATACTGCTGCGTTTATTGTACAGTTCACCATATACCGCATCTTCAAGCTCGGCAGATAAAGTAAGGTCGCTCAAATCGAGTCGGAAGGTGTTCATAACATTTTCCATTTCAGCCTTGAATGCATCCACGGATGTACTTTCTCTGAGTGTGTCAAAATTGCTGTCAAGACTGCCCGAACCCAGAATTGTTATTGTTCTTTCATCATCAAAGTTACCGCCAAAGCACAGCCTGAGTGTCTTATCCGAGACCGGCATCTCAGGCAACATAAAGCTGAAGGTTATGGTATTGTTCTCACCAACTTTTGAAGTTGTTCCCGAATAAATTTTTGTGCCTCCGTCATAAACATCAACAGTCATTTTCACACTGCCGTCATATACGTTTTGTGCAGGAACAACATTTACTGTACACTGCATATTTGCGTAATTCACATCGCTGCTTACGCTTTCAACAGGAACAATCGTTGTTTCGCCTGTGTTATACACATAAATCTCGCCAAAGGTTGCCCATGACTGCTCTTTTCCTCGCCCGTCAGTACAAGGTCTGCTTATTCTTATCAGCAAATATCTTGCAGACTTTTCAATAAAGGTAGCATCATAAACCGCACCGTTTCGGCTGATGTCTGCAACCATCTCCCACTTGGAGGAATTAATGTCCGTCATACATTCGGGGTCAAGAGATGTATAAATTCCCAGTCCGTCTGCCATATACCAGTTGTCAGACTGAGCATTCTGCATTACAAATCTGTTGATAACCCTCTCAGACTTCATATCAATCATAACATACGGAATGTTATCCGCATCCATCTGGTCATCATACGGAGTACTTAAGTCACGGTCTATAAAGTTATCGGTGCTGTACTGTGACCATTTTTTCCATGCATAAATGCTCCAGCCTGTGGTAGCCATTGAACCCGCATTGAAATCAGGCTCCGCATATTCATTTTTGGAGAACACTCTCAGTTCACCAACACCAATGCTGGTTGAAGCCGTACCTGTAACATATATCAAAAGGTATCTTGCTTCTCTCTGTGCGAACTTTGCAACAGCGCCGTTGTTTGTTCCGCCTGTGAAGCTTCCCGCCTTGTTCCACTTTGAAAGGTCGGGATTAATTGTGTTCAGCGTTCCGCCGGGAGTATGACCCTGAATATTTGCAAAATCGGTTCCGTCTGTTGATGTATATATATCAAACACCGACGGTACGGTAACATTTGCATTATGCCCGTCATCCTCCATAAGAACACGGTATATGTCATAGTTTTTGCCCATATCTACCGCAATCCAAGCCCCTGCCTTTTGTGTTTCGGCAAGATTGGGAGCCCAATAACCACGTTCATCGCCATTATTGTCAAGGTATCTGTAGCCGTCGTCAATAAGCATTGATTCAATCAGTTTGTTCGAGCTGTTTCTGTTTGTTTTCAGGGTAAAGAACGTACGCGGTACTTCATAATACTGCTCCAGCTCCTCGCCGTATATATACAATTCGCCAAAATACAGCTCGCTCTTCGGTAAATCATACATATCGTTGCCAAGCTCCGTTGCCTTAATCATCACATATCTGCCGCTTGTCTTTGCAAATTCCGCTTCAAGCACAGCACCGCTGAATTCCGCATCCTCATAAACAAGCTGCCACGCTTCCGAATCCTTATCATCAAGAGCCTCAGTATCATCAGACAAATAAACATTAACCTTTTCAGGTGTATACCAGATATTAGGATATGCATTTTCAACAACAACCTTTTCAACTCTTGATGCCTGACCCAGGTCAACCATAATATAAGGCATTTCAGCTTCATCTGTTGCACCGCCGTACTGAGTTGAAGCATCGCCGTCAGCCAATGCATCAGCATCACCGTTCCAGCCTGTAACCGTCCATGTGTCCCTCGAATATACTCCGCTGTTATAATCTGTAAAGCTTATAGCTTCATCAGTATAAAAATGAAGCTCACCGATTCCAAGAGCAGTTGCTGCGTCCTCAGTCACATACAAGAGAACATATCTTCCCTCGGCTGAACCAAGGTCAATGATTTTGTCGGTTGCGGCAAGAGCATAATCTCCCGCATATGTCCATGCCGAAAGCTCCGGATTCACAACATCGGATGCACTTCCGCCCTGTGTATAGCCCTTGATTCTGCCGTAGTCTGCACCGTCATTTGAAGTGTATACGCTGAAGCCTGTGGGCAGAGTAACATCTGCTGAAAGCCCGTCGTCCTCAAAAACAAGCTTTTCAAGAGTGTAGGTATCGCCAAGGTCCACAGCAAGCCATGTTTCCTCGCTCTGATTGTCAAAATTACTTGCCTTCCAGAAACCCGTATCATCGCCGTTGTCGTCTGTATATCCCGCACCGCCGTCAAATATGTGCTGAATATTTGTAGTGTCCGATGCACTCACGCTTGCCTTGCCGTCAAAATATCTGCTTGGTATTTCATAAAACTCGCCGCCAAGCTTCAGACCATATGCATAAACAGGTGCAAAAACAATCCAGTCGGTAGGCTTGTCAAGCTGAGAAACACCCATATTCTTTGCTTTAATCATAAAATAACGTGCCGATACGCTTGGGAAGTTTGCATCAAAATATGAAGACTTGCACAACACATCGGTTGCCGCAGGATTCCACGCAGAAGACCCGCTTGACTCAAACGCAGCAGCCGAGGTCGAAGTGTAAACATCCATTGTGTCAGGCATATACCATCCTTTCGGACTCTGCCAGTCCATTACAACTCTGTCAAGCATTATCTCCTCGCCCATATCAACCATTATGTACGGAGGATTGCTTGCGCTTGCTGAATTTTCATACACATCTGTCGGGGACGAAACACCGCCGGGATTAACCCATGTTTTTGCAGTCCATGAGGAACTGTCAAGCGCTCCGATTGAAAAATCAAACGGTTCAACCTCTACCGAAGAATACGCATGAAACTCGCCTATTGCACATTTGGTACTTGCATTTGCCGTTACCCAAATCAAAAGATAACGCGCGGTTGTTTCAGGAAAAGTAATCTTGCTTCCCGTATCTGTAAAGCTTCCAATCAGATTCCAGTCGCTCAATGTGGGTTCAACATACGACGCCCAGTGTTCTGCGTATCCTCCAATTGCCGTTGTACCCTTTATCGTATCATACACAGCACTGACATTTGTATAATACAAATCATAAGCAGACGGCGGAGCATATGTGCTGTTGAGATTTTCATCCTCAAGCCATATTCCGTTCAGCTTATGCTCTCTTCCAAGATCAATTGCCAACCACACTCCGCTTTTTTGCGTCTTGTCTTTGTGATTAAGCCAGAAGCCTCTGTCACTTCCGTTGTGAACATAAGCTGTCTGTCCGTCAAACAAAGCATCCACGTGCTGCGAATTGGTATATGATTCGCTTATTTTTGCCCAAAATTCATTTTTCGGTATTTCGTATGATGCAGGTGAAGCAAGCGCAACTGCATTCAGCGGAAGCAATGCCGCCATCATACAAAAAACCAAAAATGCCGAAATAACTTTTTTCATAAGTGCCTCCAATCTTTGTGTCCTTATTTAGTATAGCCCGGAATATCTACCGGGCTATACTGAATATATTTAATATCTACTGTGCTAAAATTTCTTGTCCTCTCAGAATAAATCCGGGGATGAAAACTCATTATTCCGGGAAGCTTTAAAATTTTATTTCTTTGCAACAGAAACGATGCCGCCGTTCACCTTAACATTAACCGTCAAAACACCGTCAGCTGTCACATAGTCCACAGTCTGACCGTCAACAGAAGTCTCCGCATCACTCCAGCCCTCAGGCAAAGCAATGTTCACCGTAAGCTCTGTTTCATAGTCCTTGCCCGTCAAATCGCTTATAAGCTTAAATTTGATAACGTTGCCGTCATTTGAAACAAACTCAACTTTTGCATTAAGTCTTTGAGCCGTGTATACAATCATATCATCCATTGTTGTTATCCAAAGCTTTCCTGCATTCATTTTTTCCGCAGCATAGGAAATATGTGATTTTGCAATATCTCCTGCAATATTGCCGCCCCACGACGACTGATCATCATCAACTCCGTGCCACATCTCAACACACCACTGACCATTTGCAATCGCATTGTCAATCCAGCTGTTCATCTGCTCGAGAGTTGTGTTGTAGTACACACCGACAGGATTACATTTTATGCTGTAGAAGTCTTCCATATTTTCGGGAATAGCCATATTCCCGCCGCCTGTTCCGCGCCAGCCAAGGTGCTGCGATTTAACAGCCTTTGCTATCAAATCACTTTTAGCACCGCCCGGAGTCACAATCGACAAAATTCTCTGATTTGGAAATTTTTCCTTAAGAAGTGCTCTTGACCCGTTAATCTCCGACTCAATCAGCGCCTCATCCTTAGAACTCTCAAATGATGAAACATGATTCATTGTATGATTTACAACCGACCATACCGTGTCATCACAATTAACAAGAGTCTGTGCCTCCTCCCATGTCATAATTGTGTCCTCAATACCAATCCAACCGGGAACAAGTACCATTGAAGCCGTCATATTGTTGGCTCTCAGCTCCTGGTCAAGAAATTTTGCTGTGTATGCATTTCCGTCATCGACAGATAAAGTGTATGCACCTTCGCAATTATCCTTGATTTTTGCAATACTAATCATTTCAATGGGAGAAAACAGCTTGAACGACATTTCTTTGCCGCTTTCGGTAACAACATTCAGAACCGAATATTCTTCTCCTACCGATGCTTTGGGAATAATTACACCAAAATCATCCTTAAAAGCGGTATTACCCGAAACAGTGTAAGTAAACTCCTCACCGATTGCAGGGTCTATAATCGGAATGCCGCCGTCCTCGTTGAGATAAATAGAATCTCCATCAGAATAATATTCAATACCTGTCTGAGTGACAATTCTGATACCGTCAGCCTCGTTTTCCTGTTCAAGCTGAGCAAGCATTGAAATTGCCGCTTCCTCACCCATTTCATTCATTGCCAATTGCTTATAGTGGACATTATCTGTATTCATAATGTCACCCCAGCTATCAGGCATATCTGCCCATGGATACTCTCTGTCCTCATACTTTGTACGAAAATACTCAACAATTTTTGCGTCTGTTGACCAATGCTCCGTGGCGTCTGTCACGATGAATATGTTTTCCTCATTGTTACCCATATAATACTGGGCTGTTCTGGGACCTGTCAGTGTCAGATTGGGAAATCCGTTTGCATAGGTAGAACGCACAGCCATAAGTCCGCCATAAGTCAACCGTGTAGAATCTGTTCCGAATTCTGTGACAAACGCATTATGAAGCTCCATAAATGCTTCATAATAATCTTTTGCATTATAGAAATCGTTCTCATTCTCGCCCTGATTCCAAAAGTACATACATCTGCCGATAGTATATTCATTGGTATCTATTGATGCAACAGCCGCAGCATAACGATCCTTTGCCATTTTGTAGCAGTTCATACTGCCGGTTGCAGTATTATCGGGGTTCCAATAGCCAAAAGCATCACTGCCCCATTCGGGAGCTGTACCCGGAAGACTCGGGAAGCCCGTTCCGCCGAATGCCGCCTTAACAATCAGAACAGTATGTCCTGTCAGGTCGTGCCATGTTTTGCCAAGTGCGCTGTCCCATCCGATGTTACCCTCTGTACTCAGCGTGGTGTTGCCCATTGTCTGATAGTAAACGGTATCAAGCTCCGGCTTAATGCTCAAAGCCTTGTCGCCGCCCTGACCCAAAGCATTTGACTGACCTGCAACCATAATGATGTCAACTATGTTTTTCTGCTCAACAGGTGCAATTCTTTGAGTAAAATGAACCTTTTCAGGTGTTTTAACCTGCATAATCAGCTCCTCGCCCAATTCCGGTAACTGAGTTACCGGAATTGAAACGTGTGCCGCACCCATGCTGTCAAATACAACTTCTTCTTCTGAAATTATCTCTTTGCCTGCATTGCTTACCTTTGCAATTTGAATGCTGACAGATTTTTCTTCTGTTACATACACATCTGCATTGGCAATGATTTCACTCTCATCGGTTACAGATGTAATCACAGCTCCGTCAGCATCTGTGAAACTACCTGAAGCGGTAATTTCACCTGCCCTTCAAAGTTCTCCATGACCTACTGTTATTGGTTCAAAAACAGGTGCCAGATTTGCATCCCATACAAAAATCTTCACATAGTCTGTGTTGGGTTCCACATCAATTGCCGCGCTACCTTCTTCAGTCGCAACACGTACTGCCCCCTGCATAATATTGCCGCTGTATGCCGCCATAAACATCTGAACAGAACCTGTTGTTTTTGCATCAAAATCAATTTTCAGCTTTGAAATGTTGTCAATGTTTTTAACAAGATTTCCGTTTCCGTCTGTTAAAGCTACATTATAAAGTGCATTGGCATCTGCTTCTGCTGTAAATTCCACATCCTTGTCAATAACACCAATATGAACTGTGTATGTACCGCTTACTGCCAGACCAAAGGGGAATGACATTGAAATTCCAGCATCGGTGATTTCAATATTCTTTACATAAGGAACATCGTCGTTTGCATCCGTAACCGCAACGTCATCAGCAGAAATTGCAAATGCATTGAGGTCAACATTGCTTGTTATATTCAAAGTGTTTCCAGCAGCATTATATTCAGCTGTAAGCTCAATCGTGCTTGCATCTGCTTCAAACAGATAAACGTCACCAAAAGCAATCCAGTCCTGAGGCTTTCCTGAATGTTTGAATCCAAAATCAACCGCCTTTATCATAACGTATCTTGCTGTTGCTGCAGTAAAGAATGTATCAAAGTATGAAGCCTTAACCTCCACATTTTCAGCAGCCAAATTCCACGCATTTGAAGCAATTCCGTCTGTGTATGCAGCTTCATCGTTTGAAGTATAAACATTAACTGTATCAGGCATATAAGCGCCATTCGGGAAAGCCCACTTCATTGCCGCTCTGTTGATTGTTCTGCTTTCGCCCATATCAATTGCAACATAGGGCACATTTGAAGCTGTTGCTGCGTCATCGTAGCCTGTTGTTACATCACCGTCAATCATATTTTTGATATTAGCTTCCGGTGAATACTCTCTCCATGCCTTTGCCGTCCACAAGCTTCTGTCTGTAATACAGTTACTCTCTACTGCATAGTTGATAGGTGCAACCGTGTTTGGTGAATATGCATTGAACTCACCGATTGCAAGCTTGCTTTCAGCTGCATCAGGAGCATAAACAAGCAAATATCTGCACTTTGTTGGCTCGAATTTTGCCATTTCGCTTCCGTTATAACTACCAAGTTTTGTCCACTTGTCCAAGGTGGGAGGAATTTCGGTATCAATTACGCTGTAATCATACCAAACAACACCCTGCATCATATCATAATCAGATGAATCCGACATATAGTAAAGGTCATAACTTGTCGGTGTTGCATAACCTGCTAGGGCTGTTCCGTCTGCTCCAAGCGGTTCATCAAGTTTGATTGCATTAAGCTCAATTTCTTTGCCAAGGTCAACTGCTACCCATGCACCTGCCCACTGTTTGCCGTTTCCATCATAGTATGATGTTCTTGTTCCGTCAAACAAAGCAACCGCATTTGCATTTTCTGTATAACCGTGTGCAATCTTGCCCCAGAATGTGTCCTTGGGAACAAGATTATATGCTGAATTGTCAATAGTCTCACCGAATGCATAAAGCTCTCCGAAAACAAACCAATCTCTTGGTTTTCCGGTGCATTTAACACCAAAGTCTGATGTTACAATCATAAAGCATCTCGCTTCTCTCGCTTCAAAGGATGCCTCAAAGGTTGAAGAACCAACCTTAACATTTTCAGCCGCCAGAGTCCATTTTGATGAATCCTTTCCCTCTGTATATGCTCTTTCATCGTTTGAAGTATAGATATTTACCGTCTCAGGTTTTGCCTCAAGACCGGGTATTGCACAATAC
Organism: Clostridia bacterium; assembly: GCA_045586925.1. GTDB lineage: Bacteria > Bacillota > Clostridia > Monoglobales > Monoglobaceae > SIG440. The sequence continues at coordinate 1,038 of JAZNBG010000036.1, read as the reverse complement.
ATAGCAATTCCGTTAAGCGAAACAGCTTCACCCATATCAACAGCAATATACGGTATATTTGAAGTTGTTGCCTCGTCATCATATCCCGTTGTCACATCACCATCAATCATATTTTTGAAATTGGCTGCAGATGAATATTTTATCCATGCTGTTATATTCCAATTATCCTTTGTATCCAGATAACCTGTCTTTTTGGTGAAGTCGGTTGCCGCAATTTCTGTGGGAGAATATACATTAAACTCTGAAATTGCAGGTTTCGTTGTTGCTGCTTCAGCCATTCTGATAAGAAGGTATCTGCATCTTGTGGTATTAAATGCCGCAAGCCCGCTTCCGTTATAGGTTCCAAGCTTTGTCCATGCTGTATAGTCAGGGTCAACTGTTGTTGAAATTATGCTGTAATCGCCCCAGCATACGCCCTGAAGTCTGTCATAGTCCGTTCCGTCTGTTGCATAATAAAGGTCATAGGTTGTGGGTGTTGCGTAATCAGCTATATCTGTGCCATCAGTATTCACAGCCTCGTCAAGCTTGATTGCATTGATTTCAATTTCTTTTCCAAGGTCAAATGCAAGCCATCCGTCTGCCCACTGTGCGCCGTCTGTCCAGTAATACGAAGTTAATTTGCCGTCAAGCATTTCAGCAACGTTTGTATTTGTGAAGCGGCTGCTCTGCGTTTTTCCCCAAAAATCATCTCTGGGAACCACATTGTATGAAACCTCTTCTGCTACATCTGTATATGCATAAACCTCACCAAACGTAATCCAGTCTCTTGTTTTTCCCGAATATGAAAGACCAAGGGTGTTTACCTTAACCATAAAATATCTTGCTTCTCTTGCTTCAAAGGCTGCATCAAAGCTTGCCCCAACTGTCATTACCTTTTCTGCCGCAAGGGTCCACTTGTTGGAATCAGGTCCTTCAGCATAAGCTGATGAGTCATTGGAGGTGTAAATATCAACTGATTCAGGGAAATAATGTCTGCTGTGTCCGAACTGTTCCATAGCAACTCTGTTTATGCTTTCCGTTTTGCCCATATCAACCGCA
>JAZNBG010000035.1:0-123051 GCA_045586925.1 Clostridia bacterium | reverse complement strand
CGGGTCTTACCACTCTCTTTGAGAGAGCCTATCTAATATATCACACCAAGCTACCTTTTGTCAAGTCTTTTTTTCAACTTTTTTAAAAGTTTTTCTCCCGACCGGCTCTGCTCGGCACAACTCGTCTATATTACCACACTTCTCACTCCTTGTCAATACCTTTTTAAGAAATTTTTATATTTTTTTACTTAAATTTTATACTTGTAATATTATTTCCAAAGTTTTCATATTTATTCATCATATAATATTAATGAAAGGTTTGAACTTATGGCTTCTTTAAAACGCTTTTTTTACATTTTTACGTGTCTGTGTGTTTTATCCTTTACCCCCACATCTGCCGAAATTGTCAGCCAGGTAAATGCAGATGTTGAAGCACAGATAGTTAACGCTCCTTCAGCAATATTGATGGAAGAATCATCCGGGCAGGTATTATACGAGCTGAACGCCGATGAAAAGCTGCCCATTGCAAGTGTTACAAAAACAATGACTATGCTTTTAATAATGGAAGCGCTTGATATGGGCAAAATCTCACTTAATGATATGGTTACTACCAGCGAATATGCATCATCAATGGGCGGCTCTCAAGTCTTTTTGGAGGTCGGGGAACAGATGTCTGTGGAGGATATGTTAAAAGCCATCGTCATAGCATCAGGAAACGATGCCGCCGTTGCAATGGCTGAGCATATTGCCGGCACAGAATCGGCCTTTGTCGAAATGATGAACAACCGCGCAAAGGAGCTGGGCTGCACCAACACACATTTTATAAACTGTAATGGTCTTGATGAAACCTCCGAGCATTACAGCACCGCACGTGATGTCGCAAAAATTTCATGTCAGTTGCTGAAGCATCCGAAATTTACCGATTACAGTACGATATGGATGGACACTTTGCGTGGTGGCGAATTTGGGCTTTCAAACACCAACAAGCTTATTCGTTTTTATAATGGAGCAAACGGAATCAAGACCGGTTCGACCTCTATTGCCAAGTACTGTCTCTCTGCATCAGCAAAACGTGATGGAATGCAGCTTGTAGCAGTTATTCTTGCGGCACCCACCACAGCCGACCGTTTTTCAAGTGCCACACGCCTTCTTGATTACGGCTTTGCAAATTACTCGGTCGTGAAAGCATCAGAAAAAATAGGCTCGCTTAACCCTTTAAGTGTCACCGGTGGCAAGTCCGAAACCGTAGCAATAGCCGCCGACCCTAAGTACAGCTTTATTGTCAAAAAGGGCAATCAGGATAAAATCGAAATCACAACAGCTTTTGATGAACCAATAAAAGCACCCATTGTCAAAACCCAAAAATTAGGTCAGGCCACATTAAAAATAGGCAATGAAAAGGTTGCTGTTTGCGACATAATTGCAACCGAAGATGTTGAAAGAATGAACATCACCACAATGTTCGGTAAAGTAATGAAAATGTGGTTATGTATGAAAGCTGATTGACATTTCCTATATAATAATGTAGAATATACTGTGTTATCTTTTTCAAAAGGAGTATATACTAATGATAGGAATAATTGGTGCAATGGATGTTGAGGTTAATAGTTTTAAGGAACTGATGACCGATAAACAAACAGAATTGATAAGCGGGATAGAATTTGTCAGAGGCAAGCTGTGGGGAAAATCAGTTGTTGTAGCAGTAAGCGGAGTTGGCAAGGTTAACGCTGCAATCTGTACCCAAACAATGTGCCTTAAATACGCACCCAGATTTATTATTAACAGCGGTGTGGCAGGGGGGCTTGAAAAATCTCTTAACATATGCGATGTGGTTATTGCCAGTGCTGTAATTCAACACGATATGGATACCTCGCCTCTTGGCGACCCTGTCGGATTTGTTTCGGGGATAAACTTAATCGACATCCCCTGTGATGAAAAAATCTCCAATGTATTATATGAGGCATCAAACGAGAATGGCATCCACACTCTGATTGGCAAAATCGCATCCGGCGATCAGTTTATAAACAGTGCGGCGAAGAAAGAATATCTTGTAGATACCTTTGGTGCATACGCTTGCGAGATGGAAGCGGCATCCATAGGACACGTAGCATACAAGAATAATATTCCTTTTTGTATTCTTCGCTCCATCTCTGACAATGCCGATGGTAGCTCACACCTGACATATACCGAATTCGTTAAAGCCGCCACAGAAAATCTTGTAAAGGTTATGAAACTGTTTTTTGAAAAGCTGTAACCTAAAAGTGGCTACCCGGTCAACATGGGTAGCCACTTACTTTTTTAAATATATTTTTCAACAATCTTTTTCATATCATCGAATTTTGACTCGATATCCTTAACCAGCTTGAACTGTGTCCTTGCGCGATCAAGATTGTGATGTTCACGATGAACCTTAAAGTATGTATCACCATTAAGGTAGTCGGCAAGAAAACGTATTCCACATTCATAGGTCATAAGCAATGCCGACATCGGAAGAAGCTCAATTTCCTTTTCGGTAAGGCATTTTGCTGTTTCGCCAAGGAAACCCTTTGCAAACTGCTCGAACTTTTCAAGGTCGAACCAAATTTTGCTTAAATCGGTTTCGTCCTCGGTACCGCTGGATGCACCAAATCTGAGAGCATCACCAAAATCATAAAGCACCGAACCGGGCATAACTGTATCAAGATCAATAACACAAACGCCCTCTAATGTGTCTTTGTCAAAAAGGACATTATTAAGCTTTGTATCGTTGTGTGTAACCCTGAGAGGAACTGTACCTTTTGCCATTTCATCGGTGATTTTTGATGCATACTTTGCGTATTCAATAGCAAAATTTACCTCGTCCTTAACGGCAACAAGTCTGCCTGCAGCATTTTTGCTGATTGCCGCTTCAAGTTGCTTAACTCTTTCGGGAGTATTGTGAAAATCAACAATAGTCTCATATAGCTTGTCAGCTGGGTAGTCATCAAGCATATTCTGGAATTTACCAAAAGCTGTACCTGCGTGATATAGCTGAACAGGATTTTCAACTGTATCAAAGCTGACACTGTCTTCAACGAACTTATACATTCTGAAATAATTTTCATCATCGAGCTTGTAATAATTCTGCCCATCTTTTGTGCGAATAACATTTAGAGTTTCTCTATCGGGATTTCCGCCAGCTTTGGCTATCTTTCTTTTAAGATGTTCGGTTACGTTGTAAATATTTTCCATAACCTCGTCTGGATTTTTAAAAACCTTTATATTTATTCTCTGCAAAATAACTCTGGGTGCCGCTTCACAAAGGTATGTATCATTAATGTGTCCGTTTCCGTAACCTTCAATCGTGGTTTCAATATTAAACTGTGCACATACATCCTTTAAACTAAATTCCATCGTAATACCCATCCTCTACAAATTTTTTCATTGCATCAACGACTGTCTCTTTATCTTCTTTATATGTAACGCCATACCATTTTTCGTCTGTTTCAAGAACTCTTACCTTTTCGCCCTTGGTTTTGATCATATTATCAATCACAAAGGGAATATAAAACTCCTCTTTCATAGGATTGGAAAGGTTGCCTAAAAATTTAACAAAATCCTCTCTTACGCTTTCAAAAACAGACGGAAGAAGACCCCACATATTCATAGAAACAATGGTTTCAAGCGGAATACCGCTGTTTTTGTCAAGGTCGGTATGCTCTACAACTCCCTTTAAAATTCCATCCTGAACATCACAAACACCACGAGAAACTGTGCCGTTTTCGGTAATTGTGTTACCTAAAGAAAAACCCACCATACAGGTCTCATCGTTCGCCACAAGGTTATCGTGAAGAATCTTGTAGGATTTCTGACCATAATAATCATCTGCATTGATAAGTGCAAAGGGTGTATCAACCGCTTTTTCACAACAGAACACCGCATGTCCCGTACCCCAAGGCTTTGTTCTGCCATCGGGAACAGAGAAACCGTCCGGAAGATAATCCATATCCTGAAATACGTAATCTACATCTGTCATTTTTTCGATTCTGCGTCCTGCAATTTCACGAAAATCCTTCTCGATATCACGTCTGATGATGAAAACAGTCTTGTCAAATCCTGCTTTTACAGCATCATACACCGAGAAATCAAGAATTATTTCACCATTCGGTCCAACAGGTGCAATCTGCTTAAGTCCGCCAAATCTGCTGCCCATTCCTGCAGCCATAACTACTAGTGTTGTTTTCTTATCCATTTTGTATACCTCTCTTAACAAAATAGTTCATTAATATTATTCGCCATAATTTTCTTTTTTCCTCTTTTAAATATTATAAATTATAAATTCCTTAATGTATTTATGCATAAATAACTTTATTTTATATTATTGTTGCAAATTGCTTGCATTTTTAACCTTAATCTGTTATTGTTAACTTTAATATAATATAAATTTCCGGAGGTGATACAAATGCCAGATTATACAGGACACAATCTTGAGAATACGCTTCAAATCGAAAAGCTGTTTTCGGTTCATTATTTTGAATACTCAAAAGACTTTAAATACCATGGCGAAAATCACGACTTCTGGGAGTTTGTATATGTTGACAAAGGCGAAATTACCGCTACGGCAGATAATCGTGAAATAACCCTATCCCAGGGGCATGTTATATTCCACAAACCCAACGAATGGCATAACATTCGTGCTAACGGGAAAATTGCACCCAATGTAGCTATCGTCAGTTTTGAGTGCCACTCCCCTGCTATGGACTTTTTCTGCAACCGGGTTATGAAGGTAGGTCAGGAACATAAAAGCCTGATTTCAAAAATCATATCCGAGTATACCAATGCCTTTTCTACACCATTAGGTGATATATTTACAACCAGTCTTAACCCCAAAGATTCAACCATAATAGGTGCAGAACAGCTTATAAAGCAGTATCTTTGCGAATTTCTTATACTGTTTCTTCGTCAAAGTTCACCTGGGGTACAGCATCGCAGTTTTACCATCAACAGTTCAAACTCTACCCTTAATATTCTGGAAAATTACATGATAGACCACATTGCCGAAATAATGACCATTGAACGGCTGATGAAATACAGCGGTCTTAATCGTATGGGGGTTAATCGTCTGTTTAAAAGCAATTACGGGGTCAGTCCTATTCAGTATTTTATTTATCTTAAAATTGAACTTGCAAAAAAATACATCAGAGAAGACAACTACAATATATCTCAGATAGCAGAACTACTGGGGTATTCAAGTATTCACTACTTTTCGCTGCAATTCAAAAAAACCACAGGAATGTCCCCCAGCGAATATTCAACCTCTATCAAAGCAATGTCACCTCTTGACAGTGCAAGTCAGGAATTTAAACCACCAAAAAGAATACAGTCGCCCAGATAAACAGAACCGGTTTGTGCTGTCTGCACAACCCGCTTCTGTTTATCTGGGCGGAGCTGTTTAAATATAACGCTTCTGCACTAAATTTGTAATTGACAAATCCAAAAAAGTTTGTTAAAATAATAACAAAGTCAAAAATAACATTATTTCCTATAATATTTGTGCAGGAGGTTATTAAATGAAAGAAACAAGAGTTCTTGTAGACAGCGTGGATGCTCTGGTTGCAGAGCTTGCAAATCTTCGTGCAGCACAGCAAATTTTTGCAGGCTATACACAGGAGCAGGTAGACAAAATTTTTACCGCCGCTGCCATGGCTGCAAACAAAGCAAGAATTTCACTTGCCAAGTTGACAGTAGAAGAAACCGGTATGGGCGTGGTTGAAGATAAGGTTATCAAAAATCACTATGCAGCAGAATATATTTATAACGCTTATCGTGACACCAGAACCTGTGGTGTTGTTGAAGAGGACAGGGCCTATGGCATAAAGAAAATTGCAGAACCAATCGGTGTGGTTGCGGCAGTAATTCCTACAACAAACCCCACATCAACAACAATATTTAAAACCCTTCTGGCTCTTAAAACCAGAAACGCAATTATTATCTCGCCCCATCCCAGAGCAAAGCAGGCAACAATCGCAGCAGCAAAGGTTGTGCTTGATGCAGCGGTTGCAGCAGGTGCTCCAAAAGGAATTATTAGCTGGATTGACGTTCCCAACCTTGAAATGACAAATACTGTTATGAAGGAAGCTGACATTATTCTGGCAACCGGCGGTCCCGGAATGGTTAAAGCGGCATACTCAAGCGGAAAGCCGGCAATCGGTGTTGGAGCAGGAAACACGCCTGCAATCATCGATGAAACAGCCGACATTTTGCTTGCGGTAAATTCAATTATTCACTCAAAAACCTTTGACAATGGTATGATTTGCGCCTCTGAACAAAGCGTTATCGTTTCTGAAAGCATTTATGATGCTGTAAAGTCAGAATTTGCAAATCGCGGCTGTTATTTTCTTAGTCCCGACGAAACAGAAAAGGTGCGAAAAACCATTATCATCAATGGCTCACTTAACGCTAAAATTGTGGGGCAGAAGGCACATACCATTGCTACCCTTGCAGGTGTTGAAGTCCCTCAAGATACAAAAATTCTTATCGGCGAGGTTGAGTCTGTTGACATATCCGAAGAATTTGCTCACGAAAAACTTTCACCCGTCCTTGCAATGTACAAAGCAAAGGACTTTGAAGATGCTCTTGCTAAGGCTGAACAGTTGGTTGCCGATGGCGGTTATGGACACACATCATCAATCTACCTCAATCCGAAAATAGCACAGGAACGATTGGATGCCTTTTCAGCCAGAATGAAAACCTGTCGAATTCTGCTTAACACTCCGTCATCGCATGGTGGTATTGGTGACCTTTATAACTTTAAACTGGCACCTTCACTAACACTAGGCTGCGGCTCCTGGGGTGGCAACTCGGTTTCGGAAAATGTTGGTGTTAAACACCTTCTCAACATTAAAACAGTAGCAGAAAGAAGGGAAAATATGCTTTGGTTCAGAGCTCCTGAAAAAATATATATCAAAAAAGGCTGCCTGCCCGTTGCTCTTGATGAGCTGAAGAATGTACTGGGCAAGAAACGCGCCTTCATCGTTACTGACACATTCCTTTATGAAAACGGACACACAAAAGCAATTACCGACAAGCTGGACGAAATGGGAATTGAACACACAACCTTCTTCGATGTTCAGCCCGACCCCACACTTGCAAACGCAAAAAGCGGCGCAGCACAAATGATGTCGTTTAAACCCGACACAATTATTGCTCTGGGTGGCGGTTCTGCAATGGATGCCGCAAAAATTATGTGGGTGCTTTATGAGCATCCCGAGGTTGATTTTATGGATATGGCAATGCGGTTTATTGATATCCGCAAAAGAGTTTATACCTTCCCCAAAATGGGCGAAAAGGCGTATTTCATCGCTATACCCACCTCGGCAGGTACAGGCTCGGAGGTTACTCCCTTTGCCGTTATCACCGACGAACAAAGCGGTGTTAAGTATCCCCTTGCAGACTATCAGTTGCTTCCTAATATGGCAATTGTTGACACAGACCTGCATATGACCGCCCCCAAAGGGCTTACTGCAGCATCGGGTATTGATGCTGTAACTCACGCAATCGAGGCATATGCATCAATGCTTGCCACAGATTACACAGACGGTCTTGCTCTTCAGGCACTCAAGGTGATATTTGAATATCTGCCACGTGCATACGAAAATGGTCTTACAGATGTCGAGGCAAGAGAAAAAATGGCTAACGCCGCAACCATTGCAGGTATGGCATTTGCTAATGCATTTCTTGGAATTTGTCACTCAATGGCACACAAATTAGGTGCATTCCATCATCTGCCCCATGGCGTTGCAAATGCACTCCTTATTAACCATGTTATCCGCTTTAACGCATCTGAGACCCCGGTAAAGATGGGAACATTCTCACAATATGACCACCCTCACACTCTGGCACGTTATGCAGAAATTGCAGACAACTTGGGGCTTGGCGGTAAAACCAATGAAGAAAAGATGGAGAGTCTTGTGAACGCAATTGAGGAATTAAAAGAAAGGGTTGGCATCAAAAAGACCATCAAGGAATACGGTATTGATGAAAAAACCTTCCTTGACAGCCTTGACGAAATGACAGAACAAGCCTTTGACGACCAGTGTACAGGTGCAAACCCCAGATATCCGCTGATGAGCGAAATAAAAGAAATGTATCTTGATGCATACTACGGAGGTGAGAGATAATGAAGCTTGAAAAAGTGATTGCAACAAGACCCGACAAAACAATATACCGCGACGGCGACCTTGCCGTTAAAGTTTTTGACCAGAACTTTTCAAAGTCTGACGTCCTTAACGAAGCGCTTAACACCGCTATAATTGAAGAAACAGGCATCAACATTCCCAAAATTCACGCTGTCACCATAGTTGACGGAAAGTGGGCGATTGTCACCGATTTTATCGAAGGCAAAACTCTGGCGCAGCTTATAGAGGAAAAACCCGAAAATTTTGACGAATATCTTGAGCTTTTTGTGGATTTGCAAATGACCGTTCATAGTATGAATGCGCCCGCCAGATTGAACAAGCTAAAGGACAAAATGGACGGCAAAATTTCACAGACAGACCTTGATGCCACCACACGTTATGAGCTGCACACCCGACTTTTTGGTATGCCCAAGCACAACAAGGTATGCCACGGCGACTTTAATCCCAGTAACATTATTATTACCGATGACGGTACACCCTTTATTCTGGACTGGGCACACGTCACACAGGGCAATGCCTCGGCAGATGTTGCCAGAACCTATTTGCTCTTTTGCCTTAAGGGCGAAACCGAAATTGCAAATAAATATCTGAATCTGTTTTGCCAAAAAAGCGATACCGCAAAGCAATATGTGCAAAAATGGATGCCCATTGTTGCCGCATCTCAGTCGGTAAAGGGCAAGCCCGAGGAAAGAGATTTTCTTCTTTCCTGGGTAGATGTAGTAGATTACGAATAAAAGTTTACACAGGGCAAAACCGTTCTGCATATGCAGAACGGTTTTGCTGTTTCTGTTTGTTTAGCGACAACCAGAGCTCGCCTCAGTGCATTAAAAAATGCGCCGACCAGAGCCGACGCATGAAAAACGCACGGCTCTTTGTTTGCGAGACAATTTAATAACACATAAAGGAAGTGTTTTAAAAGCGAACCTGCGTTTTTGCCTAAAAACAAAAACACCACTCCCTCTTTTCATTATTAAATTATCTCGCATAATTATTATATCACACTTTTTCTTACTTGTCCATATTTTTCTTGAAATACCTGCCCCAACCACTCATATTTTCAGCCTTGTCAGAATATCTTTAAAGTACAAGCAGTTGACACAAAGGAGTGGAATTTATGAAAAAAACATCCGGATTAAGCTCTCAGGAGGTGGAAATATCACGAAATGAAAACGGCACAAACCGATTAAGTGAAAAGGAACGCCCAACCCTGATGAAGAAATACTGGGAAAAGTTTGACGACCCCATTATCACCATTTTGCTGATTGCATTGGGTATTAACATTGTTTTTACTTTTTTCGGCAAGGTTGACTGGTTTGAGTGTGTAGGAATATTTGTTTCGGTAATGATTGCCACCTGGGTTAGCGCACTTTCGGAATATAAAAACGAGGAAGCCTTTCGTTCTATACAAAATGAAGCATCAAAGGTAGTGTGCAAGGTTTACCGTGACGGAAATCTGCGGGAGATAGGCATTGATGATATTGTGAAGGGCGATTATGTTTTGCTGCAATCAGGAGATATAATTCCTGCTGACGGGTATGTTTTTTCGGGAAGTATCCACGTTGACCAGTCTGCACTTAATGGCGAAAACAAGGAGATTAAAAAAGTTGCCTGCGAAACAGAGCCGGCATATCGTACAAGACTTATTGACTTCTGGGATAAAAACACCCTTTTTCGCGGAGCCGTTGTGTGTTCGGGGCAATGCATACTTAAAGTCAATCAGATAGGTGACAAAACAGTTTATGGTCAGCTTAACCGCGAAACAGGTGACGATGCCAGACAAAGTCCACTGCAGGTAAAGCTGTCAGACTTAGCAAAGGGGATAAGCCGTTTTGGGTATATGGGTGCCGCATTGGTGGTAGTAGTTTATCTTATACAAAGATTCTTTGCTGACAATGGGTGGAGCACCATCGGTATTATGGAATACTTTCTTGACACGTCACAGGTGATATCCGATGTTGTTAACGCGGTTATTATGGGAATTACTGTCATTGTAGTATCGGTACCCGAAGGACTGCCGCTTATGATTGCTATTGTTTGCTCGCTGAATATGAAAAAAATGATGAAAAGCAACGTCCTTGTAAGAAGGCTGATAGGCATTGAAACAGCAGGCAGTATTAATATACTTTTTTCGGACAAAACAGGAACAATCACCAGAGGCAAACTTACTGTTGTTGATTTTATCGATGGATGCGGAAATACATATAAGGAAATCAATGCTCTGCCGAAGGAACTGAAACAACTAACCGAAATCTCGGTGCTGGGTAATTGCACAGCACAGATGTCGCAAGGCAAGGTTGTGGGAGGTAATGCTACAGAAAAGGCTCTTTTGGAATTTGTATGCGGTGATGCCGAGCCATCTTTTACCCTTACGAAATCACGCGAAACGCTTTTTACAAGCGAGATGAAATTTTCACAAACAGAGGTTAAAGGAGATTTTTCGGGCGTTTTAGTAAAGGGAGCACCTGAAATAATACTGCCCCGATGCGGAAAATACTTTGACACCTCAGGCAATGAGCAAACTCTTAGCACAATAACCGAACTGAATAAAACAATTGATATAATGGCAAAAAAATGCATACGTGTTCTTGCCCTTGGTATCGCTAAAACATACAAAGACGGACATCTCCCAGAAAATATAACACTTGTGGGGCTTGTGGCAATCCGTGACGATTTGCGTCCTGACGTAAAAGCCGCAGTCAGTGAAGTAAAGCGAGCAGGAATTCAGACAGTAATGATAACAGGCGATAAAAAGGAAACCGCTGTTGCTATTGCCCGTGAGTCGGGGATAATGGACAGCCATCGCAATGTGGTGCTGACTTCGGAAGATTTGCAGAAAATGAGTGATGACGAGATAAGTCAAAAGCTTTTTGATATACGGGTTATTGCCAGAGCCTTACCCACAGACAAAAGTCGTCTTGTTCGGATTGCTCAGGAAAAGGGACTTGTCGTGGGAATGACCGGTGACGGTGTAAACGACCTTGCGGCTCTGCGTCGTGCAGACGTAGGATTTGCAATGGGCAGCGGCACAGATGTTGCAAAGGCTGCCGGAGACATTGTTATTCTTGACGATAATTTTTCATCGGTCAGGTCGGCAGTGCTTTATGGCCGTACTATATATAAAAGTATAAAAAAATTTATAGTCTGCCAAATGACTATAAATATCGCAGCAGTGCTTGTTTCGGTAGTCGGTCCACTAATAGGAATTGAAAAACCCCTGGGCATTACTCAAATGCTGTGGGTAAATTTGGTGATGGATACTCTTGCCGCAATAGCTTTTGGCGGTGAGGCAGCACTGAAACGGTATATGCTTGATCAACCAAAACGCCGCGACGAAAAGATACTTGACAAAAGAGCTTGGAGTGCCATATGCACAAGCGGGTTATTCATTTTTGCGATAAGCTTGTTCTTCTTTTTATCGCCTGATATGCACTGTGCCTTTCGTCAGCACGCAGGCGAAATATACTTTTATACGGGGTATTTTAACTTTTTTGTGTTTGCGGGAGTGCTTAACGCTTTTAACGCAAGATGCGAGGGTATTGATTTGCTTGACCACATATCCCTGAATAAACCCTTTTTGTTTATAATAGGACTAATATGCACTGTGCAGATTATAATGACCTGTTTCGGCGGTCAGGTGCTGAGGACGGCTCCCCTTAACCCACGTGAATGGCTGACAGCAATCATCCCCGCCCTGCTTGTTATACCTGTAGATTTGATACGAAAATTGATTGTAGGCAAATAATCAAAGGGGCTGTTGTTTATCGCAACAGCCCCTTTTACTTTAGAAATTTATAACCTTACTTCGGTATTTGACATTGAGTACCATCCCCACAGCTACAAGATTTGTAAGCAGAGACGAGCCACCGTAACTGAAAAACGGCAACGGGATTCCAGTAACCGGCATAATGCCTATGCACATACCTACATTTTCAACCAGATGGAATGTGAACATAGCTGCAACACCCATACAAATATACATACCAAGATTGTTGCGGGCATTCATACCTATCATAATACATCTTACAATTATCGCAACCAGAAGAGCAACCACCACAAGCGCCCCGATAAAGCCAAGTTCCTCGCATACAACGGAAAAAATAAAGTCCGTGTGTCTTTCAGGAAGAAAATTGCTTTGCTGACTGCCGCCCTGATAAAGACCACTGCCGAAAAGCTGTCCTGACCCGATTGCCAATTTTGACTGAGCAACCTGATATCCCGTACCTGATGGGTCATTTTCAGGGTTAAAAAGGTTTATAATTCGGTTCTTTTGATACTCCTCGAAAACAAAAAACCACGCCACAGGAACAGCCGCAGCTATGGCACCAATACCTGCACCAATATATTTCCAGCTTATTTTTGCCGTAAACAGCATAGTAATTACAATGCAACCAAAAACCACAGCCGTACCAAAGTCAGGCTGCAGCAGAATAAGCCCGATTAAAATTCCAGAATGAAGCAGCAGAAACAGCACGTTTCTTGGACGGTTAACCAGATAATCAACCTCTGACAAGTGCTTGGCAAATGTAACTATAAAGGCTATCTTCACAATCTCGGCAGGCTGAATACCAATGGGTCCAAAGCGAAACCAGCTGCGGGCACCGTTATCATAGGTGCCAATGCCCGGTATAAGCACCAAAATCAAAAGCACAATCGACCCGATGTACAAATAACCCGCAATTCCCGCAAGATATTCGTAATCAAGAACAATCAGCACACCCATCAGCACAATGCCCAAAACAAGCGCCGCAAGCTGAACTGCCACGTGTCTGCCCGGTGTTGGCGATGCGCTTGAAATCATTATAATACCAAAAACCGAAGCCGCTAAAGTTAAAAAGAACAATAAAAAATCAAAGTTCTTTTTAAAATCCTTATGCTTATTCAGATTATCATTTTGTAGGATCACCCTTTTCACTCCTTAAAGCTTAACGCAACACCGTCCCCTATAGGCAACAATGCTGTGCTGAAACCTTTGTTTTCCTTTAGCATTTCAAGATATTTGCGAAGCCTACGGACAATTGTGATTTTGCGTCTTACCACAAGTTCGTCATTTGCTGTCATTCCTTTATAAAGAACGTTATCAGAAATAAGTATTCCACCCTTTTTCAAAAGGCGGTCACAATGAGGGAAAAACTCCATATACTGACCTTTTGCCGCATCAACAAATATCACATCAAAAACCTCTTCGCCTGGCATTTGAGAAACAACCTGACGTGCATCACCACGAAGAAGTGTAACTTTTTGCGAAACCCCTGCGATTTCAAAATTCTTTTCTGCTATATCCGCCATTTCATCCGACAGTTCAACGGTTACAACCTCGGCACCGCAGGCCTTGTTCATCCTGATTGCTGAATAACCTATTGCTGTTCCCAACTCAAGAATTCTTTTGGCATTGGCAATTTTCAGCAGCACCTCCACCAGTCTGATGCTCTCGGGCTGTGAAATAGGTACATCATTAGCCTTGGCAAACCGCTCCATCTCCGCAATATGTCCCGTACTCTCAGGAATAGTATCCCTCAGATAACGGATTATGTATTCATAATTTATATTATCCTCTTCAATCCAAGCTTTCATTGGACAAAGCTACCTCTTTTCACCCTTTATAATTTCATCTTTGCAACATTTGTACCGTTTGCAAATGCTCTTTGTCGGTACGTGAAAAAACATTTTCGCTACCGTCGGGCCGTGCCGCAAAATACAGATAATCGCTCTCCTCAGGGTAAAGAACCGCTTTAACCGAATTTACCCCCGGCGATGCAATCGGTCCGATTGGCAAGCCTTTATTGATATAAGTGTTGTATGCAGATTTGATTTTTATATCCGAATTGCTTAAAATCGGTTTTCTTTCTTTAATAATGTACTGCACCGTTGCACAGGAGCTAAGTGTCATATCCTTCTCCATTCTGTTGTAGAAAACAGACGCAACCCTGTCGCGTTCAGAATCGTTTGCCGCCTCACGCTCTACTATTGACGCAAAAGTTATCACCTGATCAAGGGTGTAGTCTGTTTTCGCTCCCTTATATACAGGAAGAATATAGTTTTCAAATGCCTTCAGCA
This sequence comes from Clostridia bacterium, assembly GCA_045586925.1. GTDB lineage: Bacteria > Bacillota > Clostridia > Monoglobales > Monoglobaceae > SIG440. Next base: position 108,901 of record JAZNBG010000035.1, on the reverse strand, counting down.
TTTTTGTTATAATATCACGTTCGGTTTCCCAAGTGGCAAACTCATACGTCGCCGGAAAAAGATAGCCCTCAAGACGGTTTTCACGTCTTTCAATCTGAGATATAAAATCAAAGTCAAAGTTGCCCTCATCAAGTTCTTTTAAAAAAACTTCCTTGTCAGCCAAGCCCACCTTCTCAAGAGTTTCAGCTATTTGCCATGCTTCATAGCCTTCCGGGATAAGAACCTTTATTGTTTCGTCAATATTTACATCCGGAGCACAGGTAAGCTCTCGCGCAATACTGCCATAGCTCAGACTTTTGCCTATAAGGTGTCCCCCCTGCTGAAAAACGTAATCATCCGATGCCACCTTTACACGCAAGCTAAACAAAAGTGGATGTTTTATCACTCGTTCTGCCTTCAGAATTTCGGAAATTTCACTAAGGGTTGCACCATGAGGGATTGTAACCATAACTTCCCTTCCACGTCCAAGACCCATACCAAAAACATCAACTAAAACCGACACAATCCATACCACAAATACAGCTGCTACGATGCACGCACCATACAGCACAGGAGAGAACTTTTTTATTTTGGCTTTTATTCTTCTCATCGCAAATCATCCTATAACATTTATCAGCAAATACTTTATTATTACAACTGCAATGCTCAAAATTATAGGCATACTGAACAAGCTATTCAATACCAGTGTGCCTGCCCTGAAATTTCTGTGCATTGCCATTTTGTTCTTTTGCAACAGAATTAAAACAAAAAACAAAGCAAAGCCAAGTACAGCTATAATAAAAACTACCCATATATAATCTATTACATACGGCAGGATAAATCCTCCAAGCAAAAGGGCTGTCAGATTGCTGAAGCCATGATAAACCATAGCGGCATAAAGCGAATTACTCTTTATCAGTACAACTGACGCAACTATTCCCATAAACAAAAATCCCAGCGCCTCATTAATTCTGAGATGAAGGAATGCAAACATCAGACTGGTAAAAAAAATTGCCGCAAGTGTATTGCTTTTGTTATATGCCGAAAATATAATCCCACGCATCCAGAATTCTTCTAAAACTGCAGGGATAATTACCACCGCAACAATACCAATAAGCACCTCGCCTTGGCTTAACGCCATAGGTATTGCATCTTCGAAGGTTTGATTTAACACCGTTTGGGTTAAAAAATTGGCAGGCATATTAAGAAGTATCATCACAAACTGACCGAAAACACCCAGCAAAGCCGCAAGCAAAATGCAATAAGGCTTGCATGGATTCATCCAAAATTCACGTTTAGCCTCGCTGACACTGCTGTTCCAGATAGACCGGGCGTACACCATTATGGGCACACCTATTGCCAAAAGCTCAACAACTGCAATGCGTATATATTCGTGCGGGGGATTTTCCATAAAACTAAATACTGCCCCTACAACAAGCTCTGCCGCAAACTGTGCCAGCACTACCCAGAAAATCATCCACCGTACGCTTTTTATTTGTTTTCTCAGTTCATATTTTTTCTCTGTCATCAATTTTCAATCCTATACTACTGGGTGTTGCATCTGGTCAAGTATTTCCTGACCTGCACCCGCCTTAAACCAATCTGCAATTCTTGCGCCAAAAAGCATTGCTGCACCTGCACCCTTGCCAGTAATAACATTGCCGTCAATTGCAACCAAGGCATTTGCATCCACCGTTGCACCTTTAAGATGCTCCTCAAAACCGGGATAGCAAACTGCCACCTTTCCATCAAGAAGACCAAGCTGCCCCAGAATCATAGGAGCCGCACATATTGCCGCAATCAGTTTGCCGTGCTCGGCACAATATTTCACCGCATTTATAACCCTGTCGTCTGCCTGAAGGTTTGTTGTCCCCGGCATACCTCCGGGTAAAATAACACCCTCTAAGCCATCAAAAGAAATATCATCAACACAAACATCTGTCGCAACACACACTCCGTGACTGCCTGTAACGTCCTTGTCAGTCACTCCAACCATCTTAACCTCTATCTCAGCTCTCCGAAGAACATCAAGACAGCCTATTGCCTCAGTCTCTTCAAATCCGTCTGCCAAAAACATATACAGCATAATATTCCCCCCGTTTTATAACAAATGTATTATTTTTTCTATCTTGACATTTCATCTTGTACGCCTTCTGCCCGATGTGCTTTTATAACCAGATTTACCTCGTCAATAGAGCTTATTGACATATCACCTGCAACTGTATTTTTTATTGCACTCAAAGCGTTGCCATAAGATACTGCATCTTCAATTTTGTTTCCCGAAAGAATTCCGTAAAGCACTCCTGCAACATATGCATCACCACTGCCGATACGGTCAATGACCTCAATTCCTTCATAATGTGGCTCTTCATAGAATTTTCCATCATAATAAACTCTTGACCCAAAATTGTGTTTTGTCGGGCTTACAACTTTTCGTCTTGTTGTTGCTACTATGCTACAGCCATATTCATCAGCATAACTTCTCATTATCTCATCAAGAGTACCACTCTTTTGCATCATTCTGCGCGAAGTTTCTTCCGACACAAACAAAATATCGACAAGCGGAAGAATTTCCTTGATGACGCCTCTTGCCTCTTCCTCGCTCCATAGTGTTGCGCGGTAATTGACATCAAAGCTGATTGCTGCACCACTTTCTTTCATTCGTTTTATAAGCAAAAGCGCCGTTTCACGCAGCTTCTGCCCAAGTGCCAACGAAATTGAGCTTATATGAAATATTCTTGTTTTTTTGCATATATCTTCTGGAATTTCGTCAATTCCAAGTGAACATACCGAAGCATTTGTTCTGTCATACACTACCGCTGACTTTCTTGGATAAGCACCACTCTCATAATAATAAATACCCAATCGTTTTTCATCGGACTCATCCCAAACAACATAATCGTCCGATACGTTTCCGTATCTGATTCTGCGTGAGATAAAATGCCCTATTTTATTTCGCGGCAGTTTTGTCACAATTGCCGCTCTTATACCAAGGTTTGCCGCTCCTGAAGCCACATTAAACTCTGACCCGCCGCAAGCTTTTTCAAAGCTTTCGCTTTGCGAAATCTTATCCTTCCCAGGAGGCGATAGTCTTAACATTACCTCACCAAAACTGATTAGGTCAAAATCTGCTTTTTCCTTTATAAACTTCATTAAACTCCCCCCGTTTAAATTCTAAAACTCTTTTTGATTCTTTCCTTAAAAACTTTTAAAACAAATTTAGGAAGAGCAGCAAATCTGCTCATTCGGGATGAAGGATTTTTCAAAATTCTGTAAGCCCATTCAAGATTTAGCTTAATAAAAATTTCAGGGGCACGTTTAGCAACGCCTGCAAAAACATCAAGAGTTCCGCCAACACCCATACAAAGGTTGACTTTAAGTTCATCTTTGTGCGAGGCAATCCATTTTTCCTGTTTGGGTGCTCCCAAGCATACCAAAAGGATTTTTGCTCCTGATTCGTTTATCTGCTTAACAATTTCCGCCTCATCCTCCGGCTTAAAATATCCGTTGTGGCAACCCACAACCGAAAGACCAGGATATTTTTCTTCCATCTTCGCTTTCGCCATCTCGGCAACACCGGGCTTTGCGCCAAAGAAGAACACCCCTCCGCCTGTTTTTGACACCCGTTCAAGAAGACCACACACAAGATCAAAACCTGCAACACGCTCAGGAACCGGATCTTTTAAAATTCTTGAACCATACACTATACCGACGCCATCTGCTGTACACATATCGGCATTATTTAAAATAGTCATCAACTCGGCATCATCCTGAGCACTCATTACGATTTCAGAATTCGGGGTAAAAATTGCAGAAACCCCTTCTTCCTTTGCAAAACCTTCGGCAATATTCAGAGCCTCATCATAAGTCACTCTGTCTACTTTCACTCCAAGTATTTCTATTCTATCTCTCACAACTTTTCTTTCCTTTCATACAAAAATATCAATCCAGACACCAATCAATAGGCTCCTGTCCCGACGACCTCAAAAATTCATTTGCCAACGAAAAATGCTTGCAACCAAAAAATCCATTGTATGCAGACAAAGGGCTGGGATGAACAGTTTCCAGAACTTTGTGATTAGGATTTGTAATAAACCGCTTCTTTTGTCGGGCATTTGCACCCCACAGCAAAAACACCATTGGTTTTTCCCTTTTGTCAAGCAAGTCAATGATGCGGTCAGTAAAGATTTCCCAACCCATACCTTTGTGGCTGTTTGCCTCACCTGCACGAACTGTCAGCACTGCATTGAGTAAAAGCACCCCCTGTTGTGCCCAGTGTGTAAGCTGCCCGTGATTGGGTATCTCTATCCCCAAATCATCGTGAATTTCCTTAAAAATATTCTTCAGTGACGGAGGTTGTTCTATCCCACGCTTAACCGAAAAACTAAGTCCGTGAGCTTGTCCGGCACCGTGATATGGGTCCTGCCCGATAATAACCACCTTAACATCACTGTAAGATGTATATTTTAACGCATTGAAAATATCATACATATCGGGATAAACCGTTTTTGTTTTGTATTCTTTTGCCAAAAAGCTACGGAGCTTTAAGTAATACTCCTTTTCAAACTCGCCTTCTAAAAGTTTATCCCATTCGTTGCCTATGTTTACCATAGTTGGATTCACCTCTTTTTGTGTAAATACGCAAAAATCGTGCAAAACTGCTCACCTTTTTTACGTCCCGATGCGCAAAATTTTCAGCTCAGATTGTGCGATTTCAAACACGAGGCTATACTTTGTGTATGCGAGTGTGCAGAGATCGTGCAAAACTGCTCACAATTTTTACTTCCCGATGCGCAAAATTTTTAGCTCAGATTGTGCGATTTCAAACACGAGGCTATACTTTGTGTATGCGAGTGTGCAGAAATCGTGCAAGATGGCTGAAAATTTTCAGCATCGTCAACGGGCAAATCTTTTTATCTTCTTAGTAGTTGTCTTTTCAAACTCTTTATCACGGAAATGAATCCTCTTTATCTGCTTCATTGGAGGAAGTGTTGCATTAAGAGCCTGAACATCCTTTTTAATTCTTTCCTGTTCTTCAGGAGTTTCCGTATAAATTTCAGCACAGATGACGTCGTCTTCGCCGTATACCACAATCTCGTTTACCCCTTCTACCTGCTGCAGAACTACTGTTTCTATTTCTTCGGGGTATACGTTTTTGCCGTTGCTGAGAATAATGATATTCTTAATTCTGCCGGTGATATGAACAAATCCGTTTTCATCAATTGTACCGATATCACCTGTTCTGAACCAACCATCAACAAAGGCTGCCTCGGTAGCCTCGGGGTTGTTGTAATATCCCATCATTACATGGTCGCCCTTGACAATAATTTCACCCTCGCCATCCTCATTGGGATTATAAATTTTTACCTCTGTGCCCGGTACAGGAACACCTGCCGCACCAAAGAGGTATTTTTTGTTTCTGTCAAGAGATACGATAGGCGAACATTCGGTTATGCCGTAGCCATTTATAAGAGCAATACCCAAATCCTCAAATCCTTTTGCATATTTAAGATCAAGCGGCGCTCCACCTGCAATAATCATTTCAAGATTGCCGCCAAACCCCTTCTTAACAGATTTAAAAAGAACACGTCTAAGGTCAATTCCGACTTTTCTTAAGGCATTACTTATCTTAATCAATGTTTTTAGAAGCTTTTCCTTGCCTTGCTTTCTTACTGTTCTCCAAAGACTCTTGTAGAATGTTTCAACAAACAACGGAACAACACTGATGTGATAAGGCTTTGCTTTTTGAATATCCTTAAGAACATTCTTAAGATTGTTGTTGATATAAACAGGATAGCCACGATGAATCTGACATAAAATACCTGCCATAAATCCAAATGTATGGTGCAAAGGCAATACAACAACGGTTCCGGCAGGTTCAAGAAAATTACGGCAACTGTTTACCATATCAAACGCAAGGTTTCTCTGATTTAGCATAACGCCTTTAGGATCGCCCGTTGTGCCCGATGTATAAATAATTGTGCACAACGCTTCTCGGTCAATTTCGTTCTTTTCAAAAGAATCGTCGCCTGCCTCAATCATTTCACTGCCCTTTGCAATAATATCGCCAAATTCACTCATTGGGATGTAATGTTCAACAGTGGGCATATCACCTTTTGCCTCATCAATAATCTTTTCCTTTGCATTGGAATAAACAAACGCCTTTGCTCCGCTGCTTTTTATAAGGTTTGCAACTTCAGGTGCGCCAAGTTCTTTGTCAATTGGCACAATTACATTAGAGCCATTTGTTGCAGCAAAGTATGTGATAACCCATTCATAGCTATTCTCACCCATAACCGCGATTTTATCGCCGTCTTTAAGACCAAGACTGTAGAAATATGTACCCAGAGCATAGATGTCATTTTTAAGACGGATAAAGTCAACAGTAATATCTTCACCATCTCTTTCAAATGTAAAAGCGGGGTCTTCACCATAATTTTCCGCAGCGTATTCGATAAGATGCTTAAGACTCTCAATCATTGGAGCATTATAAAGCGGATATTCTTTCATCATTTTAAAACACAACCTTTCAAATTTCACACATTGTCTGTTTTTAATATAATTTTCAGTGCCACACGGGCATATTTTTTAATTTGTTGTATCAACATATATCATATGACGTATTTCGTCCAAAAGCTTTTCGCCAATCCCATTAACATTCAGGATATCCTCCACCGAGCGAAAGCCACCCATTCTTTCTCTGGTTTCAATGATTGCTTCAACCTTTTTCGGGCCTATCCCCGGAAGAGTGTCAAGCACATCTTGTGTTGCTGCATTTAAATTAATCTTTTCTCCCACGGTTTCTGTTTCTTCTTTAACCATCATCACACCGGCAACGTTTTGCGGCTTCTGACTTTTTATCTTTTTACCCACAGTGAGGTTATATGCAAGAACAGAAAGCGAAACAATTATCACAATAACAGGAACAATCATCAATCTTTTATAAAACTCATTTTGTTTTAACAGCCGTTCCTGTCTGCGCATAAAGCCTTCAAGACTGTCTGATTTCACCCAAGGCACCATCTCTTTACCATCCCACGTTATGCTTTTTGTCACTGCATACAGCAATCCTATTCTAATTATTTAAGTATAACATATATTCTTTTCAAATACAATACATTTAACAAAAAGTTTACCTTACAAAAGGATAATAGATTCATTTTGCCCCAAACATATAAGACTTGTTGCAATGCTGATTTTAAAAAAATGAAAAAAAATTAAATTATGTATTGACAAACGACTTTTGATTGTGTATAATAATCAAGCTGATTAAAATGCAGTATTGTGAAAAAGTATATGGGCGCATAGCTCAGCTGGGAGAGCATCTGCCTTACAAGCAGAGGGTCATAGGTTCGAGCCCTATTGTGCCCACCATATTTTTATCATCACTGCACAATCGGTATCATATGTGGGCGCATAGCTCAGCTGGGAGAGCATCTGCCTTACAAGCAGAGGGTCATAGGTTCGAGCCCTATTGTGCCCACCACATTTTTTTAAAGGACAACAGAAATGAAATTTGATTTATTGCCCATCTTAAACGCTGACGGAAGAAAGCTTCCACTCAATTTAGAGCTTGATTTTGCAGAATGTGAAGAACACGGTGCAAGGTTTCTGACTCCCGTTTCTGTAACAGGCGAATTTGTCAACATCGGCGGAAGCATCGAGCTTGAGGCCACAGCCTCCTGCCTGATGGAATATTCCTGCGACAGATGCTGTGAAACCTTCAAAAGTGATTTTAGTTGTTCATTTAAGGAAATCTTCAAGAAGGAAAACTCACGGGTCGAAGATGTTCAGAATCCCGATACAGTTGTTCTGGAAGGCACAGCAATTGAGATTGACGAAATTGTTCTGGCAAACATACTTGTCAATCTGCCAACCAAACGCTTGTGCTGCGAGGATTGCAAAGGCTTATGCCCCAATTGCGGCAATAATCTTAACCAGTCCCCCTGCAACTGTGACACAAGACCCACTGACCCCAGATTTGATATTCTGGATAAACTTTTGTAGATTATGCAGGGCATAGCCCCTGTTCAAATTATTTAGATTGGAAAGAGGTGTATTTAACTATGGCAGTTCCAAAGAGAAAAACTTCTAAAGCCAGAAGAGACAAAAGAAGAGCTAACTGGAAGCTCCTTATTCCCGGAATGGTAGTGTGTCCCAACTGTGGTGACTACAAAATGCCTCACAGAGTTTGCAAGGCTTGCGGATATTACAACGGTAAAGAAGTTGTAAAGAAAGAGGCGTAAACATTTACACAGAGAAAGAAGTCGTATCGAACGTTGGCTGTTTGATGCGGCTTTTTTGCATATTAAAATTATATTTGCAAATTTTCATAATTATTTTTAAATTAGGTATTGACAAAACCCATCGCTTGTGCTAGAATATTTCTTGCAGTTGAGAAACTGAATATATGCGGGAGTGGCTCAGTGGTAGAGCGTCACCTTGCCAAGGTGAACGTCGCGAGTTCGAATCTCGTCTTCCGCTCCAAAAATCCGTGCACTATTGTGCACGGATTTTTACTTATTCCACATTCTCTCTTAACTATTCCCTATAAAAAACAAAAATCCTGTCGATTCTATCGGCAGGATTTTTCTGTTTTATTTATGATAAAGTCTTTCGTGCTCGTATCTTGGTTCAAAGCTTACATTTATGCCCAGACGTCTTAAAATCTTTTCGTCCTCTTCGCTGATAATAACCGTAAAGTGTGCATCACTGCCACGAAGATTCTCAAGTTGCTCCTTTGCCTTTAACGCAACCGGATTTGACAGAGCCGAAATTGTCAGTGCAAGCAGCACCTCGTCGGTATGCAATCTTGGATTTTTATGTTTAAGATATGTGGTTTTAAGACCACATATAGGCTCAAGGACAGATGCCTCAATTAAATCAATTTCCGAATCAATTCCACCAAGAGCTTTTAATGCATTAAGTAAAAGTGCCGATGCCGCACCCAGTGTTGATGTGGTTTTACCTGTAACAATTCTGCCATCAGGAAGAGCCATTGCGCCTGCCGGACTTTGCGTCTGCGCCGCCCTTTCAAGCGCCCTTGGAACTGCCGCACAATAATCAGGCGTGATTCCTGCCTGATTCATAAGAAGCTCTATCTTTCTTACCTGATTTTCGTCACCCTTGCCACGAATTACATTTGCGGCTGTAGCATAGTATCTGCGTATAATTTCCATCTTTGACGCCTCGCAGCAAGCATCATCATCAATAATACAGTTGCCCGCCATATTAACGCCCATATCTGTTGGTGAGCTATATGGAGAACTGCCCTGAATCCGCTCAAACATAGTGTTAAGCACGGGGAAAATCTCCACGTCACGGTTATAATTAACCGCAGTTTCGCCATAGGCTTCCAGATGGAAGGGGTCAATCATATTTACATCATTAAGATCGGCAGTTGCCGCCTCGTATGCTAGATTTACAGGGTGCTTAAGCGGCAGGTTCCAGACAGGGAATGTTTCAAACTTAGCATAACCTGCGGTAACTCCCCGTTTGTGCTCGTGATAAAGCTGGCTAAGGCAGGTTGCCATTTTGCCGCTACCGGGACCTGGGGCTGTAATTACCACAAGCGAACGTTCGGTTTCTATAAACTCGTTTTTGCCCAAACCCTCGTCACTTACAATAAACGGTATATCTGACGGATACCCCGGTATAGAATAATGCTTATAGCACTTAACACCAAGATTATTAAGCTGTTTAAGGAAGGCATTTGCAGATGGTTGACCATTAAAGCGTGTAAGAACCACACTGCCCACATACAACTTCATTTCACGGAAGGTATCAATAAGACGAAGAACATCGTCGTCATAAGATATGCCCAAATCTCCACGGATTTTGTTGCATTCGATATCCTCGGCATTGATGGTAATAACAATCTCTACCTCGTCCTTAAGCTGCTGAAGCATACGGATTTTGCTGTCTGGGGCAAATCCCGGGAGCACACGTGAGGCATGATAATCGTCAAAAAGCTTTCCACCAAATTCAAGGTATAGCTTCCCCCCAAACTCTGCGATACGCTTGCGTATCTGCTCCGATTGCATTTTAAGATATTTTTGATTATCAAAACCTATTCTTGCCATAGTTTTGAGCCCCCTTTTTAAAATCCACATATTAGTATATCACAAATTTTGATAATATAAAAGAGGAAATTGCAAAAAGTATAAATTTTTTTTGCAATGCAAAAGCCCGAACATTCATTCGGGCTTTTAACGAATATTATACTTACTTTAATCTGCCATAACCTGCCAGCTCAACGCATTGCTGTCCTGCCTCGGTCAGCATAAATTCTGCCATTTTTCTTTCCGGGCTATCTGCAGGCGTATCTTTACGCAAAACAATATATGTGTTGTTTGCAAGAGGATAACTGCCGTCAGCTATTGTTTCATCCGTTGGCTGAACTCCGTCAATAGCCAAAAGCTTTAAATTGGTTTTGGTGTCATAGAACAAATCCATATTGTGATAGTAGTAATAAATGCTGTATCCCAGACCATAGCCAACAGGATTGTCCGTTTTTGCCGCCATTACATCGGTAAGAACATTGGACATTGTGTAGGAGGTTTCCTTTTGCACATTGGGATGAATTTCATTTCCGTTTAAAAAGTGTTTTTCCATCTGGGCATGGCTTCCGCTGTCGTTGTTTCGGCAATAAGGATAAAGCAGGGCATCACTGCCGCCAAGCTGCGACCAGTTATCATATGCATCATTTACATAGATATCACTTATTTGCTCTTTTGTAAGCCCTGTTGCAGGATTGTCTGCATTGGTGAAGAAAATCATTGCATCATAGGCAATAGGAATAAGCTCAAGCTCTACTCCCTTTTCCTCTGCCATAGCCAAAATATCGCTTGCCGGATAGACCGATGCAAAAAGCATATCAACCTCGCCGTCTATAAGACGCTGATAGGACGCGTGGCTTTTGCTGTGCTTTTGGGGATATTGGCTGTGTGTTTTTCCGTTATAGAAAAGCTGTCCGTAAACCGCCTCTGTAAAGGGATAAGTTGATGTGGAGCCGTCAATTATCGGCATATCCTTATCAAAACCATATTCCACCGCCAAATCAGAGGGATAAAGCTGACATGATTTTGCCGTATTGTCTAAGGTATATGCCACATCATATCTTGATGCAGCTTTTTGCGGATTTAAAAGGCGAACAGGGTTTTCGGGGTCGGTATCATCATAATCGGATACATAGTTTGAACCGATTAAGTCGTATGCTTCCTTTGCCCAAGAAGATATCATATCCATATCTGCAATGTTTTCAACTGTTCTTTTGGGGCATCTTAAACCGGCATAGTTCAAGGCTCTTGCTGTCATAACCGTAATTTCTTCACGGGTAACATTTCGGTCGGGCGAAAAGGTATACGCCGATGTGCCCTCTATAATTCCGCATTTATATGCAGACATAACCACGCTGTAGAACCAGTCGTTTGTTGACACATCCTCAAAATGAACAATCCCATTTGCAGAAGGCATATTCGAAAGCCCCATAAATCTCATTACCATAGCAACAGCTTCTGCTCGGGTTACGTTATCAAAAGGCTTTGCCTCGCCCTTTTCGTTGCCCATAATTACTCCTGTGCGTGACAGTTGCTCCATAACGTGGAATTCATACTGCGCTGCATCATAATCGGTAAACGGAATCGTATCGGGCACAAAAGCTTCAATTTCCCTGTCTTTATTTTCTGCAGGAACTGTTGCATAAATATATCCATTATAGTAAGCCGACAGAGTAATTCCCTGCCCCGAATCTTTGTATCTTGCCATTGTACGCCAGCTATCATTATCCTTGATATCATCAGGAAGAGGGGTTTTGACACTCACAAAGGTTTTTGCCTCATCAGTTTCTACCTGCAAATTCCCTGACGTTGAATCCGCAAATACCACCAACGAAAACGATAGTAAAATTAAAAAAATTAACACAAAAGATATAGTTCTTTTCATTATTTATCCCTCCAAAAATCAGAGTGTATCTTTGTCTTCTACAGCAGGTCTGCCATATCCAATATAAGTCTTTCGGTCTTTTCCCAACCCAAGCAGGGGTCTGTAATAGACTTGCCATAAACACATTCCCCAATCTTCTGGGCACCATCTTCGATATAGCTTTCAATCATAAAGCCCTTAACCAGCTTCTTCACATCGGCATCGTGACGACAGCTATGCAAAACCTCCTTGGCAATTCTCACCTGTTCGAGATACTTCTTTCCGGAGTTTGCGTGATTTGTATCAACAATAACACCTGGATTAACCAAATCAGTTTTTGCATATGCCTCACACAAGTGAACCAAATCCTCATAATGATAGTTTGGCATTGACTGACCATGCTTGTTTACATAGCCTCGCAGAATTGCGTGAGCACAGGGGTTGCCGGTGGAATGAACCTCCCAGCCACGATAAATAAAGGTGTGGTTGTGCTGTGCCGCCGTTATAGAATTCATCATAACCGAGATATCGCCGCTTGTGGGGTTTTTCATACCCACAGGAACATCAAGTCCACTGGCAGTAAGTCTGTGCTGCTGGTTTTCAACCGAGCGTGCACCAACCGCAACATAGGCAAGTATATCACTTAGATATCTGTGGTTTTCGGGATAAAGCATTTCATCTGCGCAAGAAAAACCTGTTTCTTTCAATGCACGTAAATGCAACTGGCGTATTGCAACAATTCCTTTATACATATCCGGTTTTTCATTCGGGTCGGGCTGATGCAGCATTCCTTTATAGCCATCGCCTGTCGTGCGGGGCTTGTTGGTATATATGCGGGGAATTATGAAAATCTTATCTTCCACCTTTTCCTGCACCTTGCGCAAACGGGATATATAGTCAATCACACTGTCCTCATTATCTGCTGAGCAAGGGCCAATAATCAGGGCAAGCTTGTCTGACTTGCCTGTAAAAATATCCTGTATCTCTACCGCTCTTTTATCAATCAACGTCTCAAGCTCTGCCGTAATCGGATAATGCTCCTTAACTTCCATTGGTATAGGGAGCTTTCTTTCAAAACTCATATTCATTTCTTTTTCCTTCTTTCATTATGTCAAATTGTAGACCATCTACATTTAAAATATTATTATATTATACTTTCGTCAAAAATCTTCAAAATCCTTCTATGTTATCACTTTTCCATAGATGAACAAAGGGGCTACGACGCCCGCCTTGCGGCGGTCGGAGTAATAACGCTTTGTTTGCCCAAGTGCATTTCGGCGTAGCCGAAAATTTTGCATGGGCAATTTGAATTTTGTTTTTTTATAATAGGAGTTTAGTACTGATAAGTAGTAAATTCCTATTATATAAAAAATAAGCCCCCTGTACGGGGACTTTAAAACTACTCAACAAAATCGCCGGCTTTATCCAAACGTGAAATTGATACTTCAAATGCCGTTTTGCTTTCTACCTCGGTTTCGCTAAGACGTTTCTGATATTCACGGCTTTGAATTCTACCTTTAATCACAACATTATCACCTACATTAAGACATTCGGCAAATTTGGCATTTCTGCCCCAGGCAATGCATGGAATATAGTCGGATTTATTGTACGACCTGTTTACTGCAAGAAGAATATCAGCAATTTCTCTGCCAAAGGGTGTTGTTCTGTAAACCGGCTTTTTACATATGTAGCCGTTAAGGTATATGGAATTCATACTGGTTTCTATGCTGTCGTCATAGGCTTCGATATCCTTTACAAAAACAGTAAGAACCAGACGATTGCCCACATTTGTAAAATTATTGTATGACCTGAACTGCCCGTGAATTAAAATACTGTCACCCAGATGCAAACCATCACCCGTAAGAAATTTTTCGGATATGGTAACCTTAACTGTATCGTGAGTTTCGCTTAACCTTGGGGTATCAAGCATAAATGTATAAAACATTTCTTCATAAACCTCGTGAGAAAACTCCGGAACACTTGCCACTGTTCCGGCAATAACCACTTTGTTGTTTTCTGTATAGCTTTCGGTATTCAACATTATTCACTCCCTGAACCTTTGGTGTACTTTGTTATGTATAGTCTATTTATATTCACCAAAAGCAAATTTAGAACACCATTTGCCATTTATATCATTGCCATATTTTTATTCTGTCATACAAAAAATGAAACTGTTTGCGTAACCGATTTGCACTGCTTTTGTCATCCTGTGCAAACGTCTGCATCTCTCCTTTCCAAAAGCGGATAGATTCAGGTTTGACACTGTGGGTCAAACAGTTTACAATTTTAAAGCATCGCAGACCCCTTTGTATAAAAACTGACTCACATGTCAATACTTTCCATATACAAACTATGGAGGTTACTGCTATGCTTGACAAAAAATCACGCCGCGTTGTTATCATCAACAATATCCAATCTGACACAATAGACCAGGCAATATTTATTCTTAAAAACCAAAAATCTGTAAGCTATACCAGCGAAAACGACATTGTTCACGAAGCACAGTCAATTATTGACCAATACATCAGACAAGTTGGAAGGCTTAAGGCCGCTCACGGACATTATAAATCAGAAAAAGAAGACAGAGAGCGCTCCTTTACGCCTTCTGTCATTATAACCGCTATGGCAACTGCCGCATTTATGCTGACGGTTTTCTTTATTATCGCCTACACTATGTGAGCAAGATTAACAACCCTGCGTCCCTTTTCGCAGGCATATTTTACTGTGTATTCTGTTCCGCCACCCTTGTTTTCAAAATAGGCAACACAAAGTTCTGAATTATCAACCATATATTTATTCCTAAGGTGCATACAGCCTGTAACATACTTCTCGCAAAGATATACAACTTTGTCTGCCCGGCTTAAAACTTTTTCATACCGCAACTGATCAACCTTTCCCCATTTTATATGCTGGTCACGGCAAGGCAGTGCCATAACAAGCATAATTTCGGGAAAGGCCTTTTTTATTTTAAGCACTGCCTCCGCCGCCATCATATCAAACCCGATGGCACCGCCGGAAATAAATTCACGGCATCCACTTTCGCAAAGCTCACGTATCAAGCACTCAAGGGTGAATTGTATGGCACCGGCCTTTTCTTTCGGCAAGAAGCGATGTCCTGTAAAACAACAGGATTTATAGACTTCACTCAAATTCATCATTAACATCTTCTCTCGTTTTTATTACATTGTTATATTATCACCAAAAATAAACTTTAGTCAATATTACAATTTACAAAACTGCTGTTTTGTGGTAGAATTTTAATATAAATTTTTCAGGAGTGTTTAAATTGGATTTTTTCAGACAAATAATACGGATATTTTTGCTGTGCTTAATAGGCGACCTTATTTCACTTATACTTCCCTTTCCTTTTCCGGGAAGTGTTATAGCTTTAATTTTACTGTTTTTATTTCTTCTATTTAAGGCATTCAAGCCCGAGCAAATAAACATTGTATCAGACTTTCTCCTTAAAAATATGGCTTTTGTTTTTGTGCCATCTACGGTGTCAATTATTGCTTATCTGGATGTTTTTAGCAATATATTATGGGAGTTTTTACTTATTTGCTGTATTACAACGGTATTTACCTTTTACTGCACAGCATACTCTGTTAAATTCACAATATATCTGTTGAATAAACACAAAGGAGAAAATAAAAATGCTTAATGAATTTACCTCGCGTCCCATTTTTGGATTTACGCTGTGCGTTATTGCATATTGTATGGGGGTTAAAATAAAAACAAAATTTAATTACTCCTTTGTAAACCCTATGATTGTTGCAGCACTGATTTGTATAGCTGTAATTACAATATTGGGTATACCACTTGAAAACTTTATGAACGGTGCAAATGTAATTTCAATGTTTCTTGCTCCGGCAACTGCTGTCTTGGCACTTTCTATGTACCGACAGCTCCAAACCATTAAAAAAAATCTTATACCTATCCTTGTTGGTTGTATCGTGGGGGTCATCAGCGCCCTTGCAAGTATCATCTTCCTATGCAAAGCCTTTGGACTGGATGATGCTGTAACAGCAAGTCTTATCCCCAAATCCGTAACAACAGCAATTGCAATCGAGATATCCGGTCAGCTTGGGGGCATTGCACCCGTAACAGTTGCCGCAGTTATGGTAACAGGTCTTTTTGGCGCAATTATGTCACCATATTTTATAAAGTGGTCCCGTCTCGACAATCCTATTGCCGCAGGGCTTGCCATTGGTGCATCGTGCCACGCTCTTGGCACCACAAAAGCAATCGAGCTGGGCGAGGTTGAAGGCTCTCTCAGTGGAATTGCCGTTGGTCTTTGCGGACTAATTACTGTATTTTGTGCGATGTTTTTATAATAAAAGTCTTGGCTTAATAGGCGTGTACTCTAACAGGACAGTATTTTTAGAAGACAGAAACGATTAATTTCGTTTCTGTCTTTTATTGTAGGGAACGACCTGTGTGTCGTTCCGTTTTATAAGATCTTAGGATATCCTAAATATTTTGGAAGATGCGATACATCTTCCCTGCTTGTTAAAGTGGCGGACAAATTTATTGATAAAATCCGCCATTTCCAATTTTAGCCCAAGTAACCATATCCCAACTACTGCTATTTTTAGTAAATACTATTTGTAAATCATAACAGCCAGATACATCGATATCAAAGTCAATTGGTTGTGATTTTTTTGTGATTTCTGGTGATGTATAAACTGTTTTTCCGTCAGTTTTTATGGCAAACTGCACTGATTGATCGCTGTCTGTACCATCTGTAACATATATTGTTCCTTTAAATCTTGAATATTTCATATTTAATATTTTCTCGAAAGTATCACCTCCATAATATGGATTTATTCCTCTTGAATATATATTTCCAAGATTATCCTTTAGATCGCTTGTGTCATCCCAATCATCTCCTATATTTCCTTCACAACTTAATTCTTCCGTCGGATATTCCAAATTTCCGTTCATATCACCAAGATAAACAGTAAAATTAGGACCATCCCAATATACAGGTTTACCTATAGCATTTGCAACTGCTCTTACCGGTAAGTAGGTTGTGCCATTATAGATAATAGGTTCAACTTTGTTGCCATTTACATCAGTGGGGTTTAATTTCTGCCCATCGATAACAATTTTAATTCCATTAGCAATTACATTATATAGTGTAGTTGTGTTTGCACCAAATACAACACCGCCTGTTACAGTTGCACCTATCAGTATCCCTGCAACTAATCCTTGTAATCTTTTCTTCATTTCGTTTTACCTCCATAAACTTAGTATAATTATTATTTATACGGTAATAATTATACTAAGTTTATCATATTTATATTTACTTGTCAATATAATAAAATTATATTAGGTGATTTATGTGAATATAGAATTTAAAGATAATTATGTAAAAATTGGATTAAAAATATCTTATTACAGAAAATTAAAATCTCTCACACAAGAACAACTTGCTGAAATTTTGGATTGTGGGGTATCTTTTATCGGACAAATTGAAGCTCCTAATATTTATAAAGCGATTTCTTTAGATACCTTATTCAAAATAGCTAAAGCATTAGAAATACCACCATATAAATTGCTATATTTTGAGGATTAAATAATGGAATTACCCAAACGAAAACCGACAAGACTAAAAGGATATGATTATTCTTTACCAGGTGCATATTTTGTTACGATATGCACACAAAACAGAGAACAGTTATTTGAAATAGAAAACGTAGGGAACGACCCGTGTGTCGTTTCGCCTAAGCAAAACAGAATTATTCATAAATGGATAAAAGAAACAGAAAATAAATTTAATAATATCAAAATAGATAAATATGTAATTATGCCTAACCATATTCATATTATAGTCGTAATAACGGCACGACACGCAGGTCGTTCCCTACATGATGTGATGCGATGGTTTGAAGCAATGGCTACAAACGAATACATCCGCAATGTTAAACAAGGTAAGCTTAAACCGTTTAATAAGAGATTATTCCAGCAATCTTTTCATGACCACATAATTCGTGGTGAAAAAGATTATCAAAAAATATGGGAATATATAGACACAAACCCTTTAAAATGGGAATTAGACTGTTTTTATAACAATTAAAGGTCGCAGCAGTTCGCTGCGACCTTTTACTTTCCTTATCAGAACATATATTACGCCAAGACTTTTTTCTTCATAGATTTTTCCAAAATGATAAATATTATAAATGACAATACTATTCCGCCCAAAATATCTGTAGGAAAGTGCACAAACAGATACATTCGCGAAAAAGCCATTAAAACAGCAATAATCAGTGCAGGAATCCCCAGTCTTCGGGCTTCAGCAAGGAGTATAAATGCCGATGTAAATGATGCAAGCGTGTGACCTGAGGGAAACGAAAAATCCCTAGGCACATCAATCAGCATATCAATATCTTCAAAAATCCAGCAAGGTCTTGGTCGGGCAATAAGATTTTTCAGAACAACATTTCCCAAAATCAATCCTAATATCAGTCCAATCGCCAATTTAATGCCCAATTTCCTGTGCTTTTTTGTTGCCAGCATTATAAGTGCCACCACAATCCATATTGCACCGCCGTTACCAATAGCGGATATTACTGTCATAAGAAAATCCATAAAATCACAATTCACGAAATGATGAATTGCAGTCATAATTTCAAACTCAAATGTTTCGCACCCAAAAAGCACAAACACACCTCCGTTATGCTGTTGGAAATTAAAGTGCCAGATTAACCACGCCTGCCGTTGCAAGAGCAACAACCAAGCCTGCACCTATAACGCCAAGAAATATAGATGGAATCGCATCCTTAAGACGCATTTCCATCATAGCCGCAACCAAAGCCCCTGTCCAGGCACCTGTGCCCGGCAACGGAATTGCAACAAGAATAAAAAGTCCCCAAAATTTGTATTTGTCCACAGTGCTTCTTTGTTTTTCGGCCTTGTTCTCAAAATATGTAACAATCTTATCAAATTTTGCGCTAACATTTCGCATACAATCAAAAATTCTGCGTATGAACAATATTATAAACGGTACGGGTATCATATTCCCCAATATTGACACAACTGTTGCAAGCCATACCTCAAGTCCTGCCGCCGTGCCTGCGGGAATAGCGCCGCGCAGTTCGATAACAGGCACCATCGATATAAAAAAGGTTGTTATAATTTTGCCAATAAATGTTTCAAAAAATCCCATTTTAATATTCTCCCAAGAAAAAATCATTCACTTTTGAATTATACAATTTCTGCATTTGATTGTCAATTATCTTAACGAAAATAAATCTCTGCCGAATATTTATCCGTTAGTTCTTTGGCATTATCCTTGCCTAAGATATAGCAAGCTGTAGCAAGGCAGTCTGCATACAAGCTGCTGTCGGCAACAATTGTTACACTGCTATAATCCTTCTCTGCCGGATATCCGGTTTTAGGGTCGATTATGTGATGATAACGCTTTCCGTCTTTTTCAAAATATCGTTGATAAACCCCACTTGTAACAACTGCGCCTTCGTCAATTTCAATTATGTCATCATATTCGCCTGCAGGTGCAAAAGGTTTTTGCAAGCCAATTCTCCATTTGCCGTTCTTGCTGTTTGGATTTTTGCCAATGCAAGTAATGTTTCCACCCAAATCAACCACCGCTCCGGAAATATCATATCCTTCTAAAACCTTAATTGCAACATCACCGGCATAGCCTTTTGCCGCTCCGCCAAGATCAATCTTTACGCCATTTGCCATCTTTGTCAATTTGGCTTTGCCGTCAAAGCTAAGCTTGTCGGCCCCCACCAACTCAAGTGTGTTTTGTATTTTGTCGTGCATGGGCACATTGCCACCACCCGAAAAATTCCAAAGCTCCATAACCGGAGCAACTGTTATATCAAAAGCTCCTTGCGACGAAACCACTATATCAAGTGCCGCTGCAAGAATCTCTGACAGCTCTTCTTCGATAAAAATTTCTTCATTTGCCGCCGCATTATTAATTTTTGTAACTTGCGAATCCTTTGAATAATAATTTGTAATGCCGTGAATTTCTGCAAGACGGTCAAACACAGCATCAATAGCCACCTTTGCATCCTTGCCGTATGCCGTCACCGTGCATTGGGTATCAAACAAAAACTCCGTTTTTTCAAAACCCTTATGCTGCAAATTGTATCTGTAAAAAAGTCCTGCAAAAAGTGTAATAATCAACACTGCAACAAAAATCCACTTTGCCTTTTTCATAAAACAACTCTCCTCTGCACGTATATAATATCATAAATATAATTTAACGTCAATCCACTTTACTTTTATGACAATATGTGGTATACTAACAGTAATTGTACACTTATAGGAAGTGATTTTTTGAAGGAAAAATCTCAGTCCAAGGTTGTTCGCACAATCGGGATTATGGCAGTAATCACCTTTTGTGCCAAACTAATGGGACTTTTACGAGAAAATCTGATCGTCAGTGTCTATGGCAGAAGCTATGCCTCTGACGTTTTAAATACTGCAACGCAAATCCCACTGCTCTTTTTTGATATGACGTTGGGCGTTGCAATTCTTTCGACATTTGTGCCTGTTTTTAACAAGTATCTTGAACGCGAAACCAAAGAACGTGCAATGGAGTTTGCCAACAACTTTATGACAGTTGTTGTTTCATTTGCCACAATCTCGGCAATTATCGGTATGATTTTCGCCAAGCAAATTGTTCATATTATGGTTCCCGGATATGATGCCGCAAAGGTCGCAGAAACAGCAGGACTTTTGCGTATTCTCTTCCCGTCAATTATATTTACGGCGGCGGCATACACAGCTGTTGGAATTCTGCAATCATTTGGAGAGTTTAACATTCCTGCAATAATCAGTGTTGTATCAAACCTGATAATGATTTTGTACCTGATTTTTGCCGGAAATAAATTCGGGCTTGCGGGAGTAATAATCTCAATGCTTATTGCCTGGGCGGCACAACTTGCGGTACAGATACCCCATCTTGTAAAATATGGCTACCGCTACCGTCCGCGCCTTAATCTGCGCGACGAGGGTATCCGTGACGCTGTAAAGCTTGCTGTTCCTGTACTTATCAGTTCGTGGGTACAGCCTTTATGTACGGTTATCAATATGGCATTCAGTTCTTCAATGGGCGATGGTGCTGTAACTGCTCTTAATCTTGCAAATAAGATATATATTATAATGGTAGGGGTTTTCGCCTATGCCATTACAAACTTTATATTTCCCAGACTTTCACGGCTTAGTGCCGGCGAAAACAATTCGGGTTTTGCTGAAACTACGCAGATCTCACTTGGATGGGCGGTGTTTATCATTGCGTATATCTCAGCAATGTTTGTTGCCTTAAGCGAGGCTGTTATAAAAGTAGTTTTTGAGTACGGAGCTTTTACCGCAAACGATACACGTGTTACTGCAACAGCACTGTTTTGGTATTCCTTTGGTATGGTAGGCTATGCCATCTGCGAAACACTCAACAAAAGCTTTTACGCCATCCGTGACGGCAAAACGCCTATGTACACCTCGATTTTCGGTATTGCGGTAAATCTGACAGCCGCCTTTGTATGTGTCAGGCTTCTAAAAATGGGCATCGGCGGTCTTGCCCTTGCAAGTGCAATCAGCTCGCTTGCTATGGCACCTGTTCTGCTTTTTATGATCAACAGACGCAAGCCCGGGATCGTTACGTTTTCTTTTGTGAAAAATCTGTTGAAAATTACTGTTGCCGCTGTACTCAGCTCAATTGCAGCAACACTTATATATTCGGTTATGCCCGTTTCCGGCGGAGTTATTATAACCCTTGCTGGTGCAGGGGGGGCGGCACTTGTTGCACTTTTAGTATATCTTGCTGCCGGCTTTGTTCTTAAAATTGACGAATTCAAGCAAATCAGGAGGGTTGGTTATGAAAAATAACGGATACTTTTTGACGCTGTGGTTTTATATATGGAACAGTATTATAAAAAACAGTCTTATATATAAAGCATTAAACGGATTATACTCCTATATCTCAAAACAATGGCAGAACTCGTATCTGGCAGGTCTCTTTCGCAGAGTTTTTTTCTCGGAGGACACCGCAAAAAACAGCATTTGGGGTAAAATCTGTTTTTCACCCTTCCTCCTTCTTGAAAAAATCCAGACAAAGTATGCCGAAAAGCTAAATACCCAGAAGGAAAAAAGTATTTTAATTAAATTTTTCAAATATCTTCTTCACAATTTCCTTGCCCTTAACCTGCGGTTTATCGGCATATTTACAGCAACTGCAGCGGCTTTTGATCTGATACTATCCCTCTTCCGTGGCGGTAATCTGTTGCTGTCGCTTATTGCAATAGTGTTTGGCATTGCACTTTCATTTATTGATTTTAATGTCACAAGTATTCTTAAAAATTCGTGGATTATATCATTTATCGAAAAGTGTCTTGACACAGAGTTTTCATTTAATTTTTATTATATCACTAAATGCGAAGGAAAATTCCGTCTTTTTTGTGCAGGAATTTTTGGAGCAACCTGCGGCATTATCTGCGCCCTTTCATCACCCATACTTGCTCTTTTGTTTGTAGCAGGGATTCTTTTTGTATCACTTGTTCTTTATAAGGTCGAGTTTGGTGTTTTCATCACGCTGTTTCTGGCACCGATTGTTCCCACAATGCTTGTGGTTGGGCTGTGTCTTTTGTGTTTGATGTCGCTTGTAATAAAAGCACTGACCACAAAAAAATTCATCTGGCGACTTGATGGTATGGGACTTATGGTTATGGTTATGATTATAATCTATCTGCTTGCGGCGGTAACATCCTTTGCGCCCTTTAAGAGCGTTCAAATTTGGGCAGTATATTTTGCCTTTATGGCATTCTATTTTGTAATTATTAACACAATTAAAACCACAAATCAACTTTTTAACCTTCTTAAAGTATTTGCCGTATCCGCTGTTTTTGTATGCCTTTACGGCATTGCTCAGTATGTTTTCGGCTGGAATGTAACTCAGGCATGGATGGACGAGGAAATGTTTGAAGATATCAAAATGCGTATCTACTCAACTCTTGAAAATCCCAATGTTCTTGGTGAATATATTCTTCTTGCCCTTCCCATCTGTATTTCACTTATGTGGACGACAAAGAAGGCTCTGTCCCGTCTTATATACGGAGGAATGTCGCTGATTTTGGCACTTGCGTTAGTTCTTACCTTCTCACGTGGATGCTGGCTTGGTATTATGGCAGCTGCGGCAATCTTTATTACCTTTGTTGCCGGCAAGCTGTGGGGGCTTGCACTTATTGCACTCCCCGTTGTTCCATTTATTCTGCCTGAGAGCATAATAAACCGTTTCACCAGTATCGGCGATATGTCCGATTCATCTACATCCTATCGTGTTTACATCTGGATGGGAACATTGCTTATGCTTAAGGACTTCTGGATTTCGGGCATAGGGCTTGGAACCGAAGCATTTACCCAGGTTTATCCCTTTTATTCGTACAATGGAATTGTAGCCCCTCACCCACATAATCTGTTTTTGCAGGTTATAACAGAATCCGGAGTGATAGGTCTTGCAGTATTTCTTCTGCTGATGTTTATGTTCTTCAAAAATCTTGTTGTGGGCTGCCAGTATTTCGGCAAGGGAAATAAATTCTCGGTTGTAATTGTTGGTATAGCATCGGCTGTTGTAGGATTTTTACTTCAGGGTATGTTTGACAATTGTTTTTATAATTATCGTGTGTTTATGATTTTCTGGGCAGTTCTGGCAATAGGTATTGCATCCTGCCACATAGCACGCGCAGAATTTAAGAAAACGGAGGTATCCCATAATGCTTAATGTTCTTCAAGTCTGTTCTGACACCAATATCGGCGGCGCAGGAAAATGTATTCTTACCTATCTTAAATACTGCAACAAAAAGGATTTGCACATTGCTGTGGTTCTTCCTGAAAACAGTCTTTTAAAACCTCAGGTCGAGGCTCTAGGCTTTAAGGTTTATGAAATTGCCGCTATGGCAGATAAATCTCTCGACCACAAGGCAATAAGCCGACTTCTTGCTGTTTTTAAAGAGTTTAAGCCCGATGTTGTTCACACTCACGCCAGTATGTCAGCAAGAATTGCGGCACGCCTTTATGGTGCCAAAATTGTATACACCCGACATAGTGTCTTTCCACCGTCACCCAAACTGACAAAAGGGGTTGGCAAGGCTCTTTGCGGCTTGGCAAACAACTCCACCGCAGATAAAATAATTGCCGTGGCAGAAGCCGCCAAAGATAATATTACTGCTATCGGTGTATCAGAAAACAAAATTGATGTTATCCTTAACGGAGTTGAACCATTAAAACCATATACCGAAGAACAGTTACTGGCTCTTCGCAAAGAATATAACGTCCCCGAAGGCACAAAGTGTACGGCGATTGTTGCCAGACTGAACGAGGTAAAGGGGCACAAATACTTTGTAGAGGCAGCGGCAAAGCTAAAAGCCGCCGGCGTTAAGGCAAAATTCTTTATTGCCGGTACAGGTGATATGGCAGAGCCTATACGCAAGCAAATCATAGAAAACGGTCTTGAAGATTATGTGGTTATGCTGGGCTTTCTTACAAATGTAGAGCCTCTTATGAACCTTATTGATGTACAGTGCAACTGCTCGTTCGGCACCGAGGCAACCAGCCTTTCTCTCCTTGAGGGTATGAGTCTTGGTAAGCCCGCTGTGGTATCTGACTTTGGCGGAAATCCCGGGGTTATCAAGGACGGACAAAACGGGTTTATTGTTCCCACACACGACCCTGAAGCTCTGGCTGAAAAATTAAAAGTTCTGTTTTCTGATGACGAGCTTTATTCCAAGATGTGCAAAAAAAGTAAAGAAATTTTTAACTCTGTCTTTACTGCACAAAAATATGCAGAAAACATAGATAATATTTATTTATCCCTGGGAGGTAAGAAAAATGGATAAACCAAAATTCAATCTTATGGATGGCTTTATTATTGTATTAATCATATTGATAGCTGCAGCTGCTTTTTTATTGCTTGGTTCAAGTGACAGCACAGGTAATGCTCCACAAACCGTTACAGCACAATACACCATTGAGCTTGCACGATACGAAAAGGTGGTTGCAGATGCCTTTAGTGAAGCTCAGAGCAACGGCGAAACAATTATGGTCGGCGAAAAGGAACGTTTTGCCGCAAAACTGATAGATGTTGCAGTTATACCGTCAAAAAAGCTTATTACCAACAGCAACTCTGGCAAGGTAGTTTTGGCAGAAGACCCTGTTTATTGCGATATAATCCTTACTCTTGAATCTCAGGTAACAGAATCTGACTCTGCAATTTTGGCAGGCAATACCCCATTAAGAGTTGGCGAATCAGAGGTTGTCAGAGGTAAAAAATCTGCCGGCTTTGGATACGTTACCGGTCTTAAAATTAAATAACGGAGGCAAGACATATGTTTATAAATAAAGAAGGAAAGTTATTCGGCAAAATAAGTATTATTGATATCGTTGTTGTTCTGGCGGTTGTGGTTATGTCTTTTGGTCTTTATCTTCGCTTTGGCGGCGAGGAAACCAAGGTATCAACCCAGAAACAGCAGATTGAATACACTCTTTTGGTAAAGGGTGTTCGCATAGGTACTGTTGAAGCTCTACAGCAGCTTGGTCCTGTAACAAATGTATCAACCAAGGAATACGCAGGCGACATTACCGAAGTAACATACGAAAAAGCCATAGACACACGTGAACTTGCAAATGGCAGGATTGTTGAAACTCCCTTGCCCGAGAGATACAATGCAACAGTAAAAATCCACGTAGACGGCAGCGTTAACAATTCCGGCTATTACACCTCTACCAATCAGTCAATCAACATTGGCTCCACACTTTATTTCACTTCCAAATTTGCAAACACATCAGGTGTGATTGTTGATGTCGGGGAAATTCAATAAGAGAGATGATTTTATGTTTAAACGATTTTCAGGATATTACAAACCCTATATAGGAATTATTATTCTTGACCTGCTTTGTGCCGCTCTTACCACTGTATGCGAGTTGGTTTTTCCACTTATTGTGCGGCAAATCACCAATATGGCAATAGACCCCACACAGCAGTTTTTGATTTCAACCGTGCTCAAGCTTGGGGCACTGTATTTGGTTCTGCGTATTATTGATACCGGCGCAAACTATTATATGGCAAACACAGGGCACGTTATGGGCGCAAGACTTGAGACAGATATGCGTCGTGATATGTTTGACCACCTTGAAAAACTGCCCTTTAAATACTTTGACAACACCAAAATCGGTCAGCTTATGTCGCGAATGACCTCTGACCTTTTTGATATTACAGAATTTTCTCATCACTGTCCTGAGGAATTTTTTATTGCAGCCATTAAAATCGTTGGTGCATTTATCATACTTGGCGGAATTAATCTGGCACTTACCTCCCTTATATTTCTTCTTTTGCCACTGATGCTGATTTCGGTATTTCTGTTCAGAAGAAATATGAAAAGCGCCTTTAAGGAACAACGTCAGCAAGTAGGCGAACTCAATGCCGAGCTTGAAGACAGCCTTCTGGGTATCCGTGTTGTAAAAAGCTTTGCCAACGAAGATATAGAGCGTGAGAAATTTGCCGAAGGCAACCGTCGGTTCTTTAAAGCAAAAAAGAATGCATATAAGTATATGGCGCTGTTTCAGTCCGGAACAAGATTTTTTGACGGGGTTATGTATATTGCGGTAATTGTTCTTGGCTCCCTCTTTATGCTGAAGGGGCACATAAATCCCGCAGATTTGGTTGCATATCTGCTTTACATACAAACCCTTATTACCTCAATCCGCCGCATTGTTGAATTTACCGAGCAGTTTCAGCGTGGAATCACCGGTATCGAGCGTTTTCTTGAAGTTATGGACGAGCCTGTTGACATTAAGGATGCAACAGACGCAGTTGAGCTTGAAAATGTTACTGGAAATGTAGTTTTTGACAATGTTAATTTCAAATATTCTGACAACGCCGAAAATGTCATCAATTCTCTTTCACTTGACATTAAGGCTGGTGAAAACATTGCAATTGTCGGACCTTCGGGCGGTGGTAAAACTACAATGTGCAACCTTATTCCCAGATTTTACGACCTGACCGACGGTAATATACTGATAGACGGAATAAATATAAAGGATATTACCCTCAGTTCTTTGCGCAACAATATCGGTATGGTTCAGCAGGATGTGTATTTGTTCAGCGGCACAGTTTATGAAAATATCATCTACGGCAAGCCTGATGCCACCCGTGACGAGGTTATTGAGGCTGCCAAGGCAGCAGGTGCTCACGAATTTATCTGTGAGTTGAAGGACGGGTATGATACATATGTTGGTGAACGCGGTCTTAAGTTATCGGGTGGTCAAAAGCAAAGAATTTCAATTGCACGTCTGTTTCTTAAAAATCCGCCCATACTTATTCTTGACGAGGCAACCTCGGCTCTGGATAACGAAAGCGAGTTGCTTGTGCAGGACTCGCTGAAAAAACTCTCTAAAGGCAGAACAACCTTTACCATTGCCCACCGTCTTACCACAATCAAAAATGCCACAAGGATTTTTGTTTTGACACAGGAAGGCATTGTCGAAGAAGGTACCCACGCCGAGCTTATGGAAAAAGGCGGCGAATATGCAAAGCTTTATTCAATGTATAGTGTGCTTTAAATAGTATGTTCCTATATAAAAAACGTAGCAGTTCAATACGAACTGCTACGTTTTTTTACTTTTTAAGAACATCCTTTAAATACAATCCCGTATAAGATTTTTTTGATTTTGCAACCTCTTCGGGGGTTCCTTTTGCAACAATTTTTCCACCCTTATTTCCCCCTTCGGGGCCAAGGTCAATTATATAATCTGCCGTTTTTATCACATCAAGGTTATGCTCGATAACTACAACAGTATTTCCGACATCCACCAATCTTTGCAAAACATCAATAAGTCGGTGTACATCTGCAGTGTGAAGTCCGGTTGTGGGTTCATCAAGAATATATATGGTCTTACCGGTACTACGTTTGCTGAGTTCTGTCGCCAGCTTGACACGCTGTGCCTCGCCACCAGAAAGTGTTGTGGATGACTGACCTATTTTTATATATCCAAGACCTACCTCATATAAAGTTCTCAGTCGGTTTGCAATCTTTGGAATACTTTCAAAAAACTCCAGTCCCTCCTCTACCGTCATATCAAGGACATCTGCAATGCTCTTGCCCTTGAACTTAACCTCTAATGTTTCACGATTGTATCTCTTGCCACCGCAGACCTCGCAGGGCATATAGATATCAGGAAGAAAATGCATCTCAATCTTAATTATGCCATCACCCTGACAAGACTCACAGCGACCGCCCTTGACATTAAAGCTGAACCTTCCTGAGTTATATCCCCTTGACTTTGCATCGGGAGTCGAGGCAAACAAGTTGCGGATATCACCAAAAAGTCCGGTGTATGTGGCAGGGTTAGACCTTGGAGTTCTGCCGATTGGCGACTGGTCAATATCAATTACCTTATCTAAATTTTCAAGACCGCTGATTGATTTAAACTTGCCGGGCTTCAGCTTGGCGCGGTTTAAATCATTTGCAAGTATCCGATATAAAACCTCATTCACAAGCGAGCTTTTTCCGCTACCCGAAACACCTGTAACGCAAGTGAATGTTCCCAAAGGAATTTCAATATCAACATTTTTCAGGTTGTTCTGTGCTGCGCCCTCAAGATGAATAAAGTTACCGTTGCCTGCACGCCTCACCGATGGCACAGGAATCTTTTTTGCACCGCTGAGGTAAAGACCAGTTTCGGACTTTTCACATTTTTTTATGTCCTCAACCGTGCCTTCGGCAACTACGTATCCGCCATGGACACCGGCACCGGGACCAATGTCAATAATGTGGTCGGCTGCATACATTGTATCCTCGTCGTGTTCGACAACGATCAGGGTATTTCCTAAATCACGAAGTCTTTTCAGCATTTCAATCAGCTTGTGATTGTCCCTTTGATGAAGTCCGATACTAGGCTCGTCAAGTATATAGACAACACCCATAAGTCCTGACCCAATCTGACTGGCAAGACGAATACGCTGAGCCTCACCACCCGACAATGTTCCGCTGGAACGTGAAAGTGTCAGATATTCAAGTCCAACGCTTACAAGGAATGACAATCTTGCATTTATCTCCTTAAGAATTTGTCTGCCAATAAGCTCTTCTCGGGGAGTAAGCTCCATTTTATCAAAGAATTCCATTGCCTCGGCAATTGACATATCGCTGATTTGATTTATATTTTTACCCTTAACCGTTACCGCAAGGCTTTCTTTTTTAAGACGTGTTCCCATGCACCGGGGGCAGGGAGTGACGTACATCAGTTCCTGAATTTCTTTTTTTGCCCATTCGGAATTGGTTTCGCTATAACGTCGAAGCACATTGTTTATTATACCCTCAAACCTTGCATAGTGCTCGCCTTTGGCATACTTTTTTTCATAAGAAAGGTGCACCTTTTCGCCCTTTGTGCCGTAAAGAAGGATATCCATTACATTCTCAGGCAAATCCTTTATTGGTGTATCAAGGCTAAAGCCATACATTTTAGCAAGTCCCCGATAGTACATTGCCGATATACTGTCTTTGTCTGTTCCGGTCCAGCCATAGCAGTTAATTGCACCCTCGTTTATACTCTTTGTTTTATCCGGAATCAGCCTTTCAGGGTCAAGAATTTCAACCTCTCCAAGACCCATACAATGCGGGCACGCACCATAAGGTGTATTGAAAGAAAACATTCTCGGGGTAAGCTCCTCGATATTAATTCCGCAATCGTCGCAGGCGTAATTTTGGCTGAACAGCATTTCCTGATCCTCGTCAATAAGCTGTACCACGACAAGACCTTTTGCCATTTTAAGCGCGGTTTCTAATGAGTCAGTAAGACGCTTGTCCATACCATCACGTACTACAAGACGGTCTACAACGATTTCTATATTATGCTTTTTCTGTTTATCAAGAACTATTTCATTGCTACCCGGGTCATATATCTCACCATCAACACGAACTCTCACAAAGCCATCCTTAGCCGCCTTTTCAAAGACCTTTGTATATTCGCCCTTTCTGCCTCGAACTACCGGCGAAAGAATCTGGATTTTGGTCTTTTCAGGCAGAGCCTTGACTGCATCAACAATCTGGTCGATTGACTGCGACTTTATTTCCTTTCCACATTTGGGGCAATGAGGAACACCTATCCTCGCAAACAAAAGACGCACATAATCGTATACCTCAGTCACAGTACCAACCGTAGAACGTGGGTTTTTGCTTGTGGTCTTCTGGTCAATGGAAATTGCCGGAGAAAGTCCGTCAATTGATTCTACATTTGGTTTTTCCATCTGTCCAAGGAACTGGCGTGCGTATGCAGAAAGGGATTCCACATAACGTCTTTGACCCTCGGCATAAATTGTTTCAAAGGCAAGTGAGGATTTGCCCGAGCCGCTAAGCCCGGTAAGCACAACCATTTTATCTCGGGGAATTTTCACATCAATGCCCTTGAGATTATTCTCTCTGGCACCTTTAACATAAATATATTTATTAATCATTTTGCTCTCCCTCAAGTCTACGTATTTCATCACGGATTTTGGCAGCCAGCTCAAACTGCAACAACTCGGCAGCCTTTTTCATCTCGGTTGTCAGCTCGGCAATGGTTTTTGCCTTTATATCCACAGGCGTTTCCTGCTTTCTTCTGCCGTGCTTTGGAATTTTGGCATCCGCAACGGTTGCCTCGATAATCTCGTGTACATCCTTTTTAATTGTTTGCGGAACAATCCCATGCTCGCTGTTGTAAGCCGCCTGAATTTCACGACGTCGCTCGGTTTCTGAAATTGCGCGTTGCATAGAACCCGTAATGGTATCTGCATACATAATAACAGTACCCTCGGCATTACGTGCCGCACGTCCTATGGTCTGGATAAGCGACGTATCCGAGCGTAAAAAGCCCTCTTTATCTGCATCAAGTATCGCAACAAGCGAAACCTCCGGAATATCCAATCCTTCACGAAGAAGGTTAATTCCCACAAGCACATCAAACACACCAAGACGTAAATCACGGATAATCTCCATACGTTCGATAGTTTCAACTTCAGAATGAAGATATCTGACCTTTAAATCCATATCTTCAAAATACTCGGTAAGGCGTTCTGCCATTTTCTTTGTAAGGGTGGTAACCAACACCTTTTCGCCTTTGGCAACCCTTTTTTTGATTTCACCATACAAATCGTCAATCTGCCCGTCAACCGGCCGAACAGAAATTTTGGGGTCAAGCAAACCCGTAGGTCTGATAACCTGTTCGACCACACGGCTTGAACGCTGCACCTCAAACTCCGCCGGTGTTGCACTGACAAAAATTGCCTGATTAATATGTTCATAAAACTCGTCAAAGTTCAGTGGTCTGTTATCAAATGCAGATGGTAATCTGAAACCATATTCCACAAGGTTGGTCTTGCGCGCACGGTCGCCTGCGTACATTGCCCTTACCTGAGGAATGGTAACATGTGATTCATCCACCACCAGCAGAAAATCCTTTGGAAGATAATCAAGCAAGGTAAATGGCGGGCTTCCGGGCTGGCGTCCACTGATATGACGTGAGTAATTTTCAATTCCCTGACAAAAGCCGGTTTCCCGCATCATCTCAATATCATATTTTGTACGTTCCTTAATTCTCTGGGCCTCAATAAGACACTCGTTTGCCTTAAATTCTTCCACCCGTGCCTCCATCTCTGCCTCGATATCAGCAATCGCACGTTCTAACTTCTCTCTGCCCACAACATAATGGGACGCCGGATAAATTGCCACATGCTTAAGAACCTTTATAACCTCACCGGTAACAGAGCTGATTTCGGCAATGCGGTCAACCTCGTCACCAAAGAATTCTATTCTTATAGCATTCCCTGAAGAGTACGAGGGAAACACATCAATAACATCGCCCCGAACACGAAATTTGTTGCGGGTAAAATTTATATCGTTTCTTTCGTACTGAATTTCAATCAGCTTGTCAATAACCTCGTCACGGTCACGTTCCATCCCCGTACGCAAGGATACTACCATATTGTTATAGTCAATTGGGTCACCAAGACCATATATGCAAGAAACACTTGCCACAATGATTACATCACGGCGTTCAAAAAGTGCCGCTGTTGCAGAGTGACGCAGTTTGTCGATATCCTCATTGGTCTGGGCATCCTTTTCTATATATGTGTCAGAGTTGGGAATATATGCCTCTGGCTGATAGTAGTCATAATACGAAACAAAATATTCCACCGCATTATTGGGGAATATTTCTTTAAACTCGCTGCACAGCTGTGCCGCCAAAGTTTTATTATGCGCCAGCACCAAGGTTGGCTTATTTACTTTTTCAATAATATTTGCCACAGTGAAGGTCTTGCCCGAACCGGTAACGCCCATCAAGGTCTGAAATTTATCCCCATTCAGAACACCATTTGCCAATGCATCAATTGCCTGAGGCTGGTCACCGGATGGCTTGTATTTTGATACAACCTGAAAGTCCATTTACTGCACCCTTTATCCTTCGTTTATTTTTTATCCAATCTGTTGTTCTTTTCATAAAGATTATCCAGATAGCCCATCTCGCGCATACTGAAAAATTCTCTTTCGGTAACAATCACACTGTCCCCAAAAATAATATCCACCGCATCAAACGCCCGTGCCAAATCTCTCGACAATGTTACATCCCCCGACGATGGCTTTACCTCGCCACAGGGATGATTATGTATCAGTATGGCAGCACAGGCATTATCCCGTATCGCCTGACGTACCACCTGTGCCGGATATACATAGGTTTCGTCGTGAGCCCCTCTGGAAATTCTGTTAATGGCAAGCAAGCGATATGTGGAGTTAAGGCACAGCAAGTACGCCTCCTCGGTAAGTTTGCCATAAAAATAGGTCTTTGCAAAGCTGACAATTTTTTGAACGGTGTCAAGCATAATCGGCTCGTCTGAAATCAAGCTGCGCTCTACAATTCCCAAAAGAGATGGCAATGTCGTCAGAAAGGTTGCGCATCTTTTGCCAACACCTTCTATCTGCACCAATTCTTCGGCATCGGCATTCAATACTGCCGCAATAGTTTTGTATTTATCAAGTAATCTGTGTGCTATGCTGTTGGTATCTCCCCGTGGAATGGCGGCAAACAATATATGTTCAAGCTGTTCGTGTGGCTCTAAGGATTCAAGACCATTTTCACGAACCTTTTTATCCAGCCTTTCTCTGTGTTTGTCGTGTATACTCACAGTGATTTCCTCCTCAGTTTTTCCAGAACATCTTCAAAGTATGCGGGTATCTTGCATGAAAACTCCATATATTCTCCTGTTTGTGGGTGGATATATCCAATCAGATGCGCATGAAGCAACTGACCGTTTAGTTTAAACTCTTCCTTTTTTGCTCCATATACAGGGTCTCCCACAATAGGATGTCCTCCTTTGGACATATGAACCCTTATCTGATGTGTCCTGCCTGTTTCAAGACGACAACGGATAAAGGTATATTTATCAAATCGTTCCAACACAAAAAAATGCGTAACCGCATTCTTGGAATTCTTTTGAGTAATTGTCATTTTTTTGCGGTTTTTTTCGTCTCTGCCAATGGGAGCATCAATTGTGCCGCTGTCTTCCTTTATTCTGCCGTGAACCAATGCCAGATATTCACGTGTCAAGCTATGTTCTTTTATCTGTTGTGAAAGGCCCAAATGAGCTTTGTCATTTTTGGCAACCATCAAAAGACCACTTGTGTCCTTGTCAATACGGTGCAAAATTCCGGGTCTTATCTCGCCGTTAATCCCCGAAAGTTTATCGCCGCAATGCGCCATCAGTGCATTAACCAACGTTCCGCTGTAATTCCCGGCGGCGGGATGCACCACCATCCCCTGCGGCTTGTTTACAACAAGCATACAGTCATCCTCGTATACTATATCAAGTGGGATTTCCTCGGCTTCAAGCCCGGTTTCCTTTGCATCAGGAATTTCTATGGTAATTTCGTCCTGTGTACGCAGCTTGTAGTTTGAGCGCACTGCCTTGTCGTTTACTTTTATATTTTCGTCTGCAATCAGCTTCTGAATTCTGGAACGCGTCAAATCAGAAAGACCATCTGCCAGAAATATATCCAGACGTTTTCCTGCATCATCGGTTTTTACTGTTATCTTCACGCTCTTTTTCCTTTCCGTCACAGAAAATAAAAAAAATTGCCAATAACCCTGCGCCTATGCACACAAAAATATCGGCAACATTAAAAACAGGGAAATTTATCATACGGAAATCAAACATATCCACAACAAATCCCCGCCATATTCTGTCAATCATATTTCCTAAAGCTCCGGCAAACATAAAACAAAGTCCGTAGTTGAGAACCGCCGGGCGGTTTTTGTATTTTAGAATTACATACACAACCACTGCCGCAAAAACAAGCGTAATCAAAACAAAAAACATTCGCCTGTCCTGCAATATGCCGAATGCAGCACCGCGATTTTCAACATACGTTAGATGAAACACGTCTTCGATTAAAGGGATAGTGCCAATTTCACGAAGACGTGTCTGTGCCCATATTTTTGTAAGCAAATCTGCAATTAAAATTACAACACCAAGAGCAAAATAAATCATTTTTTCACCTGTAAGTCTGCAAAATTATGTCAGGTTATCTGTTAACCCAAATTCTCGTCATCATCATTCTTAGCGGAACCTGTTGTTATATCCTCTGCTGCTACATATTCACCTTTCTCATTTACAACAATCTTTGGAAGTTCCTTTGTCATCTGTTCCAATCTCTCAAGTGCTGTTTTAGCCTCTGTAGCCTCTGCAATACTTTCCTCGTTGATTTCAAGAGGACTGTGCTTGATTTTTCTTGAGGGTTTGTCTGAATGGTTATCTGTAGGCATACTGAATTCCTTAACAATATCAAGCTGAGATGTAAGCAGCGAAATAATCCGTGTTCTGAAAACTTCGACATTGCGGCGCATTTCCTCGTACTCATAGCTTACACGGGTAACTTCACGACTCGCATCAGACAGCAGCTGAGTTGCCTTGTTTTCAGCATCCTTTATTATATTTTCAGCACTTTTTCTTGCATTTTGAATAACCTCGTCACCCGCATTCTGAGCAACAAGAATTGCACTTTGTAAAGTTTCTTCCATACTTTTGTACTGCTTAATAGCATTTGAAAGCATATTGATTTTGTCTTTATTGGCAAGATTTTCTTTGTAGATAAGCTCGTAATTTTCAGAAATTACACGCATAAATTCCTCAACTTCAAGCTTGCTGTACCCGCCCATTTCTTTTTTAAATTTTCTGTTTTCAATTTCCAATGGTGTCAACATAATATTTCCTCCATTTTCTGCACGACTTTTCGTGCCTTTATTTAGAATTTTTATATAAACTTATATATAGAAATGCCAAGTCTGCCTTTTTTTGTTTCCCGAACATCTTCTCCCAACCTGAATCGCCCGTTTCCACGCACCGAAAATACATCTCCGGGTTTTATTTTAAAGGAAGGACTGTCCTCTTGAATCCAATTAACAAATACCCGACCGGTATTTAATATTTCTACCGCTCCTGCCCTTGATGTGCGAATCGCAGCAGCAACCACCGCATCAAGCCTGAGTGCCGAAACTGTCGCAGAGATTTCTTCCATCCGTCGGGGCGGAATTTCAATTTCATCCGGCTGTACACACCTTACCTTTACGCCCTTGCGTCCCACTTTGTCAAGATTTTTTGCTATGTATTCTGCAATATTTTCTTCCACAAAAACCAGACATCTGTCGTCAAGGGTCAGTATATCACCCAGCTTTTCGCGTTTGATACCCAGCCCCAAAAGACTGCCCAGAAAATCCGGGTGCTTAAGCTCGGCAATATCTCTTCCCGTAATTTCAACCACCGATATAAGCTG
This sequence comes from Clostridia bacterium, assembly GCA_045586925.1. Classification (GTDB taxonomy): domain Bacteria; phylum Bacillota; class Clostridia; order Monoglobales; family Monoglobaceae; genus SIG440. The sequence goes on along the minus strand of JAZNBG010000035.1, from coordinate 73,178 downwards.
CACAGCATCATCCTTGGTCAAATAGTCAGGCAATGCAACAAACAACGTACGCTCGGCATCGGGATACCCACCAAAAAAAGTTGTTTCAACCGATACACTCTTTAGATTGCGTCTTATAAGCTCTGCCTCGGTAGGGGTTAAAAACCCCGTAGACTTTATACAGTTTTGCCTTTCGCACAAAGCAACTGTATCCTCAGCACGGGCAATAAGAAGCTTATCCTCTGTACTGCTTGACATTAGTTATTCCAAGGGAATATGCCCTTGCTGCGAAGTTCATCCTTGAAATCGCCCATAATACCCACATTGTAAGGAGCAATAAGGAAAATTCCGTTTGCAACCTTTTGAATATTTCCGTCAAGTGCATAAACAGCACCACTCAAAAAGTCTACAATTCTTTGAGCAGCATTACGTTCAACAGATTCAAGATTAATAACAACCGGTTTTTTGTTTTTAAGGTGGTTTGCAATCTCTCTTGCATCCTCAAAACTTTCAGGTTGCATAACAACCAGCTTGAGCTGTGCTGTTGTATGTATCTTTACAACCTTATTGCGTTTTCCGCTGTCAAAAGTTTCCGTCTCATCTTCTTCAAAAACAGAGCTGTTTGAAAATTCGCTGTTTTCTATCAGTTCTTCTTCGTAATCATTCTCTGGTGTTTCAAAGCCGATAAGATTAAGCATTTTGTTTACAATACTCATTTTATTGTCCTCCATATCTTTATATATTAAGCGTTAAATAGTTTACAAAATGTTGTTGATATTATATTATATCACATATTTTTTATTTTGTATAGTTCCTTTTTCCAAAAATTCCGGTTCCTACACGAATAATTGTTGCACCCTGTCTTATTGCAAGAGGAAAATCATTTGTCATTCCCATCGAAAGTTCTTTCATATCAACACTTTCAATATTTTTTTCTTTGATATCCTGTGCCAGATTTCTTAGTCCCGAAAATACACCTTCAAGAATTTTTTCATCATCAACAAACGGGGCTATTGTCATCAGACCCTCTATCTTTACATTTTCAAGTTCGCTTATCCTCCGGCAGAGATCCTCGCATTCTTCAGGACGGATACCAAACTTTGATTCCTCTCCTGAAACATTGACCTCTAAAAGAATCCTCTGAACCTTGTCAATCTTTTTTGCATGCTTGTCAATTTCTTTTGCCAGTTCAAAGCTGTCAACCGAGTGAATAAGTTCTACCTTATCTATTATATACTTAATTTTATTTTTTTGCAAGTGCCCGATAAGGTGCCACCTTACAGGTTTAACCGCATCGTATTTTTCCATTATTTCCTGAACTCGATTTTCGCCTATGTCGGTAACTCCATTGTCTATTGCCTCATTTATAAGGTCGGCGCCATAGGTCTTTGTAACCGCAACAAGTCGCACATCGGATAGGTGACGATTGCATTCCTCTGCTGCTTTTTTCATCTGCTTGTCTACACTGATTAAGTTTTCTTTTATATAAGACATTTTATCTCACAACCTTGTTATTATATAAATTTTTTCCGCTGACAATTAATTCATCATAAAGCTTTATGGTCGCCCCCTGGTCAGAGCTTTCGGCGGCAATAACCCATTCCTTACTGTTATATTTAATATCCACCGGCAGAAACCGGGCTTTATCATTTCTTATAACATAAACCCCCGTGCTGCCATCAATTATACGGATGCTTCGGGAAGGAATTTTATATCCTTCATAATGATGCTTTATAAGTTCTACCTTCATCTTTGATGTGGAATAAATCTGGTCAACATATTTGTTGGATTCTGCAACCACAACCACCTTGCCATTCTCTTCAGGCGTGATTTTTGAAACTGTCGCCTCTATGGTGCGCACATCAATTTCAGGAAATCTGATATCAATTCTGTCACCCACATCCAAATCCTCGGCAAGGTCAGCAGCAATAAGTGCCGCAACACTCCACGAAAAATTATTCACAATCTTGCCCATCGGCTGACCTTTTTTTACCCAAGTATCCGTCGAAGCCTTTGCAGATTTTTTTTCTAACTCTTTTAAATAATCTGGCGTAATCTCTTCAATCAGCTTTGTGTCAACCATTTCTTCTAGCCCGTCTACTCTTGTAGTAAAAGCACCTGATGTGGGTGCGTGAACTATTGCTCTTTCAATATTATACTTAGCTTCAATCTCTGCCTTTTTCTGTTTTAAAGCCTGAAGTTCTTCACTATTATCCTGTGGTTGAGCCTCGCCGGTTATAATTCTTCTGTCTTCGATAAGACTGTTGACATTTGATTTGATTGCGTTAACCTCGTCAAGACGACCTTCAAACCCCAATGAGGGTACACGACTAAGCTCGTGTGCGATACTTTGCTCGATTTTAGCCGTATCATTGCTGTATATATCCTTTTTCAGCAAGCCGCCTTCAAGCTTTGCCATTTCGCCTTCAATGGCTTTAAGCTCGCCCATTGCCGATGTGCTTATCTCATTTTTATATATATAGGCAACTGTTTCGCCAATTTTTACTCGCTGTTCTTCGTCTGCCTCGCAATACAGATATCCCTCTGTCGGTGCCGGAATGACAGTTTGTTCCCTGAACAAATATCCCGTTGTTGTAACGCTTTCCTCCTCTGTCCCTGTACGCACAATCATTGTCTCCAGGCGGTTGTCAAAGCTCATAACAACATTAACCACTACACACAATACAAAGGCACCTATCAAAAAGGTAATAAATCCTCTGCGGCTTTTTCTTTTTTTTCTTCGTTCCTGCCTTGATGGTTTTTTGTTTTTTTCCATCTTCAAAAGCTCCATTTCGCTAGATTTGTAAAAACTCTTTGCATTTCTCTGTAACAATCGCCACATATTCTGGTGACTCGGCGCTGATCCATTGTATTTTGTCGTTGCGTCTGAACCAGGTCATCTGTCTTTTTGCATATCGGCGGCTTTCCATTTTGATTTTTTCTACCGCCTCATCAATGGTGACATTCCCCTCTAAAAACTCCAGAATTTCCTTATAGCCGATTGCCTGCATAGCGGTTGTATCACGGTCTATCCCCATATCACAGAGAGTACGAACCTCTTCAAGCAAGCCACCATCCATCATTTTGTCAACACGCATATTTATTCTTTCATAAAGAATTTCACGATCGGCATCAATTCCCAGTATCAATGCATCATACACAGGCTCCCGCCTTGACTCAAGATTTACCTGTGTAAAGGTTTTGCCTGTAAGATGGCACACCTCCAATGCACGAATAACACGTCTTACATTATTGGGATGAATTTTTTCTGCCGCTTCAGGATCTCTTTTGGCAAGTATGCTGTGGAGCACATCCACACCCTCTGTATCTGCCAATTGCTGCATTTCGGCACGGAACTTCGGGTCACTGCCAAAATCCTCAAACACAATATTTTCAAGCACGCTGTCCATATAAAGACCTGTTCCACCGGCAAGAATAGGCAATTTACCTCGCCGGATAATATCATCAATACACTCTCTTGCCAACCTCACAAAGTCTGCCACACTGCATCGCTCTGTTGGGTTCAATATATCAATCATATGATGTCGCACTGCCTCCTGCTCGCTCTTGTCGGGCTTTGCCGTGCCAATATCCATAAACCTGTAAATCTGCATAGAATCACAGGAAACCACCTCGCCGTCAAATTTACGGGCAATTTCTATCGCTAAAGACGTCTTGCCCGAGGCTGTAGGTCCTGCAACTGCTATAATCTTTTTCAGCATAAGCTAAACAATCCTCTTAAACATTTTTTCAATTTCACGCTTTGTAAACTCTATCCTGATAGGTCTGCCATGAGGACAGGTTGTAATACCCGAATTTTCAAGTTCCTCAACGTCCCGCACAAGCACCTCCATCTCAAGAGTGCTGAGTTTCTTATTTGCCTTAATGGCATATTTGCAGGATATGGTGTCAAGAAGCCTTTCTTCAAAGCTCAGAAGCCCCGACGGTCTGCCATCACCTAATATGGATATTACCTCTGTTGCAAGGTCTTTTATATCCTCCTCATCCGAAATAAGCGGGGTCTGGCGGATAATTACCGAATTTCGGCCAAATTCTTCAATGTCAAATCCCATATTTTCAAGAGTTTCTTTATTTTCCTTAACCACCTGAACCTCACGGTTGTCCACATCCATAACAATGGGTGCAAGCAGCATTTGACCAGAAACGCCACGTTCGCTGTAGTCCTTTTTTAAGGTCTCAAATCGCTTTCTCTCGTGGGCGGCATGCTGGTCTATCAAAAACATCTTGTCGCCCTTTTGCACTATTACATAAGTCCCAAAAACCTGACCAACAATCACCGAAGGCTCGGCCGCATCAATACTGCCTTCCTCAAACAATGGCAATTGTACTGTATTTTCATTGCTTTGCGGAACAACCACATCTATCTTATGCGGAATATCCTCCATTTCGAGAACAGGGAATGTTGCAATATCACTCTTTGCAGTTTCCTGAATCAACTGTTCACTTTTGCTTTCAAAAACATTTTCAGGCCTTGGAGAATTAAACCTTCTGCCCAAGTTGCTTGGAACTGTGTTTTTAAGAAATTCGCTAACTGTTTGTCTGTCAATCCTTTCCGGTTCTTTGCTTACTACTGTTGGTGATGAAATCGGCTTTGCTTCATATATCACCTTTTCCGTTGCCGCTTCCGGCTCTTTTACCGGAATTTCGGGGCGTCGGTATATAGCATTTTTAACACCGTGATAAACTATATCGTATATTTCCTTTTCGTTTGCAAACTTAATCTCGGTTTTTGCAGGATGAACATTTACATCAACCAAGCTTGGTGCAAGCTTAATGTTCAGCACAAAAAACGGGAACTTCCCTGTCATAAGAACATTACGATAGGCTTCCTCAACAATCTTTGAAATAACATGATTTTTAATGTATCTGCCGTTTACAAACAAGGTTTGCCGAGAACGATTGCCACGAGCAAGCTCTGCCTTGCCGACCATACCCGAAACCGTTACGCCTTGCTCGGTATGTTCTACCTCCAGCACGCCTTTGGCGTGGTCTATGCCATAAATGTTAAGAATTGCATTTTTAAGATTTCCGTCACCGGAAGTTGAAAACTGTTCCTTTCCGTCACAGATATATCTGAAAGCAATATCAGGTTTTGACAGAGCAATACGGCTCAGCACATCTGCCACATAACCCGACTCGGTAGAATCCTTCTTTAAAAATTTCATTCTGGCAGGCACAGATGCAAAAAGGTTTTCAACTATCATAATTGTACCTTCATTGCAAGCCACAGTCTCCTTTTGTGATGCTTTGCCGTGGTTTACTGTCACGTGGGCACCCTCTACCGCACCTTTTTCCTTAGTGATTGCCGTCACATCCGACACCGCACAAATACTTGCCAGTGCCTCGCCACGAAATCCCATTGTCTGTATCTCAAACAAATCGTCTATATCTCTCAGCTTGCTTGTTGCGTGACGAAGAAAGGCAAATTCCACCTCGTCATATGGAATTCCCTTTCCATTATCCTCAACGGATATGTATGTGATGCCGCCCTTTTTTATTTCAACAGTAATCCTGTCAGCCCCTGCATCTATTGAGTTTTCAACAAGCTCCTTAACCACAGCCGAAGGTCTTTCAGCAACCTCGCCTGCAGCAATTTTGTCAGCAACAGCCTGCGACAATACTTTGATTTGTGCCATAACTTTTTCCTCTTTTAACTAATTCACGGTACACCGTATATTGTTTATAAATTTTCTGCTTTTGCCTTTAATGCATAAAGCTTTGTCAGTGCCTCCATAGGCGACATATTATCAAGCGTAAGGCTCTTGATTTCACTAACGATTTCGTTTTCCTCAAATCCGCCCAAGCTCAGTTGGTCAAGGCTGGTATCTTCAGTTTTTTTCTTCTGAGTATTTTTTACCGTAACATTTGATGCGCCGTTGCCGTCACGAATTTCAAGTTCCTTAAGGATTTCCTTGGCGCGTTTGGTAACTTCCTTTTTGACCCCTGCCAAAGCCGCAACCTCAACACCATAACTGCCGTCAGCACCGCCACGGATTATCTTTCTCAGGAAGGTGATGTCATCACCATGCTTTTTAACTGCAATGCAATAATTCTTTACACCACCCAGCCTGTCCTCAAGCTCGGTAAGCTCGTGATAATGAGTTGCAAACAGAGTTTTTGCCCCGCATTTATTTTTGTTTGCCATATATTCAACCACCGACCATGCAATTGCCAGTCCATCAAAAGTACTTGTTCCACGGCCGATTTCATCAAATATTACAAGACTTTTCTTTGTAGCATTGTCAAGAATATATGCCACCTCACTCATTTCAACCATAAATGTACTTTGTCCTGCAGATAAATCATCTGATGCGCCGACACGAGTGAAGATTTTATCTACAACCCCTATCTCCGCAGAGCTTGCAGGAACAAACGATCCCAGCTGCGCCATAAGAACAATAAGCGCCGTCTGTCGCATATAGGTTGACTTGCCCGCCATGTTAGGACCTGTAATAATTGCAATCTGACTGTCTGCACCATCAAGCTGAGTGTCGTTGGGAATAAACATAGCCGACAAAGATTCAACAACAGGATGCCTGCCGTCTTTAATTATAATTTTATCCGAAATATTCATATCAGGCATAACGTACCGATTTTTCTCGGCAACAAAGGCAAAAGAGCACAAAACATCGGTTGTGGCAACAGCGTGCGCCGTAAGCTGAATTCTTGCCACCTGATCTGCCACAAGGTCACGAACCTTGCAGAACATCTCATATTCCATATTGACAATCTGGCTTTCTGCCTCGACAATCTTTTCTTCAACCTCTTTAATCTGTGGTGTTATGTATCTTTCGCAGTTTGAAAGAGTCTGCTTTCTTACAAAATATTCAGGAACATCCCCTGTGCTTTGCTTGCTTACTTCAAGATAATAGCCGAAGACACGGTTGTACCCCACTTTGATATTTTTAATTCCTGTCTTTTCCTTTTCTTCCTCGGCAAAATTCTTTATCCAGCTTACGCCATTTTGCATAAGCTCACGTCTGGAGTCAACCTCGTGACTGAAACCATCACGGATAAGATTACCCTCTCTCAACGAAATCGGTGGGTCAGGATTAATCGCATCACGGATTACATCTCTTACATCTGCAAGCTCATCCATCTGCTCGTAAAGTCTCTGCAAGACGCCTGATGTGCATTTGCCCAAAAGATTTTTTATTTGCGGCAGCTTTTCAAGAGAATCTGCTATTGCAAGCAAATCACGACAGTTGGCAGTTTTATATGCCGCCTTAGCTATCAATCGTTCAATATCCTGAATTGACTTCAGCGCTTCGATAATCTCTTCACGCAGAATGGGGTTTGCAACCAGTTCTGCCACCGCACGATGTCTGTTTTGGATTTTTGCACAATTGGCAAGGGGCATTGTAATCCATTTTCTTAAAAGTCTTCCACCCATTGATGTCTTGGTTTTGTTAAGCACCGCAAGAAGGCTACCCTTTGCTTTTTTATCACGCATAGTCTCTAAAAGTTCAAGGTTACGAATGCTGTAAAGGTCAAGCTCCATATATTCCTGAGATTCAATAACCTGAACTTCACGCAGGTTGGCAAGTTCAGTTTTCTGGGTCTCTCCCAGGAACATTAAAAGTGCCCCAAGACTGCATATAGCAAAACCCTTTTCAAACAGTTCCTGCTGTACTTCGCCGAATTTTTCTGCAACACTCTTTTTTGCCGCATCTCGTTCAAATGCCCAGTTGTAATAATTTCGTATAGGGCACCCGAATCTTTCGGCAATCATACCAAGGAGTTGTTCTTTTTCATACGCCTCAAGGTTAAGAATAATTTCAGCAGGTGAAAATCTGCTGATTTCATTAAGAATTTGAATTTCTAAGTCCTCGCCCTCAAACTCATTTACCGATATTTCACCCGTGGTAATATCCACGAATGAAATACCTGCACCCTGTCCTTCAATATACACGGCTGCCAGATAATTATTCTTAGATTCATCTAAAGCTGCAGAATCCATAATCGTACCGGGGGTAATAACACGAACAACATCACGCTTGACAATACCTTTTGCTGTGCTTGGGTCTTCAGTCTGTTCGCAAATGGCAACGGTATAACCATTTTCAACCAGCTTGGCAATATAGCTGTCCACCGAGTGAAAAGGCACACCGCACATAGGAGCACGCTCCTCCTGACCGCAATCTCTGCCGGTAAGGGTTATTTCAAGAACCTTTGACGCCGTCAGAGCATCGTCAAAAAACATCTCGTAAAAATCACCGAGACGGTACATAAGGATGCTGTCCTTATACTGCTCCTTTATTTCAAAATACTGACGCATCATTGGCGTAAATTCTGCCATCTATAATTCCCCCAAAATTAACTCAATAATCATTTGCCACTTTAAACTTTTATTCTTAATCAATAAATCTTCGTCAAAATCTTAATGACAGCTGCTGCAGCTTGAACAGTTTCCACTGCAACCGCCCTCTGCACTATCCTGCTCCTGACCGGTGATAAAGTAGCTAAGAACAGCATTAACCTGCTGAACCATCAAATCAAATTCCTTGCTTGCTTCGATGTATTCTGCAATCAGCTTATTTTCAGCAATCTTTTCAAATTCTGCCTGAACATAATTTCTATATTCCTCAAGTTCTTCTCTTGTAGGTTCTTTACCTCTTAAGTTTTCTGTTGCGGTTTTGCGGTTTTCGTTGTATGTCCGAAGAAGTGTTGTTGCCTCCTCGTTGTTGTTCATTGCATCACCCGCCGCAGTCAATCTCTCTTTTTCAGGGCTTTCAGCAATAAGTGTACCAAGTTCCTGTGCTTTCTCAATAATGGTGTTTCTCATTTTATTTGTCCTCCTGTATTATCTCGCCAATCAGCGACCAAGTTTTTATTTCTGTAATTTTTACATCAACAATTTTTCCAACCAAATCCTCTTCGCCACGGAAATTAACAATCTTTCCGCCATCAGTTCTTCCACTCAGAAATTCCGGATTGGTCTTGCTTAATCCCTCAACCAATACCTTCTCGCCTCTCCCCAAATATCTGTCGTTCTTCTTTTTGGAAATCTCATTCTGGAAGGCAACCATACGGTCAAAATTTCTGTGTTTTTCTTCGTCTGTCAGGCAATCCTCCATCTCTGCCGCAGGTGTACCCTTGCGTTTTGAATAGATAAAGGAAAATATCATATCGTACTCAACCTCAGAAAGTATCGACATTGTATCCTCAAAATCCTCATTGGTTTCACCCGGAAAGCCCACAATAACATCCGATGTCAAAACAATTTCAGGCATCCTTTCGCGAACCTTTTTTACAATATCCAGATACTTTTCACGGGTGTAGCTGCGGTTCATTTTCTTTAAAATTCTGTCCGAGCCGCATTGCACCGGCAAATGCAGTTGCTTGCAGATTTTTTTCTGCCGAGCCATAACATCAATCAGCTCGTCCGAAATATCCTTAGGGTGTGAGGTCATAAAACGAATACGCTCGATTCCCTCAACCTCACAAACCATCTCCAGAAGCTGCGCAAAAGTTATCTTATCCGGCAAATCCTTGCCGTACGAATTTACATTTTGTCCAAGTAGCATAACCTCTTTATAACCTTTGGCTGCAACATCTCGTATCTCATTTAAAATATTCACGACGCTGCGGCTACGTTCTCTGCCACGGACATAAGGCACTATACAATATGTACAGAAGTTATTGCACCCGTACATAATGGGAATTTTCGCAAGTGGCGGATTGTCACGCACCGATGTAACACCCTCAAAAATTCTGCCATCGCTGTCTTCAATGTCAATAACTCTGCCATCAGCCAATACATCATTCAAAAGCTGAGGAAAACGGTATACAACGTGGGTACCAAATACCATATCAACATGCTTGTACTTTTTCTTTATTTGTTCGGCAATATGTTGTTGCTGAATCATACATCCGCAAACGCCGATAATCATCGACGGTTTTTTTCGTTTGAGATGCTTAAGAGCACCAAGGTTGCCAAAAACACGAAGCTCTGCATTTTCACGCACGGCACAGGTGTTGTAAAGCACCAAATCGGCATCCTCTGCTTTATCACAAAAGCCATAGCCCATATCACTAAGCATTCCCTTTAGATGTTCAGAATCGTTTTCATTTTGCGCACAGCCATAGGTCTCAACAAATGCAAGAGGACGTCGGTTTGCCGCTTGGTTTTCGATGCGGATTTTCTGTATAAAATCACGCTGTTTTTCCATTTCAATGCTGTCGATTTCCTTCAAACAAAACACTCCCCCTCAGTATATAGATATACTATTTTATTATACTATTTTCAGAGAGTTTTTGCAATAGTTAAAGCTTAAAAATTTTTGTTTATTTCTGCCTCGGCTTGAAAATAATTGCCGCCAAAAACCCAAAGAAAATCGATGCCGCAATTCCGCCTGCTGCTGCCGACGCCCCACCTGTAAACACTCCCAAGAAGCCATTCTGCCGAATCCCCTTTAAAACGCCCTTTGCCAAGGTGTTTCCGAATCCGATAATGGGCACAGTTGCACCCGCCCCCGCAAAATCAACAATTTTTTCATATATGCCCACACCGCCAAGTATCACGCCTGCAACCACAAATGACACCAGAATTCTGGCAGGGGTCATTTTGGTCTTGTCAATCAAAATTTGAGCAATTGCACAAAATACACCCCCAACCCAGAAAGCATTAAAATATTCCATAAACATTTCCATTTGTTCTACCCCCTCTCTGCAGTAATTGCCACCGCGTGTGCCACCGATGGAATTGTTCCGCCTTGCAGCGTTGATGTGGGACTGAGTAATGCTCCCGTCCCCATAAAAAGCACGTTTTTCAGTTTTCCCGCCTTAATAATATCCATAATATATCCGCACAACGTTACCGCCAGACACCCGCAACCCGAACCGCCAGCATGCATATCCTGATTGTCTATGTCAAAAATCATACAACCGCAATCGTCATAATTACTTGATATTCTGTATCCTTTTTCGTACATCAGGTCAATTAATGCCGCCTTGCCCACAATTCCTAAATCACCCGATAAAATCAGGTCATAAAAGTCAGGTTGTCTGCCCGTGTCTTTAAAATGCGCTGCCAAGGTATCTGCCGCCGCAGGGGAAAATGTCAAGGGTACACCATAAATTTTTTATTTTTGTTTGTTTTCTATAATTCTACGTGTGTTTTTATGTGAAAATTCACAAAGTAAGACTCCTGCATTTTATTATACCTGCAGGAGCCTTTTGTTTAAGCAGTCTTAATAACATCCTTATTCATTTCAATATATTCCATAACTTCTTTATAGGCATCGTTAAACTTGAATTTCACGGTAATATCTCCGCCCTCGTGAACTAAAATCTCGTCAACCAACTCAAGCAGAAGATTTCGGGTTAAAGCTTTTATTTTGCCATGAGCCTTGAAATGGGCTATAAATTCATTTTCATCATTTACTCCTTCCTCGTAACTTCTTGCTGTTTCGGTGAGATTTTCTATCATTTTATCAAGAGTTTCTATTTTTTCTGAAATACCCTGCTTTAACATTAAATATTCCTCTTGAGTAATAATGCCATTCTTCCAGTCAGGATACAAATCAACCATCATTCGTTTGCATTTATCCCTTTCAGCAGTTTGTGTTTCGATTGCCTTTTTAAGATGTTTGGATTCTTTTTTTCTTTCACCATTGGAATTGATTCTCTTTAGAATATCATCCATTTCAATTGCCACATCAACCATGTTCTGAATAACAACTAATACCGCTTCTTCCAGCTTATCAATTCTTATCGTATGATTACCACAAGCACTTTTTTTCATCTTTCTTGCAGTAGAACAACGATAATAATGATATGTTGCATAAGAATGGACATTGGTTTTCTTATTCATAGTTCTATGACAATCAGCACAGCGAACAAAACCAGAAAATAAATCTACTTCTTTTTTCTGTGGTGCGACTCGTATGTTTTTGTTGAAAAGAGACTGTGCTTTTTCAAATATCTCTTTACTTACAATAGCCTCGTGAGTGTTTTCAACAATAATCCAATCCTCTTTAGGAATTGGCCTGCATTGCTTAATCTTATAACTTATTGTTGTATTTTTACCTTGCACCATATTGCCGATATACATTTCATTTCGCAGTATTCTTCGCACAGAACTGTCCGGCCATAATCCGTCATTGCTTTTTCCTACGGGATGTCTATAATTAAAACCTTTAAGTTTCTTATACATTGAAGGATTAGGAATACCTTCTTCGTTTAGTTCCTTTGCAATGCCGATTATACTTTTACCTGCAACAAATCGTTCAAATATTGACCGAATAACAGGCGCAACTTCTTCATCAACAATAAGTTTATGATGGTCATTAGGATCTTTTAAATATCCGTATGTTGGAAAAGAACCTATAAATTTACCTTGAGCACGGTTTACATTCAGTGTTCCGCGAACATTCACCGAAGTTGTTGCGGCAACACTTTCGTTGATAACATTAGTAACACCTACAGAAATACACTGTGTTGCAGCGTTCATATTGTTTGATGCGGTATCAACACCGTTATTAAGTGCAATAAAACGAACTCTGAGCCTCACAAACACATTGTCAAGATAATTTCCGCTATCAGTATAGTTTCTTCCGAATCTCGATAAATCCTTTACTATAACACAATTTACATTGCCGGAATAAATATCTTCCATCATTCGTGTAAAATCAGGTCTGTCAAAGTTTGTACCCGACCAACCATCATCTACATAAATGTCATAGAGTTCAATGTCAGGGCGAAGCTTTAAGAATTCTTTTAATATTTCTCTCTGCGATGTTACAGAGTTACTTTCTCCTTTGTCGCCATCTTCTTTTGAAAGTCTTATATAAAGAGCAGCTCTCCACTGTATTTTAAATACTGGAGGCTGCTCTAAGTACATCGCATATTTTGTATTTGTCATATCGCGTACCTCCGTCTTTTATTTTGACGGCGATATGCTAATCTCTACATTAAAAATTATATCATACCGCCGCCTAAACTTCAAGAGGAAATATTATGAAATTTCCACTTATGCACCGAAAGCTGCAGTTAAAGCATCTGAAAAGTTTCTTCCACCGGTAAATTCTATTCGTACCAGTGTATCGCCAACTCTTACCATATACGGATTTTTTACATCCGTGATAAATTGCTTTAGCCGCTCCTCAATTGGTTTTGTTTTATCAATAGCCAAATTTTTCAAATCTACGAAATTATCGATATCAGAAGTACTTATCATACAAAGCTCCTTTCGCTATATCTAATAATTTCCAAATATTCAAATTTTTATTCGGCTAAATATATTCTCGTTACATCATCACGATGATGACCGAGCAGCTCCGATACCTTTTTTCGGGCATCAAATTCCGAACAACCTTCTTTTATGAACTTCTCATACTGTTCGTGAGCATATGTATGTCGAAGTCCATGAAAGGTAATTCTGTTTTCAGTAAACTCTTTTCTGTGGTATGCAATAAAATTTTGCAAACGCTTCATTGCAAGATGTGTCTTGTCATACGGTCTTACAAATAGCTTTTGTCCGATAGGTGTAATCTTTAACATATCACGAAATACAATCTCAAGTTGATAGCAAATCGGTACATACCTTGTGAGTCCACCTTTGCCTTTAACCAGTAGCTGTCCCGTTTCAAGAGCATTTTTAGCATCGTTGGTGTCAATGCGGAAACATTCTTCCAAACGAAGTCCGGCATATCTTCCAAGGTAAAGCATTCCCGAATACTCCGGATATTCTCCCATCACTGATGCTGCAAGCATTTTTGCAAACTCTATTTCGGACCAAGTTCTGTCAACTCCGCCGAAATTACGTTTTTCAAGTTCGAGTTCATCATTTGTCGGCAAGGTGCTTCTTGTGTACGGCATACTGTCGTGGAAAAATCGTATTGCCGCAAGCTCGGTCTTTATTGTTGAGGCAGACAAACCTTTATTTTGCATATAGCTTACATAAGCGTATATATGCTTTTCTGAAATGTTTGCCAACTTTTGCAAATGATATTCTCTTGCCAAAAATACCATGAATCGCTTAAACGCCTTTCCGTAACGTTCTCTTGTTTTGAAACTTCCGACCTTTAAATGGCGGAATAATTTCTTGTACTGTATTTCCAAGTTCTTGTATATGTTTTTACACATTGTAATGTCCTTTCCTCAGCATAGGGCATACCTATCCCGTTGGAATTTCACCTCGTTACCTCTGTGTTTCCCGGTATGACTGTGTGAGAAACCCAGTATTTGCAGTATTTTGAGACGTTTTCTTTGTTCCTGTCTCCATTTTATCTAAAGCATATTGCTCGGTTAGTAATATTCCCGCAAAAGGTAGTTGGAGAAACTCTCCTGCGGTAGCATCCCTGCTAAACTCAGGTGCATATATTTATGCCGATGCTGAAATATGTCATAGCGGTGACATATGTAATTTAATATTTTCACAGCCGCTACTATGTCAAGGTTCTGTCCAACCTCTACGGATTTTTTAAAGTCTATGCGTACAAATCCGATGGCAAACTCTGCATTTTTGTTTCTCCAACCAAAACATCTTTGTGTCCGTACATCCTTTTACAAGACAGTGTAAAAAGTGCCGTATAGGACTTCATAAAAACTTTTATTCCTAACCGATAAATCTATCTTCTAAAAACAAAAAGAATGCAGTCTTATCCCATAGGATAGTTTCTACATTCTTTGTTACCGCCTATATAATTTTAATCTCCGTAAAATTGGATAATGCTTTTCACACTTTCCATTAAAGCAGATAGCTAAAAACGGACAGACTTATCCCGCCAACAATTTTTATGCTAACCTGCTTAACTGCTTACCCGTGTAACTGCTTACCATTTTTACAAGTACATTTTACATTATTATTTCCTGATTTACAATACCTGGAGGGAAAATAAACATATCGTTTCACTTTTTCAATGTTTTTTCTATACTCGAAGCATTTTTATTTTCTACTACTTGATAAAATAAAAGCAAACACCGAAATCCCCCGTAGGTTCATTACTTGCGTTTGCTTTCTTTTTGTTTCCACTTATGACAATCACAGGTGCGTTTTCTGCAAAAGGGCAGACTTGTCCCTTTGAGTAACATCTTAAACCTGCTTAACTTCTTACCTGTGTAATCTTCTTACCTGAAACTCATCATGAGTTTTTACAAGCATATTTTAACACATCATTTTTATCTTTACAATAGGTGGAGTTGTTTTTTTTATTAATTTTTTAAAATAATATTCTTTTATTGTTCTTATGTATAAAAAACCTCTAATTTTTCAAAGCCATTATTAAAGCTGCAACCCATGAAACAATATTTATTAAAGCAATTATTGGGTTCAGTACAGGGATCGAAATAAAAATCAACACAACAGACAAAGCATATGGAATGCCATTTAATAATAAAACATTAATTTTTTTATAACTTCCTTTTACAAAAGCAATTATAGTAGGTAAGAAATTTATTATCAGACTTAAAATTACTCCTCCGATTGCAACTATAAGATTCATACATATTCTCCTCTCTTTTTTATTATGGATAATCTACTCCGCCATATGGAGGTTTACATCGATTAAATCGTGCTAGCCCCATTTTAATTCCTTTAATTAAACCATATTTTTCAATTGCCAAAACCATATATTCCGAACAATTAGGTACAAACAAACAAGTTGATCTTACCTCATACGGAGCATACCTTTGATACAATCTAATTATAAAAATCACAATTCTTTTTAAGCTAATTATAATTGTTATCACCTGTAGAAAAACAAAAGTCAAAACACGCCAAATCCATTCGTGTGTTATTGACGCTTTCCTTGTAATCAAATCAAAAATCAACATCATTATTAAAAGATTTACAACTAGACTAAATGCTATTTTCAAACAGACACTAAGGTAGTTTATTTTAGGTCTTACCAATTTTTGATGTGTTTCAGGATATATTTCTTCTTTTCTTACTATCTTTTTTTCTTTCACAACTTTATATTTGTGATACTCAACAAATTCTTTTTTCTTTCTAAACATGTGACCATCCTTTAAGAAAAAAGGTGATACAGATGCCACCTATATCACCTATAATTACCTTTAGCGTGCACGCTATAACTAATTATTGTTTCTTTTCTCTAAGCTTATTTTTCATTGCTCTTACCTGCTGATCGATATCACCGTATGTAGCACAAGTGAATTTGTCGCCAGGTACGATAAGAGAGAATTTCTGTACTTCAACAGATACTTTCTGCACTGTATTCTGACAGCCCTTGAAAGTAATAGACTCAACAGTATCGGAAAGAGTTGAGAAGTTTGTAATATCCTTATAGAAATATTCTTCAGTTCTTTCCTTGCGGTCATTCTTCATTGTATTTAAAACGAGCTGATACATATAAACCTGTGTAGCAGAGAAGAACAAGTGTGTGATGGAGTAAAGGTTAGTTCTGTATGTTCCATCTATATTTGTTTTTGAAAAGCTATTCTTGCCTTCTTCGTATCCGTATAATGTAACCGGAGGAATCTCTTTAAGTTCGCTTTCATCAAGACCGATTTTGTCAAGAGCTCTCTGATAAGAATTGCTTGACTTAACCATACCCTTTACGATTTCATCATATTCTTCGTCTGATACTTTGTCAAAAAGACCTTTGCATCCTGGTTCAGGAATAAAGTATTTAATTGCCTTTTTCTGAGTGGGATTAGCCGCTTTCATCAGGTTCTTTCTTTGTGCTTGCCATTGTGCGAATTCAGCTGCAGCTGCTGCGCCATCAATAAGTCCCATGTTTAAACATCTCCTTTTGTGTTGTTTGTATATAACATCTATGTAGTGGCATTACACAGTAGTTAACATTAAAATAATTCTTTATCACTTTTCCATTTTCTTCTGACGAATAAGATTTCTCATACCAACAAATTGTGTGTCGAGAAGAGAATGTCCGATATCAACAACATATGATTCCTTATGCATGCATCCGCTTGAAACCACTGTAATATGTTCTTTAAGATAATCAATGCTTCTCAAGAAGAGATTCATAAATCCATAGCGTTTATATGTCTTTTTAGTTTCCTGAGCAGAGGTAACACCCACGATATCCTCATAGAAGTATTCATGAACACCTTCGCAGAATATTTTACCAGTTACAATATCCAAATACTGATAGTACATATACAACTGGTCGTCACCAAACATATAAACCGTAATAGCAGGAAGGGATACTCTTAATCTGTCATCACTACCTACTCTTTCAATGTAGTGCGGTGCAAATTTATTTAATCTTTCAATGGTTTTAGGCTTTATGTAGGAATCAATTTCATACTTTTTATATACGAGACATCCTAAATATCCTATACCGCCAAATACCAGCAAAAATACAATTATAAACGGCACATTTTTAGAAACTAAAAATGTACTTATTGTAGTTAAAATAGACGAACCTATTAATCCTATAATTATCTTATCAAAGGACAAAATAAACTTGAACAAAGTTTGGAATAACGCGCCGAGCTTACCTATGGATATTGCTGACACTAAATCATTATCAACATGAGCAATACCGTTAAGTACAACCGGTTCTACCTTCTCAATTTGCTCAGAAATAATGTTAAGCTTGTCCATTCCTTTTTGTTTTGCTTCTTCAATTTTATCTTTCAATTCTTGATCATATACATATTCTCCACTTTTATCAAAAGTGATTTTTTTATAAATAAACCAAATAACACCAACTAAAATTGCTATATATCCTAGAAATTTGAAAACAGTTTCCATAAACGGTGTTGAAGAATGTGCATTGTTCATTTTTTCTGAATACTGTTCACATTTTTCATTAGCTTTTTCATATTTTTCTAAAGCTTTATTATATTCAACTTTTTCATCATAATCTTTTTCGTCTTTTGTAACTGAAACAGCCTCATATCGGTCAACATCAAAGTCATATCTATATTCATAGTAGAGCTCTTCATACTCGCTTTCAGCCATTGATACTTCTTCTCGCAACTCATAATACTTCTCTTGCATAGAGTTGTACTTTGCATATTGTGCTACATTAGCAACATTAATCATCATAAGACAGAAAACACCTAATATGATTATAAACTGCTGAAAAACAGTGTTTGAACCATAGAAGTATGAATAAATTTTTGATCTTTTAACATTTTCATCAACTGAATTTTTAGGTTTTGTATATGATGCATTTGACGATATTGTTTCACCAGCTACCACTGTACTTTCATCTTTTCTTTGTTCATTGTCAGCCAATGGGCTTCCGCATTGACTACAAAATTTCATTTTGTCTGCATTCTCTTTTCCACATTTTGGACATTGCATAATTTATTCTCCTTTGTTTTATATATTTTGTTTTGTTGTCAGAACTAATTTTTTGTCAAGTTGCGTTTTAAGCTTAAAACTGATTTGCATTATAAAATTCAACAACCTTTAACCCTAGTTTAGAAATGGTTTTTTGAACTTCTTCTTTTAAATCATAATCAGTTGTACCATCCGCCTTGAATGGTATGTTATCAGTTAATACCACAAATATAATGTTAAAATCATCACTCATTATTATTGCTGCATCATTTTCCACCTGGGACAACTCACCAGTTTTATTTGCAACTATAACATCGTTATATTCGTCTGTTATCATAGCAGGGATTTTGGCTCTTCTTTTTTGATTTTTCATTAAATTTAAAGCATATGTATTGTATGGTTCTTCAAAAAGAGTTTTGTTGTATATTCCTTCTAAGAATTTACATACATCTTCGACACAGGTATAATTCTGATATCCCGACGGACCTTCTGGTGGTGTTTTATCATGCATTTTTCGATTTAATTCAGTAAACAAATATCCTTTTTCTTTTATTGTTTTATTAATTAAATTAGTTTCATCAACCTTACGCTTTTCATTTTGTCCACCAAAGTCATCTATAAAGTTGTTGGCAGCGTTATTATCACTTTCCGTAATCATTTTTTCCAATTCTTTTTCTCGTTCCTCGGAAAGCACATACTTACCTTGAATAATTTCATTATATACAGTTTCTAAAATGAATAATTTAATTATGCTTGCACTATTCATTTTTTTGTTATTATGTACTACCATAGCACCCGTATCAAGATTTTTGATTGCAAAGGACAAATCTACAGTAGGATATTTGTTATTCATAATACTAACTAAATCCGTCTTTAAAATGTTTAATTTATCAAATTCATCGGAATTATCAGTTAATTTGCTCTTTTCCTCAGAATATTCATTGTCAAAATTTGCTACTGGAATGCTTTTAGAGCTATATGTTTTACCAAAGTAAAATCCTGCAATAAAAACTATAACGATAAAAAGAATGAATGCAATTACCTTAACCATAAACAATCTCTTTTTTCGTACTTTTCTTTGTTTTCGGTCTAATCTTTCGTTATTCATTCCACACCTCTAATTTTCAAACTGTGTATCTAATATGTATTTCATTAATTCTGCTATAACAATTTCACGATCTTCGTTATTTTCTACATCAGTTTTTGATTCATCGGTTGTTGATAGTATTGCAATAGCTAATTCCGTATTACCATCGCTAATAATAGCAACATTGTTAGTGGATTGCGAGTTCAAAGCATTTACATTGCAAATATCGTAATACGCAGGCACACATTTTTTCAAGCCTATAGGTTGTCCATCAAGTGCAACAGATTTGAATATGTTCATCATATAATTTTTATTTCCAAATCCGCCGTTGTTGATTAGATTTTCAAATATATCTGCTATTTCGCTTGGAGTAGTCGTATTAGCAGGTACGCTATTATCAATATAATCCGGATTAATAAAAGTTTTCCTGTTAATATGTGTATCTGTATATCCGTTACGTCTAAGCATATTGTTTATTACGTCAAATCCATTGTTAACATTATTGACTTGTCCAATATAATCGACGATATGATTAGATTTGTTATTATCTCCATAGACTGCAACATCTTCTATGCATTTTTTTAAATTTATATATGTGTCAGATTCATTTTTGCTCGTAGGAGCTTCTTTACCATTAGGTATATAGCTAAAATATAGTTCCTCCTGATTAATATCTATATTGTTATCTTCTACAGTTCTTGATAAGGTATCTAATATTACAACCTGACACATAGCAGAAGCTAAAAACACAGAATCATCATTAAAACCATATTCATAATCATTGTTTAAATTATGAACATATATACCAAAATCGGTGTAGTTTGAATATTGATTTATAATATTTCTGATTTCACTATCTTCTATTTCTGTTCTTTCAGTACTTGAAGAGGAATCAGATAAATCTTCTGTTTTTGTTATAACATCCTGTGTTGTAACATCTGTGCCCACATCTTCACTAGTATTCAAAAATTTTGGTAGTAAAAATAATATCAAAGCTACAATTAGAACAATAGCAACAACAGAAATTGATATTATTGGAATCAACATGTTATTTTTCCTCTTTACCGTTGTTGTTTTTGAAGGCATAGGTATCTCTGGGTAAACAAACTCATGACTTGAATCCTCAACCGCGGTTTTAGCAGAATCAGGTTCTACTTTGCTTCCGCAATTGCCACAAAACAATGCATCTTCTTCTAATCGTATTCCACATTTTTTACAGATCAAAAATAAACAACTCCCTTCTTAAATTGTACTTTTTATAACTGTGCAGGACGGTCAATTCCTAAAGTACTATACAATTCCTGTACATCAGTTTGTGATAATCCTATTTGTGTAGCTTGTGATAATAACTCCCTATAATTTGGACTCATATTATACGCCTTTCTAAAATGATGATCGTATCTTATATATGCCCAAAAGTAATAATAGATAGCTTTAGGCTCTATCATGATTGCAGCTTGTATGTACTCTTCAATCTTATCAATATCAGTTCTAAGAGTAAGAAATGCTTTTTTACCTTTCAGCAGGCATATAGCCGCATAAAAATATGTTTCTGAATTATCAAAATTGTCTTCAATAGCTTTTTCAAAGCAAGGTAACGCTTTATCATACAGTTTTAATTTCAAGTAACAAAATGCTATTGATGTGTTCAAATCTTTATTATCCGGATTTCCAGCTAAAGCTTTTCTATATGCACTTGCATATTTGTTTATATCCAACGGTGACATAGATGCTACACTATTAAAGGTGGTGATTACAATCTCCCTAAAACATTGTGGGCATTGTTTTGTACTTGTTGTTATGGGTTTTCCACAGCCTGGACATTCCAGTTCAACTACTTGATGTGCCATTATTTATTCGCTCCTTTTTATCTCTTTTTTAACTCTGTTCTCATTTTGATTTTTGCCATTATTCTGTTGCAGGAAGTTAGTATAGTCTGTTTTGAGCCAGAAAATGTACTATCATTTTTCAAACCTGCAATATTTGACTGAACAACTCTTAATAGTGACTCAATTTCCTGTTCGCAACGAATCACACTTTGATTTCCTATACCAAAAGAGCTATCATTTTTCAATCTGTCATGTACTACTTTTACAGAAGATATAATATCTGACGTATTGGGTATAGATTCAGCCTTTAATTCTTCGTATATTTCCAAGGACAAATAGTAAGCTTCTTTGTCTATCAATGTTGCATTGGATGCATAATTTGGTTTAGAAAAATGAAGTTTTCTTCCGATGAAATATAACGATATAACCAACCCTGAAAACAACGCTATATTTAATAATTTAAGGAAAATAACCTTATATATTGGCGGCAATACATTATCAGACGATTTCATCGCTTCAAGCAAATCCTGCGGATTTTTAATTGCCCAATCTATAAATGATACTGTGTTATCATAAGCTTTTGGTAGTAACACGAAAAACAATACGATATATACCAATAAAATCACAAAAGGTGTAGCATATAATAACCAATCAAAACTTCCTTTTTGAATAGGTTCAACATGCGGTTCTTCTGGTGGTGCAGTACGAGGACCTTTTGGAGCATAATCATATTCATATTTTTCTTCTTTGGGTGTTTCTATTTTAGGAGGCTCCGCTTTTGCTTCATGAATTATCCTTTTTGGCTCATCCGGCAATACTGGTGGAACATATTTTTCGCCTTGAGTTTCAAAAAGATTCCCATTTCCTTGTCCCTTAACAACATTTGACGTAACCTCATAATTCTCACCAATTGTTTCTTTCAGAGGAATATTACTTTCTTTATTCACTGTTCCTGCTGTTTGCTGTTTATCGTTTGCTACAGGTGTGATTATAACCTTGTTCAATTCCTCGTTTGTTAAGCTTTTTTCAGTTTCCATAAGAATATCTAAAAAATCTGTTGCTGAATCATAACGTTCATCACGCTTTCCAATAGCCTTCAAAATGATGTTACCAAGACTGTTTTCAGCATTTTGAGGAAGTTCTGGTGTTAATTCCTTCATTCTGTTTTCAAAGGCAACATCTTCATCATTGCTGTTGAATGGTTCAGGATATTTAGGCATAAATGGATTACGATTATAATTAAGTAATTTATATAACACTATCCCAAGTGAATATATATCTACAGTATTATCGTAGGTTCCTCTACCCAAATATACCTCTGGTGCAATGTAATTTGGTGTACCTTTCATACTTTCAGCCCGGGAACGGTCTTGAAGTTTCTTTGATACTCCAAAATCACCTAATTTATATGTTCCGTCGTTTGCAACAAATATATTTTCATCTTTAATATCACGATGTATAACATTATTTTTATGACAAGCAACAAGTGCTGTTGCAATATCTTTACCTAGTTTTATTACATCTCTCACCGTAAATTCATTTACTTGTATGTATTCATCAAACGGGGTTAGATATTCCATTAAAATATATATGTCATACCTTAGTGGAGATTGGCACTCATCTATTTGATTTTCATAATACCAAACAACGTTACGAACACCTTGTTCAGTAAGGTTATTTAATATTTGAATTTCTCCAACAATATCTTTTAGGATATCCGAAAAATAATCGTCCGCCTTCGAATAATCTCCACCCATTGAGTTCAAAACATCATTGTATTGTTTTTTTGTAGGAAGGGATATATGTTTAATTGCACGCACATAAGTTCCTGATTGGTTACTTTTTCTCGCTTTATATACTGTGCCAAAGCCACCTGAACCTATTTCTTCTTCGATTGTATATCCCAAAATTGTTTGTCCTATCAACTTTATCCCTTCTTTCTTAATTTCAAAATTATCAACATATTGCTTTTATTTTGTTAATGTTAAAGCTGTTTTATCAAGATAGATTTTCTCATAACGAGTAGAACCATCATCGTTTTTCGTTCTGTATTCTACCACAATTCTAAATCTAATTTTCTCTCCTGGGGAATACAGAGTTTCTCCATTAAGGTTACTTTGAAACTCCCACGGAAATTTTATATATGCCTTGCTTGTTTCCTCTGCACAAGATATATATTCGAAATTAACATATCCGCCACCTTTACCGGCTAAAACCATTATGCTCTCTGGCATATCAGGTGAATATATTGTAAATTCAAAGTTATATTCTTGATCTAATGGCAATTTTTTAGGAATATTATCTTCCAAAGCCATTTTAATTGTCTCTGAATCTATTTCAAATTTTTCTCCTGTTTCATCTTCGCTTTTTCCGTCTGCATATTTTCCTTCAGCAGTAACATTATATACATGACTAAATCCGGTCCAATTATCTTTTGACATTATATTGTTTGCTATTTTAAATCCAAGCAATGCTACAAATACAGCCAAAACCATGCCGACATATAGCAAAGTTTTCTTTCTTGTTTTTGTTTTCACTAATGGCTTTTCCTGTTCAACATCTTCTATGCAATCTTCTGCTTCTTCGTCCTTTGTTACTATAGATTCTGTTTGGGACTCTTCTCTTTTTATTACCGGAGGAGTATAATCATCTCCATGAGTTTCAAAAAGAGCGCCATTTCCTGTCTCTTTTTCTTCCTGATTGGTTACATTATAATCTTCACCAATAGTTTCTTTTAAATTTTTGTCACTCTGAATCTGTGGTGTAGGTTCAGGCTTTTTATCAACAATATTCTTTATTGGAGATATAACAACCTTATTAAGTTCCTCGTTTGTTAAGCTTTTTTCGATTTCATTTAAGCATTCATATAGCTCGGCTGCATCGTTATAGCGATTTTCTCTAATGCTTATAGCTTTCAAAATTACTTCGCCAAGTTTATTGTTTGCATTAAGCGGAGCAGGAGGCGTATCTCCTTTCATACGCATTTCAAAAGCTTTATCTTCATCTACACTATTGTATTCCAACGGATATTCAGGCAAAAACGGATTACGATTATAGTTGAGAAGCTTGTATAATACAATCCCCAATGAGTATATATCGACAGTGCAATCATATTTGCCTTTTCCTAAATACACTTCAGGTGCGATATAATTAGGTGTACCTTTCATACTTTCAGCCCTTGAGCTGTCTTGCATTTTTTTTGAAACCCCAAAATCTCCTAATTTATATGTGCCATCGTTAGATACAAAGATGTTTTCATCTTTAATATCTCGATGCATAATGGTATTCTTATGGCAAGCGATAAGTGCAGCTGAAATATCCTTTCCTAATTTTATAACATCCCTAACCGCAAGTTTGCTTGTTTGGATATATTCGTCAAATGGTGTTAGATATTCCATAGAAAGGTATATATCATATTTGATAGGGTTCTGTTGTTTCTCAATGTGGTGATCAGTATATCTTACAACGTTTAGAACTCCTTGCTCTGTAAGATTATATAATATCTTTATTTCGCTGACGAGATCGTTCAATATATCATTGAAATAGTTATCTGCCTTAGCATAATCTCCACCCATTGAATTTAGTACATCGTTGTATTGTTTTTTTGTAGGAAGGGATATATGTTTAATTGCTCTAATAAATGTTCCGGATTCGTCCCTTTTATAAGCCTTATAAACTGTTCCAAAACCACCCGAACCAATTTCTTCCTCAATGGTATAACCTAAAATGGTTTTTCCTATCAAATTTATCCCTTCTTTCATCAGTAAGATATTTCAACTAATAATAACGTCACATTATCAGCACATAAATTTCCTTTCGCTAAAGCAGAATCCATTAGCTCTTGTCCGATATCCGAAATTGAATCACGTTTTAAAAATATTCCCTCAATTTCGCAATCATTAAGTGCATCCGTAAGGCCGTCACTGCAGATCATATACAACCCATCACTACCACTAATATCTACTACATCAGCTATCAATTCTCCCTTTCGTCCCAAGTACTTATATAACGATTTTCGTGACGAAAATTCTGGCAACTCATTCATTGTAAGTAATCCAAGGTCCAATAATCGCTGTCCCTCAGTGTGGTCTGTAGTTATCTGTGATAATTTATCATTTTTAAAGGAATATATACGGCTATCTCCGGCATTAATGGTATGAATACTTCTGCCATTGATTATCATTGCACTTAAAGTACTTCCCATGTTGTTACAACATGAGGATTTATCAGCTTCATTACATATATGTGAATTCAATTCTGTTATGCAACTGATTATTTCTGTAGGTTGAGAATTCAGCAATAAATTAGCTTTATTGTTTAACCAGCAAATAGCTGCATAACTTGCAACCTCTCCAGAAGCATGTCCACCCATACCATCACAAACTGCAAATACACCTGCATCACCCGTATAGGTGGATTTCTGCATGTAGAGATTATTTCTCATTTGCCTCTGTATCACTTCGTCAATGTGGTTGCCAACGCCAAGTAAATAATTGTCTTCGTGGTTACTCCTGATATTCCCAACATTTGAAAAAGCAACTGCATTAATCATTGTATAATTTTTCTACTTCTAATAAAAACTCATCACGTTCAGGATTGGTATATCCAGTAAAAATAATATCATTTATATCAGCGTGGTTAAAAAGGTAAAGGGTATCATTTCCCAAATATCCTTCTGGATACATTACTCCTGCATAGTCATATTCAACATCAGGTTCTTCAGCGTTAGCCTGCTTAATCCCCATAATAACTAACTTTTTTATGCCACCTTTAAGTAAAACTACACTACCAACCGGCAATAAATCTTTAATCATTTAAATTCACTCCTTTTTTTAAAATGCAAATCTTAATTTTCCAAAGAAATTATTCACGCCATTTTTTACGTTTCCGAAGAATTCACCAGCCTTGTTTATAACATTGGTACAGGTATTACGAATTGCTGGAACTACAGTATTTGCAACCTGTTTCACTGACTTGCCGACGTATGAAGCAACATCAATTATTCCATCAGATAACCATTCAGTGAAATTTTTTCCTGTTAGTTTTTCTGTCAACTTATCAATGCCCCAACTAATCACAACTACAGCACCGGCTACTGCAATTGCAGGAACAGCAGCTATGCCTGCAGCACTTGCTACAGCAGTTGCAGCAACACCAACTACTTTATACAGTAGTGCGGTTTTTCCAATTTCTATTACAGTTTCTCCAATGGTTTCAGCTGCCGCTCTCGCAGCGCTTATCTTGCCTTCCATATATTCAGAGGCATTACCAATAATACTTACAATGCTACTTATAATAACATCACACTTCGTAACCTTGCCAAGTTTTTTTATATCTAACTTTTGCATATTATTATAGATTCTTGATGTTACTTTTGAAGCTTTTGAAGGTGCTTTTATCATATCATCTAATCCAACTATTGATTTCCCCCAATTTTTTAATTTCTGCATAGGGGTCAATAAATGGGATGCTTTTTTCATCTTTCCATATTTATCAAATATCTTTGGAACAGTTTTAATTACACCTTTCGCCACTCCAGCAAAGCTCTGCATCGCTTTTGCATATTCTCCATCTTTTATATGTTGAATGGTTTCAGATTCTCCACTTAAAATTCCGTAAATGGAGCCAGCGAAACCTGCTTTTTTTGCTATTTTCTTGAGAAGTTTTGTCCATTCGGAATTTTCTTTCACTTTTACCTGGGATGTTATACTGGCTTTGTTATTTTTATAAACAGATAATAATGCAACATTTTTAGTTGTATTATTCATTCTACCTCCTGGACCAAGAGTAGCTACCCTTCTCGTTTGAGGAATTTTTGATAGTTTTTCTTTGGATTTTTCGGCGTCATTATATTTCCTAACTGCCAAATCAAAAAAAGTTTCAATTCTCCTTAAACTCGACATCTCTGCTGAAAGTTCGTTGTTAATTTGGCTTATTGTCCTATTGATACCAGAACAAGCCTTTACATCCCAATCAAGAGAACTCCCAATAGAGGAAAATGAAGATTTTATATTACCAACTCTACCTCTTGTAGAAGATGCAACATTTCCAAAGTTGGATAATCTCCTTGTGTCAACTTTTATGTAAGGCACCTTTACACCTCCTTAATTCAAACTTCACAGAGACATATAATTTCAGATATGCATTTTATATGCCTCTGTGTTTATCAAACTTCAAATTAAGCCTGTGTGCCTTCTGCTCCCTGAGCGACAGCCTTTTCTGCATCGTCATAAGCATTAGCTGCTTCCTCAAGGAAAGATGCATACTGGTTAATTGTATTGAACTTTTCTTCAAATGTTGAAGCTAAACTTTTAAATTTTGATACAGTTGCTTCAGCGGATTCGCCTTCCCATGCTGAACGTAAACTTTCTATCTCCTGAGTCATTTCATCTGTTAAATTTTTTATTGTGTTAGCAACATTCTTAAATGTGCCTGCTTTGTCTCTCATTACTGTTGAATCAACTTTAATTGTAGCCATTTTAAAATCCTCCTAAAATTTTATTTATATTCCGGCATTAAGATTTCCAGCTGCATCTTTTACTGCTTCTTCTGTTTTCTCATATCTTTCTGCTGCTGATTTCAAGAAATCTTTATAGCTGTTCAATACTTTTGCTAATTCTTCAAAATCATTTTTGTAGGACTCAAGTTTTGCGTTGAATGCATCACTTGCGATACCCTGCCACTGTGAGGATTTTAAATTCTGAACCTCTGTGTAAAGTTTGCCCCATTCTGAATTGTACGTTGCGACTTTTTCCTCCAAAATGTTTGCAGAAGATGTAAGTCTTTCTGTGGTTACTGACCATGCGTTTGCCATAATAAATTTGCTCCTTTCGAAAAATAATTTTGTTATAATAATTATTTTATAACCCTAAGTTAATCTTTACTTTCGCCTTAAAAAAGCGAAAATTGCCACTCCAACAAGCACAGCAACCGCTATAGGTACCACTGTACTTGCTACTGAATTAATCGGTGTTGCAGCCGCAGCTTCCATATTTCCACCTCCAAATTCTTATTTCAGTTTTTTTGCTCTTTCAGCAGCTCGCTCATCTTCTGCTTGTATCCTTCTTGCGACACTCTTAATTGTACTTGAAACACTTGACATTTTACTTTTTGTGTTCTTCATATCTCCTATTAAATTACTTAATTGTCTTTGAAATGTTTCTGATGCTGGACCTTTCCAATTACTTCGAGCTTCGCTTAACATATTTTCTAACCTACGTATTTCAGAAGAAAGATCGCCACTTAAATTATTCATAGAGTTAGCTTGCGAAATAACTCTTGAATAGTTAATTCTAAACGTTGCCATATTTTTTACACTCCTTAAACAAAAATCAATCTTTCTCCACTTGAAATACCGAGTTGGGCAAAACTCAATGAATCATTTAATACCTCAAGATCAGACAACTTCATCAAATTCATTCTGCTCTTTGGCATAGGTGAGTTACCCCAATATTCTTCGGTTATCACCTTTTTCATTAACTTAATTGCTTCTCTAACTGACATATTTGTCGGAACAGAAAAATCACAATTTTTATTAATTCCTAGTACACATACCGATAACGTAATTTTTTCAGTCATTTTATTTGCCACCTCCGTCATAACCAAAAGTTTGCGCGAGGCTATCTTCTAAATCAGTTTTGGATACCAATTTAAAGGATATTGTTTCTTCATCCTGTGCATAAATAGCCCATAAAGATTCTTTTCCAAATAAAATGCTGTAAGTGCTAATTTCCTCATCTTCAAATTCATTAACCGATAGTAACCCATAAGAATTTTTTAATGTGTTTATCAAATCCATTAAATATTCTTCTTCCATATCATCAGGGAATAGATTTCGAGCCTTGGTATAGTCCCCCAAATTAGCACTAGACATGAGTGTGAAATATTCCTGCTGTGAAAGGGTAATTTCAGCAGATTTTTCGTTAAGCATATTTTGTGTAATATCCGGAATTTCCTTAACCACATTATCAAAAGATTTCTTTTTATTGCAATAACTTAAATAAACCTCTTTCTTTTCATCACAATTATTGATACATACCATTGCCTTATTTCCATCATAAAAAACTGTATCAATAATATTGGATTTATCTTTTGACAATTGTACACTATATTTTCTTTCGGCATTCACACATGCTGTTATAATGCTATATAAACTAATATCCAGCTGCAAATCCTCACCGTCTAATGTCATATATCCTTTAGAAATCAGTGATTTTTCGCAGACTGCCCATATATTCTCGAAATCATTTGGAGATATATTATTATGATTTTCAACAAAAGTTCCTTGAACACTTTTTGCACCTAACAAACACATTAATGCATAAAACTCATCATATGTTAAATGTAAAGATTTGTCAGAAAAATTCATATTATACACCTCCTATTTAATTGATTTCAATTACTGACCATTTTGCATCATTATACATAAATGCATTGTTATCAGACAGTTTCTT
Organism: Clostridia bacterium; assembly: GCA_045586925.1. Classification (GTDB taxonomy): domain Bacteria; phylum Bacillota; class Clostridia; order Monoglobales; family Monoglobaceae; genus SIG440. The sequence continues at coordinate 43,586 of JAZNBG010000035.1, read as the reverse complement.
GTTTCTTTCTGCAACAGGTATTTCAGAGAATTGTTTACACAATCGAGCCGCCTGTTTATCACTAATATTGCCACCAAGAACAACGCCTTTTTCGGTTTTTATTAATTCAATGTATAAAGCTGTATCACAATATGGTTCTATACTTTCAATATCATCTATGGTGAGAATATATATACCTAGATGACGTTGCTTCTTCAACATTGTCAACAACAATTTTAAATCATCATCACTTATCTCATCATAGAACTTAGAGAAACTTCTTATCAACAAGAAAATCCTCTTATATTTTTGCATATATCCGTATACTTCAGAATCATCGACATTCGCAGCCTGCAACATTTGAAGTTCACTCTCTCGATCATTAACTTCATAAACGAGATTTTGAAGCATTTCATGAATTTCAGATTCCGTATTTACCGATGTAATAAATTCACCTTCTAACGATGATGAGGAGCAAATATCGTAAAATGCAGCATTGTTTAAATTAATAATTCTTTCAAGCAATCGATTTGGATATTCAGAACCATTAACACCTATAAATACATTTGTAGTATTACGCATTTCAAACCCTTGAAGCTGACCGCTTACAACAGAAGAACCACAAACAATTGTATGATCATCAGCATTAACAATAGGAAGTGTTGACGGAACTTTCCTTGTTGAAATAACAGATGTTTTAATTGTACTATTTTCTTCTGAAATATTAGATTTACTATTTTCAGTTGAAGAAGAGTAAACACTAGCCACATTGGTTCCGTTATATGCCTGTGACATAGCAGTGTATATTTTGTTCAGCTTTTCAGCTCTGTCAGCCTCGTTCTCTGCTTCCAACGGAAGTGCTGCCTGAATTTCTACCGCTTTTTTATTAAAGACTGTCAACCCTCTTCCTTTGATATTATCAGGTTCAATAGGTATAGAAACATTTAATATATCACGGTAATTCATTTTATCATTCATACGCAAAGTAATATTATTTGATATGTGTTCAGAAACTTTGTAATAAATTGCATTCTTGCTATTTCCTGTAACGATCAAATATATTCCGTACGCCTTTGCATTAGCAACAATTCTAACTAAATCATCTTCATTCTTGAACATTTTTTCTCTGAATATAGCATAGTTATCCAGCACCAAAAGAACTGCAGGAAGTTTATTTTTTGTTGTTGCTAAATACGATTCATATGTAGCGCAGTTATTTTTTGCAAACAAAACTTTTCTTGATTCGATACATTCAAGTATCTGCTCAAACATATATGAAATTTTGTCCTCTTCATCGCCAAAAGCTACGTTAACGCAATGCGGAAGAAGCGATAAATTCCCTAAATTGCGTCCGCCAAAATCAAAAGCAAAAATGTTTAACAGTTCCGGTGAATATTTTGTTGCCAGCGAGAAAATAATTGTTTGTAACAATGTAGTCTTTCCAGTTCCAGAAGAACCATAAATAGCAATATGTCCGCTCTGCGGCAATGAAATATTTAAAGGTATCTGTTTCTGTGTTTCAATTATATCGATGATTCCCAATGTAGTTGAGATATCTAAATCTTGATCCCAACAAATTTCGAAAGAATCTGTGTATAACTTATCAACACATTCTGTAAGATATATTGTTTCCTTTAGTGGCTCCAACCACAAAGGCTTTACACTTAATCCCTTTTCATCAGCGATTTCAACAATCTTATTTATAGTTTCTTCTAACTGTGTCTTACCACTCTTAAGATTTCCTGATATACTACGAGCGCTTCTAATTGGCATAGCAGCAGAATCTATAAGTTTTATTGTTACATCTTCATCATCTGTATACTCTTTTTGTTCAACATAATCAGCACCGCTATAACCTGACTGTAACTGTTCGAAAATTTCATCATAGCCGACCTGAACATAAGCACGTCCAGGAGATTTAATTAAAGCAGCATCCGGTCTGTTTATCATTTCCGTACTATCCTGCTTATCCAACACTTTCAAACATACTTTAAATCTTGAGTTGCTCCATATTTGCGGATCAACAACACCGCTCGGTTTTTGCGTTGCTAATATCAGATGAATTCCTAAACTTCTTCCGACCTGAGCTATTTCAACAAGTTTAGCCATGAATTCAGGTTGTTGAGATTTCAATTGTGCAAACTCATCTATTACAATTACTAAGTGTGGTAATGGTAATGTTAATCTACCTTCCTTAAAATATTTATGGTATGAATTAATATCAATTTTATCAATGCCCAACAATGATGCGGCTTCATTAAATATTTTTTGTCTTGATTTTACTTCTGCCTCCAAAGAAATCAATGCTCTATACAAAATATTTTCGGATAGATTTGATATAGTTGCAGAAAGATGCGGAACCTTCAAAAATGGTCGAGCCATATCTCCACCTTTAAAGTCCACCAGTACAAATGCAATTTCATTAGGACTAAAATTAATTAATGCTGATAATATAAATGCCTGTAAAAATTCACTTTTACCCGAGCCTGTCATTCCGGCAACTAATCCGTGACAACCATGGTGTTTTTCGTGTATATCCAAACAGAACAATTCTCCGCCTGCTTTTATTCCAATAGGAACAGCAAGCGTTTTGTCTGACATATTATTTGCCCATTTTTGTTCAATTGAAAGATTCTCAATATTTCCCACCTTATACATATCCAAAAATGATACACGGTTAGGAACACTAAGTTTTGTTTTCTCAACCTTAACCGGAATCTCAGACATACTCTGACTGATTTTTTTAGCATCCGTCAGTTTAAACTCATCAGATTTGAAACAAACAAATCTATTATCGTTTTCATTCTTTGTATAAATTCCGCATATATCTTTTTCGTTTTGAATTATTGCAGTACACTCTTTAGGTATTCTATTAAAGTGTTCTGCAATAAAAATAGAGGATATGCCTACATTGTTTTTGGAATCAATTAAGTATCTATAAAAAGGTATATTTTCAACTACTTTTTCATCCAAAACAACAACTATGGTATGAGGGGTTCTGATTGCATCTTTGTCAATCAATTCTTCTCTTTCTTGAATTTTCTCATCCATATCATTGAGCAGTCTTTGTGCTTCCATATTATTAGTTGCAAAATATCGTGTTGTTTTAGCAGAATCCCAACAATGAGGCAAATCTTTTATCCACTCTACCTGCTCAATTTGAAGTTCATTACAAATAACACAAATCTTTACATCCTCAGGTGAGTGAAGTGCAACCGTGTTTAGAATCATACATCTAAGTGTATTATGTATTTTTTCACTTTCTCCAACTATTCCAACTGTTCTTTGGTTTATTAATGATACGCTAATTGGAACATTTTCTAACATTTTATATTTGTTTGCTAAGTTTATTGCTTCATCTATCAATGCGTCATCATGCAATGTAAAGCCTTTATTTGGATGTTGGATTTCTGTTTCAAATAATTTGGCACCTATTCCAAGTCTAACCTGCAGAAAGTCCTCATCTGTAAATGTTCTTTCCCAAAGATTTATACCTCGTTCAAAAACAATTTGAGACAATTTATCGGGTGCTGGCAAAAGATTTTCATTCCATATTCTGCAATTTCTTTCGTAGGATTTTCTTATTTCTGCTTCTTTTTCCGACAAATAGTATTTATATTTCTCTACTCTATACTTTTCATTTGCGATTTCTTGTCTTTTAGTGTAATTTCTAAGTAAAGAAGGCCACATTAAAGAACCCAACAACATACTTATAACCATTACACCACCGGTAATAGTTGAAGATATGTTTCCACCATTCAGTGCATTAGCTAAAGTTACTCCAAAACTAGCCATCATACCTAATGCCATTGTCGCAGAAGGTCCCGCAACCAGAATAAAAGGTTGTTGTTTGGATTTTTGAGGCTGTGTAGGTGCATCTATAATTATTTTGTTTCTATCCAATGACTTTAATATTCTTGGTGTCCTTGCATAAGTATCTTCAAGCTCTTTATCTGTTGGCTGCGCAACATTAAAAGACTTGACCTCTTTCATCCCGTTTGTAACAATATTTTTAGGAACAACAAGAAATGTCCCCATAAAACATATAGACACACCCATTATATGAATAATGTCCCCACATTTTATTTCGCTTGAAACAATTCTTTTTCCATTTAGGAAAACACCTGTTTTACGTGACAAATCCTCAACAAAGCCATTGCCTGATGCATCTAATCTTATTGCTGCATGTTTTCTTGATACACTATCGTTAATATCTATTACAATGTTGCTCTCCGGAGCCCTACCTATAAAGATATTCTGATTTTTTTGAATTTCCAAACAATTATTATATATACTAAAGTTAGCTGTTTCTGATATCAAAACAGAATAGGAGCTTTTCTTAGATGAAAAATTGATGTAACTTCCATGTGATATTTCAACTTTTTCTCCGACTTCACTTCCGTTACAAACAATTTTCCAATTGCTAAAATTCCCATAAAGGTAATATTTTTTATTCTCTGTTTTAATGGGAAATAGTTGCTTACTTCCTACCGGAAGAATTGATTCACCTAAATAATTATCAACACAATTATTTAGCAACAAGTCGAGATCAAATTGCATTAATTGATTGTCTATGTAAAAATATGCTATATATTTGCCCATATTCTGTCTTTTCACCTCTTTTACAGTTTATTTCCACAATTACCGCAGAATTTTTGACCTAAATCGTTCTCTGTTCCACATTCGCTGCATTTGTTTACAAGTTTTTGACCACAGTTGCCACAGAACTTAGTATTTTCAGGATTTTCATGATTGCATGATGGACATATCAACGAATTGCTAATCCTCTCCCCACAATTACCACAGAACTTTAATCCTTCAGCAACCTGGGCAGAACATTTAGGGCATACTTTTCCTTGCGCGCCTGTCTGACCATTGATATTCATGGTATTTTCACCAATTCCACCAAAAATATTTCCCATATTAGGAGCGACCCCTAAGCCCATACCCAATCCGATTCCTGCATTAGCCATTCCACCTGCATTGGGGTTATCTGCCAATTTTTCTAATACATCAAAAGAACGACGTTGTTTATAGAAATCATTTCCCAAAGACAACTCTTCTTTATATGTGCGAAGCTTTTCAAATTCTTCTTTTGGAGGTGAAATAGCTTCAATAAAGAAATTTTGTATTTCAACACCATATTTATCGAACTCGTTTGAAATCTCTTTTTGGCATTCTTCCGATAATTCCCTTAAGTACGCCGTTACCTCAAGAAAAGAAATCTTTTGTTTTATCATAAAATTAGAAATAACAGTTTTTACATATGTAGTTAACAAACCACTAAAATAACTTGCAACAAACGGATAGTTTACTGTTGCACCATTAGGAATAGCGCCAACAAGCTCATTAACAAACATTCTTGAATCCGTAATACGCAATCCATACTTGCCGTGTGATCTTATAGATAATATAAGACCATATTTGGGATCTTCAAGCTGAAATGGGTTTGCAGTACCCCAATTCATATCTAATTTTGAAGTTTTATTAATATAATAAATTTCTGCTGAGAACGGTGTTTCTCCACCAAACGGTAAATTAACTATTTTTTTCAGTAAGGGTAGATTTCCCGTATGTAAAGTGTGAGTTCCCGCACCAAATAAATCGAGTGCTTCTCCACCTTTGAAGAACAAAGCCTCTTGTCCCTGATTTACAATCAACTGCGAACCTAAAACAAATTCTTCACTTGGATATTTGTGAATCAACCATGGCGAAGCATCTTGTGGACCATCATATTTTATTCTATCAATTATAGCCATTTTAAAAACAACTCCTTAATTTGCTTTATTTTTGTCTAATTCCGTTACCTTGTTATATATGTATACCAACTTTTCTCTAGCAAGGAATTCATTCCCCCACATACAATAGTCATGCATTGTACTTAAAAATAAAACAAAGCATGTCCTAAATTCTGCTTCATCAACCTTATACATCTTTGCAATAGGTTCAGAATAATCTACATATTTCATATAAATTGAAGATAACTCTTTTTGTGCCTGTTCTCCGTACAATGGACTTGATATAACCTGATATACAAACCTTAGTTTACTTTTTTCCTCTACAATCTTTTCAAAACCATGTTGCAATACTTCTTTAAGTGTATTTGGTGGATTTTTAAATACATTGCTGAACATCTTATCAAGTTCAAGCATATGCATTTTTGCACATTCGATTACAATCTCATCTTTTGACGCCAAGTAGCTATACATAGTTGATTTGTGAACATTGCAGTATGCCACCAACTCGTTCAGACTGGTATTCTCTAATCCTTGTTTTACGAAAAGTTCAAAGCATTTTTCCAGCAATTCTTGCTTTTTCTGTTCTCTCTGTTCATCGCTAAGCACTAGTAACACCTCTTTTTGTTTACACTATACCGACCAGTCGGTCATAATTTTACTCAAAAAAAATAAACTCCACTTACAACATAATTTCTCTTATGTGGTACGCACAACTGCTCTATACATAATTATACTTTAATATGGTAACATATTATTATCGAAATGTCAATGATTTGAGAGAATTTTGTAAAATTTCATCGAAACTCTACAAAAAAATAAATGCCAATAAGACCAATGCAAAAATACCACAATACATTGGTCTTATTGGCGTTCTTTTTTCGGGTTAAAATAGCCGTTATGCATATTTCATAACACACAAATTGGGGAACTCTTCATTCAGTTTTACCACATAAGAGAAATTATGTGGTTTTTTAATTTAACATATCAGTAATCCAAGTTTTTGCAATTGCTTGCGATGCATCTCTCCGCTTTCCATTGTGTAAATCCTTGTAGTGTTTACATTGGAATGACCGAGGATATCAGCAAGACGAACTATATCTTTTTGCAAAGTATAATAAGTGCGCGCAAACAAATGCCTAAAATTATGTGGAAAAACTTTTTCTTTATCTACTCCCGCACATTCACAGAGTTTTTTCAAATCCGACCATATATTAGAACGATCAAGTGGCTTACCTGTTTTAGTAACAAAAACCGAGCCACTTATTATTTTATTATCTTTTATATAGTTCTTCAGCATTTTACAGAGTTGATTTGTGAGAATAACAACCCGCATCTTACCTTTACAGTTAATATGTGCCTGTCCTCTTAAAACAGCTTCAACTGTTATAAATCTCAACTCAGATACACGTATCCCGGTGCTGCATATCGTCTGCATAAGAAAGTAAAGTCTTTGATTTTTCTTTTGTTTTGCCGCTAAAAGCAGTCTTTCGTATTCAGCCTTTGATAATTCCTTCTCTTTATTGGCAAAAATCTGCTTTTGAATTTTCACAGCTTTCGCTTTACAATCGTACCATTCATTGAAAACAAAGAAACTATTCAACGAAGAAAGCGCGGCATTAACACTTGTGGGAGCATACTTCTCAGTTAGTTCCTGTTTATATTCAAGAACTGCCATTTTGGTAACCTCTGCTCCTGCAAGCCAAGTCATAAACACAAGAACATCGTGGATATACTTTTCTATCGTTGCTACTGCCTTTTCTTCACTTAACAGATATTCTCTGAATTTCTTAATTAATTCGTTTGTAATTCTTTTCATATTCGACAACTCCTTTATGTATATATTCTACCACTGCTTTAAAATAATATAATGAAGTTGTCAATGATTTGTTGTATTTGTATATTTAGTTTTTTAAAACATTATTGATTTCTACGCCCTTCCTTTGAGCGTAAATGACCGTATTTTTAGTCCCACTTGGTTCTCCGTTGAATACCGCTATAACCAAATTTGATCTGTCAACCATCCATTCATTTCGTTTTTGGTAACATGACTTGAAGAAGTGATTGCTTATTTCTCTTACTATATCTGCTTTCTTTAGTATTTTTGCAAACCGTATTTTCTCTGCAACACTTCTTTTGCTATCGAAGCCAGGATGCGGCAGTGCGCAAATAAGATGTAAATTTTTGTTCTTTTTCTTTCTATCTAAAATTATTTCAGCAGCCCATATATCTGTCCCCATTGCCATGCCCGTTAAAAAAGTTACATAACCTTCAGCTATTGCCTTATCTATAGCCGCCTCAAGTAGCGGTTTAATCTCTTTTTCGCCTTGTATCATTTTATCAGGTCTATGACCTGTAAAACAGCATCTATGCTTCCTCAGTTCCTGTTCTCTGTTGTTTTCCATTCTTGTCGAACACCTCCATTAGCTAATAACTTGATAGCTTTACCAAAAAGTACACTTTTTGACAAAGGCAGTTCAACTGGAGATTGGTAAGAAATAAAATCATTTAATTGACTTTTCAAGGGGAATATAGTATAATTTTTGTGTTAAAATCTGTTTTTAACAGTATATATCAACAAAAAATAATCACTGTCAAAAAGTGTACCATTTGACAGTGATTTTTGTTTTGTGTTTTTCCTTAATTCTTTTAATCTTCTATAAAAGGTTGATTCACTCATTTCGCTTTTCTGAGCCACATAATCGGCGGATATTTCCCCATGTTCCCATTGTTCAACAAGAAACTCAAAATTATCCGGCACGGGAATAACAGGTCGTCCAAATTTAACGCCACGAAGTCTGGCAGCTTTTATGCCTTCTTCTTGGCGTTTCTTTATGTTTTCACGCTCGCTTTGAGCCACAAAAGAAAGCACTTGTAAAACCAAGTCCGCTATGAATGTACCGAGCAAATCTTTAGCAGTTCGTGTATCTAAAAGTGGCATATCTATTACAACAACATCAACTTCCATTTCTTTAGTCAGCATTTGCCATTGTTCCAGTATTTCTTTATAGTTTCGCCCCAAACGGTCTATTGACTTTACATATAATAAATCACCTTTTTTAAGAACCTCAAGCAATTTAATATATTGTGGGCGCTTAAAGTCTTTACCCGATTGTTTATCTATAAAAATATTTTGTACGGGGATTGTTAATCCTTCCATTTCAATTAATTGTCTGTCTACATTTTGATCACTTGAGGACACTCTAACATATCCATATGTCATAACAACACCTCCAAACCATAATGGCTTTTTATGATATTATATCACCGGACAGGTGTTATTATTTTGTTTATAGAAAAAGCACCCTCAAAAGATTTTAAATCTTTCAACGGTGCTGAATTTATTTATGTTTTATTCCTTCAAATCGTTGTGTGTTTCAACTTTATTGCTCCGTCTTTTGCTAACTATATCCGCAAGTTTTGTTCTCGCTATTTCCTCCAAAGCTCTTGTAACTACTTTTGTACGTTTAACTGGTTTTCACTCAAAATTACCTCGTTACGTCTAACTACATTCCCTGCAAAAATGCTTTGGCGACTTGTGTATTTTTTACCGTTTTTAATATTACACCAAAAAGCGTTTTCCCCAACCCTCCCTACTAGTGGGAAAAGTGGTCTGAAAATTAAATTTTTACAAGTCCTGAATGTGGCTATTTTACTAGGGATAAGCGGCATTTGATATGTGGAGTTGTTATGCTTTTTTGACTACTTTTCAAAAAACGCTAAAATTTCCGTTTTTCCCAACCCCCTCGGGAGTAAAATTTGTATATTTCTCACCTAAAATGAATGTATATTTTATATTCATTTTGTTTCAGAAAACATATATTCCTGCAAAGCTGTGGAGTTTGATTTCTCCATGTCTTTTTATTGAACCTTATGCAAGATTTAATTTGTTTACAGTATTAGCCTCAAGCACATCCATTGTCTCATTATCCTGGAATATTTTAAAACACAGATATCGCAATAAAAGAGACGCATCTTCTGGTTTTGTTATATTAAACTCTCCATCACTACCAAGTGGAAGTTTGAGCATTTCTGCGACTTTCTTCCTACTGCGTTTATCTTTAATTCTATTTACACGTTCTTTTTTAAGAGTTATAAAGGTGCGTGATGATTTGTATTTTCCTGCCAATGCTTTAAATTCTTCAGGATTAGAAAAAGCATTTGTACTTAATATCTCTTCTATAGCATCATTCTTCACCTTAGCCATTGTTTTCTCAAGATTAAAGATTGTTTCAAATGTATGGTTGAATGTATACATGGTTCCATCAAAAACAATAAAGTCAGTAGTAAGATAAAGCCTACATACATCATCAGACATTAATTCCAGTTCATCATCTGCAGTAGTCGTGAATATTACACTTTTTTTGTTTGTAAGCTTTGTTATCGGATTTGCCACTTTAACAAGTGTAATAGGCTTGTCATCTTCTTTTAAAGATTGTCCGTACAATATATAACCATTAATTCTTCCGTCGGCTTTACCATCAGCGGCACTTGCAACAGCTTCGGTGAATAAGGTCCACTGTTCGCTAATTAGTTGATTAGACAATTCAATCTTATCACATGATACTTTTGAATTCTCACCATCGTAATCCTGGACATCGCTTATAGGTTCAATTTGAAACTTATCAACAGTCTCAATTAAGTTTGCTGCATATGTAGTAAGATAATTAGCGTTTTTAAAACGAACCTTAAACATTTTATAAGGCTGTTTATTTCTTTTGTCTGTTTTGAAGAAAAACAAACTCCATGAATATTGACCATTTTTTCCACATTCACATATTGTCTTTAGTACGGTTTTACTCACTATCTTCCACCTCGTTTATTGCTATATAAATATATTTGTCAAAATCCCAATATGGTATCTCATTTTCTTCCATCTGAGTTAAGTCTACTTCACTTATTATCAAGCTGTCGTGATAAATCTTTTTCTTTTCAAGCACCGAACACTCAATATCGCAGTTGTACATTTTATAACCCTTAAATTCCAAAAGAATATTTGTATAAATATTATTGTTTCTTATGCACAAAAAGGCCAATACAGAAAAGTATATAACAAACAAAACTATATCCTTTATTTCTCCAAAGTCAAAAGCTATCATAGGAAGTATGTATGCTAACAAAAACTCAGAAGAAAGTTTGTTAGCTTTAGTTGCTCGTATTATTTTCCCTTTAGGATTATTTTCTGTAGACTTACGTTCCTTTATAAAAGAGCTAATTCCACTAATACTAATCCAAACAAGTAAAATAACAACAAGCATAACACCGAGTTCAACATAGCTTTTTTCAATGCAATTTACTATGTTATCAATGTACTTGCTTTTCTTATCCCAAACATCAATTGAAATTTCTACTACTTTCCATAGATTAAAAACAATAATAGAAAACCATAATGGGATAAATGATGTAACAAACATATCCCAACGGAACTTTCTCCACATTTATATTCCCTCCTGTAAGAAGAGTTCAATCACTTAAACATCAATCTTATCTAAAGTCTATGTTTTTTTGAGCTCTTGGTATATGCAAATCAAAAAACTTCACACATCTGACTATCATTACAATTCTGAACAGAGCCTTTTATCCAACAATTCTGTTAGTTGCTTTTCGATTTTTTGTATTTTTTCAAAATACTTTTCGGCCTTCTCATATGTTGCTGCAACACGTTTTTGTTCTTCCAACGCTGGAATGTCTATTGTAACATTTTTAAAAAAGCCTGTTTTGTTCCATGTACCATTGTCCGAAGATGATGAATAATTCATAAAGTCTGTTTTACAATGAATCTTTATCCACCTAATATCAACCAACTTTTCAAAGTCCGGCTTTACAGACAAGATATATGCATCATCATTTATTGTATAGTTACCCTTTGGCAGAAACTTTGTAGCACCTGCTTTCCCTTTTCTAACAACTAGGAGACCTTCTTTATCTTCAAAAGTTTTAATCATTTTATCGTCTATTGCACATTTGGGGATTTCTCCTAATAAATTCTCTTCTTGTGTTGCTCCAGACAAAACTTTGAATCTTTTACCTGGCTTATGTAAAGTGCTATATATGAATTCGGATGTTAATCCCGAATTGCCACTCATACAATCTAAAACATCATTAATTGGTATATTACGTTTAACATATTTAGAATATTCGACAGAAATTATGCGTTCAAATGCTTTAAGCAAATCCTTCTTAATTATTTTTATCTTTTCTATAGTTTGTTGTGCCTTTTCTACCATATTAACGATTCGTATCTGCTCATCAATATCAGGAACGTCTATTGTAACATTTTTAAAAAAGCCAGTTTTGTTCCATGTGCCATTATCTGAAGCTGATGAATATGAAAGAAATTCAGTTTTATATTGAATAGCCAACCATCTCAGATCAATTTTATATGGACAACCTTTTTTAACCGAAAGGATATATGCATGATCATTAATTGTATATCGCCCTGGGGTTAAATATCTTGTTGTCCCGGCTCTGCCATTTCTGGCAACCAGTAGCCCTTCCTTATTTTCAAAGACTTTAATTGGTTTATCGTTTAAAGTACACATCGGAACTTCGCCCATCATTGTTTCCTCTTCTAAAGCACTGGATAAAACTATATACCTTTTACCCTTTATCTGTGTCGTACTATATATAAATTCCTCTGTTAAACCAGAATTTCCACTCATGCAAGAGATAGCATCACAAATAGGATAATCTTTTACTTGATATTTCATTTATTCCTCCTACAGTCCAAAAAACTCTTTTATCTCACGTTCAATATTATCCATACTTTCATTAAATTGTTCCTCTGTTATAAACTTAGGTTCATATGGTCTTAGATAATATTCTGGAAGTAAAGTCAAAAAATCATTATTTCGAATAGAGTCAATTTGTACAAAGCCACCTTTTCTCATTTTTACTTCAATGCCATCTTCATCAATCCACAATGTTCCACCCGTAGCTGTATCGTCAAAATTTAACCATCGCTGTTCAAGAATACTTTTTCTTTCTATACCTTCGCTATCAGCATAACCCGAAACCTCATCATGCTGCCATCTTTGACTTGAATCTCTAAGTCTAGTAGGGAATCTCTTATCAGAATTAGCAAAGCCATCGTTATCAATGATATACATCCAAATTGGAGTTGATTGGAATTTCCCAGTAGGCAATTTTTTATTGGTTTGCTCCGAGGACGCTCTATCATGTAGTTTTCTAATGAATAATGCGTATGTTTTTTCTTTTGTATAAGGTGCAAAAGCAAACTTGGGTAAAGAAACTATTGCATATATTTCACATGTTTGCAAAATCTCATTTCGAAACTTTTTCAAAGAAGGGTTTTCCAAAATGCCATCAGGGGTGATTATACACGCTTGACCATTTCTTTCTAGGAGATCTATAATTCTACAGATAAACGCTATTTCGAACCTATAAGAGTTTATACTATCTGTGTTTGCTAATTCTGTACCCGGTCCATAAGGAGGGTTTGTTATGATATATTTATATTTTTTATTCAAAAATTTCTTCCCAGTTTTTGTTGTTGGGTTTAATGAGTCATCAGAGTGCATGTTTGTGTGCCCATCACCAACCAAAAACATATTTAAACGGGTTCTTGAAATATTTTCTCCTCTTACATCTATTCCATAAAAGCACTCTTCGGACAAAAAAGTTTGTGCTTCTTGATCAAATGTACCCGAAGATTCATAGTTGTTTTTCAAAACCTTAAAACTTTCTGTAAGCATTCCGCCAGTTCCACAAGCTGGGTCTAAAATAGAAAATTTATATTCGGAATTAAAAATATCTTCTTTCTGCAACAATAACTCCGCAAAAACATGTGCATAATGTCGCCTTGTAAAATACTCACCAAAATCCTTCTTCTCTTTTGTGTTTGCAAAATTTTCATACACTGCACCGAACAAGTCAAAGCCCGTACCATGCAGAGGTCGCATAGAATCAATAATAAAATATATAGATTGCAAACGTTTAGAATTAATCATAGGTTTCTGACCGCTTATTAATTCCTTTACCTTCTTTAAAAGCGGAGAAAATTCTTTAAACTCCGACTCTTCGCCAGTAAGTCTATCTATATATGTTACTAAAATCGTTGTTATTGTGTTTGAGTTTTCATATGTATATGGATTGGGAATCATCGCCTTACATGTAGACCAATACTGCATAGAATTATCTTTAGTTCCATCTATCTCAGCTTTTTCTTCATAATATTCTAACGCAATCATTCCTACAGTAAAATCTATTTTTTGTGTATTATTTTCGAAATCTATCGCACGATATTCTTCTTTTAGCTCCCAAAGTTTTTTGTTGAAAACAGCTTCTGAAACAGAGGATAGTGAATCTATACCTATTTTTATATCATCAACATTTGGTTTTTCGGTTAATTGCTTTTTTATTATTCTAAAAACATCCAATGTCTGAAATTCATAGATGACATTACCGTTTAAAGAAATTCTATTTCCGGTTTTTAAATTGTAAAAATATGTTGTTTTACAATTTGTTACACCGAAAAATGGTAATCCTAATTTTGCAGCCTTTTCTTTACCTTGATTTACCGCATCTTTCCACTCAGTATCATCCACTTTGCATGTAATGTCTTTTGCTTCTGCATATGCAACAAGATTTTTTATATATTGTTCATTGTTTGATCCAGTATATTCAAAATTTCCTATTAAAATATCTGGTCTTTTAGAACCTGTAAAATCTGAAAAAGTTGTATCATTAACTATGTTTCGAAATGGGATTCCTAGCTGATCGACTAAAACTTCGTTAATTAATCTTCCAACAGACAATGCTTCATGTTTATTCTTTTTCTTAGCCATACTATACCTCCATCATATCCGCAAACTCTATCAAACTTACATTACTCATCTCGTTAGCCTTATCAATACAACCTTTTGTAAATCCTGATTTTGAGAACAGGTAATAATGCTTTGTTTTATATGAGAACAAATTACCTCGTTTTATAAGTGTTTCTAAAACACCGAGGTCAACCTTTTCGTTAGTCCACTTACATTCTGCAAAGAGAGCTGTGTTTTTATCCTGTTCTCCCATAATATCAATTTCAGTTTGGCTCTTTTCTTTCGGATCATTACCCCACCAGCGGCCGAGAGAGGTAAACTCTACAGGGCAGTTACCGGAAAGAAGTTGTTTCCAAAGATACTGTTTACAAATTTCTTCAAAAACCTTACCCATATAGTTAGAAAAATGTGGTTCAATTCTTTTGTAAACCAAATCAGCAGCACCACGTGCAATGATTGAGTTGTTTTCAAGAACAAAGCGATACCAGAAGCGGAACATATTGTCCTCAATGGAGTAAACTGACTTACGAGATGCCTTTTCACCATACGGTGTTTCTTTCTGAACAATGCCAAGATTAATCAAGTTTTTAATATAAGTTGCACATACATTTGTATCTTCGCCAACTTTACTTGAAATCTCTGACATTCTTGATGAGCCAGTTGCAATAGCTGTAATGATCGCAGTGTAAATAGCCGGTTCACGCACTTCTTGTTTTAAAAGATTAGTTGGTTCCTCATACAAGAATGAAATTGGATTTAAGTATGTGTTTTTTATATTGTCTTCAACGCTTAATTTATCGTCCATCTGCAAAAGGTACTGCGGTGTGCCACCTGCAACGCCATAAATAAGTGCTTTATCTTCATCAGATAGATTTTTGAAATATCTGCATGTTTCCTCAAAGTCAAATGGCAAAAGTTTCATTTGTGCTGTTCTTCTGCCATAAAGAGGCGCTTTATATGCAAGCACATGGTCTTCTATATAGGACATAGAAGAACCACAGAGAATAAGCATCAATTTTGATGTATCTTTATATTTATCAATTAGAAGTTGTAAAGTAGATGCAAGGCTTTTTGATGAACGAGCCACATAAGGGTATTCATCAATAGCAAGAATGATTCTTTCGTTTTCCGCAAGCTTGAATACATACTCTAACGCCGCCTGGAACGAAAGGAAAGAGGATTCCGTTTCAATACCACTTGCAAACTCCATAATGCTTTTTGAGAAGTTTTCAAGATTCTGCTTTGCATTGCTTTCAACACCCATAAAATATATGGCTTTTTTGTTATCTATAAACTCATTTATGAGCGCAGTTTTACCAACGCGGCGTCTGCCATAGATAACCGCAAATTCAAATTTATTTGATTTATAAAGCTTATTCAGAGCTTCAAGCTCTCTTTCTCTGCCTATAAACATATACATGACCTCCATTTTAGGTTATCTACATTATAGCATATAAAAATAAATTAGTCAAGTATGATTTACTAATTTGTGTTTGAGTATAATCTGTAATGTTATATCGACTTCTTAGTAATGAAAAGCACCCTTAAAAGATTTGTTCTTTCAAAGGTGCCGGATTGCTTTTCTTTTTTTCTTCAAAGCGTTGTGTGTTTTAACTCTAATACTCCGTCTTTTGCAAGTTTATTTCTAGAGTTCATACTCCTTATTTCCTTCAAGGCTCTTGCAATAACTTTAATTCTTTTATCTGCTTTTTACTCAAAACTACATTATAATGTTTAACTACAGTCCCTGCAAAAATGCTTTGGCGACTTCTGTTCTTTGATACAACTTTTAGTGCTTATTTTCAAGACTATTTTGCAACCCTCCCTACTAGTGCAAAATCTTCCTGAAAATTCACAATTCTGCACATCCTGAAAACGCCTGTATTACTGCGTTTTTAGCACATTTAGGGGGTGTGCAATTTTTTCAATATCTACACATTTAAAAATTTGGCCAAAAAATAATTTTTTTGCAACCCCCTATATGATTAAAAATTTGTTTTTAATCGGTACTTTTTGTACTTCCAGGAACAAGTAATTCTTTTGTAAAATTTGTTTTCTGTTTGTTTATATCAGTGCGAGGATAGTTTTTAGGGAACAGGTATTCATCTGTTCTTGCTACATCATAATAGCTTATATCTGTAGTGTACCATTTGCCGTCAACATACACTTCGTTCCATGCGTGAATATCATCAACAACTGATATGCAAGGAATTTCTGCTCGTTGGCAAAGATAAACAAATGCATCTGCATAAGTACCGCATACTCCATTGACAGGAGGTGTGCCTGTAAATACTTTATTTATTCCTGCAACATTCTCATTCTTATATGCAACCCTTTCGCAGATATAATCAGCAATCCGTTTGACTTTTTCTCGGTCAGCAAAATTGGATATCTCTGCAACAAAGCTGTCGGTTGCATTGTTTGCTGGTTCAAAGTATTTATGTATCTGTGGTTTGCAAATTCGGTATCCGGGATATTCATAGAAGTTTGATATTGTTGGCTCATAACCGAAACTGAAATTGTAATAACCAAACATTGTTGCTGTTACGGATTTCATTGCTTCTATTGTTTCTCCCATTCCGTCAGATGTGTCATCAACAAAGTGAGCATACTCATAATTTGCATTATATCCATTCTCATCGGTATTATTTGTAATTTCTGCAATATCAATAATAGATTGCCTGATTGCATTATAAGCATCTCTTGTATACACATCATTAAAAATACCGGAATTAGCTTTTTGCGTGAAATCTTCTCTTGCATACGATTTCCCGTTTATGTAATCAACTTTCGGATTTTCCTCTGTGTAAGGCTTGTTGGTATTGATTGAAACAGTATTTGTTTCTGCATTGTATGTAATCTCAATATTCAATGCTTTTGTAATATCCCGAAGTTTCACATAATTATTATCATTAAAATTTATTGCTGACATTTCTGCTTTTGAGCCGTTGATATAAATATCCTGACCTGAAACAATATATGCTGCAAAAACTTCGCTCCCGAGCAACAGAATTATCAAAACTATACTAACTGCAAATATTTTCCTCATGCTATAAGTACCTCCTTGTAATTATTTTTTCTTGTGTCATTTAACAACCTGAGCGAATGCTCAAGTGCTCTTTTGGTGTCTTTCTTGTCATTCTTATAAAAAGCATATAAAAGGATGATATTTTCGTCTTGCTTTGAAAAGACAACTCTTGACATAGCTCCCGATACCTTTAGTCTTATTTCATAAAGTCCTTTAAATCGGTTTTGAGAAATATGTCTCACATAAGGTTCACGAAGTTCGTTTTTCTCATTTGAGATATAGGCAAGAATATTTTGAAATTTGTTTTTAAGTTTTTCATCACTTCTTTCTATAAAATTTTGTACATTCCCATAAGTATAAATTTTTCTCACTTTCACCCCTCCGTCTTCCCATAATAAAAAGTGTTAAACCATCACCTCTCAAAATGCAAAATCAGGCTTAAAAGCGCATAATTTGTAGAGATTTAGCACATCGCCTTATGGTGTTAGTTTAACACTTACAGGTGCCATCGCTGCACCCATATTATTGGCATCCTTTATGCCATAATCAACAATCTTTCCCGAGGTAAAATGTGTCACATATGGGCCTTTCCCCTCTTTGGAAAGCACTGCCGCCCCAGAGCCTGTAACAGTCCATTGTGCTGTAGGCGTTCGCTGACCACCATATTCCAACGGGTTTCTGTACTGCCGTTCAGCCGTACAGAAGTGACTTGACGTCACTGCTGCCGCAAGCCTAGCAAAACCGCCGTCAATAGCTATTGCCGAAAGTCCGATTGTCTCTGCCATTGTAGAGCAAGCACCGTAAACTCCCATAAAGGGAATATCAAAATCCATTAGCCCAAAGGTTGAACTGATACACTGATTAAGAAGGTCTCCTGCAAAAAGATAGTTTATATCCTTAATGTCAACCCTAGCCTTTTCAACAGCACGTATAACCGCTGATTTTTGCATCTTACTCTCGGTTTTTTCCCAAGTTTGCTCGCCCCATTCGGCATCTTCCATAATGATATCAAAATGCTGTGCCAAAGGGCCTTGCGACTCCTTTTGTCCTGCCACACTTGCCACAGAAAGAATATTGACAGGATGCTCCATTTTTACAGTTTGTACGCCAAGTCTTTTATCCACAACTACACCCCCAGCCCAAAAAGATAATATAAAAGTCCCAATACAATTGAGGTATTTATTCCATATACAAGCACAGGTCCTGCAATGGTAAACATTTTTGCAGCCACCCCCAGCACATACCCCTCGCGCTTAAATTCAATTGCAGGTGACACTACAGCATTTGCGAAACCGGTAATGGGTACTAACGTTCCTGCTCCTGCAACTTTTGCAATTTTGTTATATACATTAAACCCCGTAAGCAAAGCACCCAAAAACACCATTGTTATTGGTACTGCAGTCTTTACGCTTTCTTCATTAAGACCAAAGACGATTTTATAAATGTTGCCTATAGCCTGCCCTATTGTGCAGATAATACCACCGATTACAAAGGCACATAAAATATTTTTCCACAGCTTGCTGTTTGGCGATTTTTGTTCTATATAACTGGAATAGTCCTGCTTAGTAAAATCCATATACTTTCCTCCGATTTAGTATTTTTAGTATTATTTGCAGTTTAAAAGATTGTATGCAAAAAAATAACGCTTTACAGCGTTATTTTAAGGTTATTAAGTTTTTATGTTCTGTAATAAATTTCATTCAGCCGTCTAAACTCTTCTTTACTAATAGAATTAATCTGTTCCTGTGTCACACGAAAACGCCAGTTGTTTTCTGCCCTGCCGGGAAAGTTAAGTCTTGTGTCCGAACCAAATTTTAACAGATCCTGAATGATAAACATAACCACCCCTGCCGAACTTGCCCATATTGTACGTTGCATTGCCGCAAGACCCTGTGTCCAGTCGTTGTCTGTATATCCACAGTATTCAAGCATATTGCGACGATTTTCAGCATCAAGCTCCCACAGATAGCCAAGAAGGGTATTGTTGTCGTGAGTTCCGGCATATGCAATACAGTTGTTTTTGTAATTGTGTGGCATATGGGTTGACTCGCCACCAAAAAATCCAAATTGAAAGACCCTCATGCCCGGAAATCCGCTATCTTCGACAAGCTGCTCAACCTCTTTGGTGATATGCCCTAAATCTTCGGCAATAATAAGTTTATCTCCGGCAATCTCATTGATTTTTGCAATCAGGTCCATACCCGGACCCTTTATCCATTCTCCATTTTTTGCAGTCTTTTCATCTGCAGGTACTGCCCAATATGACTCAAAGGCACGAAAATGGTCAATTCTTAGTCCATCGAAAATCTTCAGCATAAACTCTATACGGTCAAGCCACCACCTGTAACCATCTGACTCCATCTTATCCCAGTTGTATAATGGATTTCCCCATAACTGGCCATCCTCCGAAAAATAATCGGGAGGTACACCCGCAACAGATGTGGGAAACCCGATTTCGTCAAGTTGGAAAAGCTCCTTTTTTGCCCATACATCTGCACTGTCGGGAGATACATAAAAGGGAATATCCCCAATAATTTCAATCCCCTTTTTGTTGGCATAGTTTTTTATTTCCTTCCATTGAGCAAAAAATTCATATTGAATAAACTGCCACATAAAAAGAACATCGGCATCATAACTTTCATTTTCCCAATTCTGCCATTGAATATTATCGTTAGCAGTCTTTAACGCCATAAACCTACAAAAACTTTCTATGTACGAATTTTCCAAAATAAACTGTTTTATTTCCTCTTTGTTGTTAACACGCTTTGATGCATTTAACAACAAAGACAGACGGTCTGTAGAAAGTCGTTCAAACTCGCACAAATAAGGAGAGCCTTGTTTTGCTTCGTCAAGCTCGGCACGGGTAATCAAGCCCTTGCCATAAAGTATTTCAAGATCTATAAAATATGGATTACCGGCAAACGTAGAATATGATTTGTACGGAGAATTATATTCATCCACAGGGCAAAACGGCAGAACCTGCCAATATGAAAACCCACAGTCTGCCAAAAAATCAACAAATTTCTTTGCATCTTTTCCAAAACTGCCGCAGGAATAATCCCCCGGCAATGATGAAATGTGCATAAGAACACCACTTTTTCTTTTCAAATCAAAAACCTCCGCCTGCATCGTAATTTCTAATATTATACATTTTATTTTATCATAATATTCCTGTTTGTGCAACAGGCAAATAATACCACCATTTTGCCTTCTCACTCCATCTTTCTCGACAAATAAAGGTAAAGCTTTTTAGTTTAGTTACTATGGACATTCAAAATGGACAAAAAAAGAGACGGCATAATGCCGTCTCTTTAAATTAAGCTAATTGTGATATTATACTGCAGGAACAGCAGCGCCGTCACGAACGATCATGTCAGCAATACCCTTAACAATTACGAGGTCTACAACCTTACCGTCATAAACTCTTGCGTAAACGTAGTCAGCAGCTTTCTGAGCATCAGCCTGAGTTGCTGTGATATCAGCACCGCGGTCGATAGAAACCTTTACGTCAACAAGACCTGTCTTGTAAAGTGACTCATATGCCTTGAAAGCACCGTTCTTCTTAATGTTAACATTTCTGCCGTTAGCATCGATAACGTAAACATTCTGAGCCTGTGAAAGCTTGATTGTTGCATCAGCAGTGTCATCACCATCAACATCAACGTCAGCCTGTGTTGAGCTATCCTTATAGAATGTTACCTTACCACCAACGTATGCTTCTTTAGCTGTTGAAGGAGTACCAACTGCAGCTGTAACAGCATTGTTTGCAAGTGTAGTAGCATCAAATGTTCTTACACCTTCAGCGAAGTTGTAAACGATTTCGAGTGAAGAGATAAGACCATCACTGCCAACCTTAACCTTAACGATATCACCAACTGTGAGGTTAGTAACATTTACATCGTTGTATACGTCTGAAGTTGTGTTAGCAACGATTGTTTCACCGTTAACCATAACTTCTACAGCGTAGATAGATTCGCCATCTTCGTTTTCAGATGTGCCAACAGCTGTAAGAACACCCATGTTTGTCTTGGGGCTAACTGTACCAACGCCACCTGCTACAACAAGAATGTTGTTGTCTTCAGCCTTTTCATCTGCATAAAGAGCATTAACTGTGTAAGGTGTTTCGTCTTCAAGGTCAGCAACTGAACCAAGGAAGCTGTCTTCAACATCAGTACCATCGATAAAGAATACAAGTGCATCTGCATCAAGGTAGAAGTTTGTGAACTTGCCGTTTTCAGCATCATATGTCTGTGTACCAGACTGAGCAACACTTACGAAATCTTCGCCGGGAACGTCAGCAGCTGTGATAGCTGTAATAAGGTTAGCTGAGTTCTTTGTGTACTTAACAACAGTGTTTTCAAGAGCTGTCAATGTAGCAGCTGCACCAGCAGCATCTGCATCAAATACAGCACCGTTGATCTTAGCATTTGTAGTCTTAACGTTAAGAGCTACAACACCATCAGCTGTAACCATCTGAATGAGAGCTGTGTTTGCATTAGTAAGAACATCTGTGTCAATAGCTGTAGCTGTTACATAAGCATAGTTAGCAGCAACACCTGAAGCGAGAGCTGCGTCTTCGTTGAATGCGGCAATCTTGCCATACTTATCAATGTAGAATGTACCGCCAGCACCGATAGCAAGGTCACTCAAACCATAAGCGCCCTGAGCTACGTCATACTTTGTACCTTCAATTGTGTATGCATTATCATTTGCAGAAGGAGTTGACTTAGAAACTGACTTAATTGTACCAACAACAGAGTTAGTAATTACTTCAGCGTTGATGTATGAACCATTTGCATTTGTAATAATTGAAAGAACATCCCATTCATTAAGGTCAGCAGCAGCAATAGCTTCGCCATCCTTTGTGATGTTGATGATAACAGTTTCATCTTCTTCATCAATTACAAGTTCACCGAGAGTGTTAAGAGCTGTGTTAGCCTTGAATGTAACATAACCTTCTTCAGCCTTCTTAACAACTGCTGTTTCAGCAATCTCAACAAAGATTACATCATAACCATTTATTGTATCGTTGTCGATAAGAGTAATCTTACCACCAAATTCTGTTGCACCATTATTAGCAACTGCAACACCGAATACGCTTGCAAGAGTTTCATTACCATCGCCATTCAATACAACTACGTCTTCTTCAACAACTACAGCTGTTGCAGACTTAGCATCTTCTGTCTTGAAGTATTCAAACTTACCCTGACCGTTAATCTGGTTGAACTGTGTAAGGTCGATTTCAAGAACATCATTTCTTGCAGTATCAATTGCAATAGAAACGATTTCGTAATCATTGTTGTCAAGCTTCTTTACATAAGCAAGAACTGACTTACCAAGGAAATCAGCAGCATCTGTTGCGCCAACGAGGTAATCTCTTACTTCATACTGAATACCAGCTGTTGTGCTGTCTGTATCCTGGAAGTCTTTGTTAGCTGTGTCAAATGCGTCAGAAATAACGATTTCAACTGTCTCTTCTACTGATGTGTCAATTGACTTAACAGCATCAAGGTCAGTGTATGCGTTTTCTGTAACGATACCACGGATCTTAACGTAACCAAGGTTTACACTCATAAGAGTCTTAAGAGGGTTGTCTTCGCCATCATAGATAACGTATTCAGCTGAACCATCTGTAGCCCAAGTCTTCTGAGCCATAAGAGGTGTGTCAATTGCATTAACAAGAAGCTGTGCAATTGTACCACGGTTAGCCTTTGTACCCATTGTAGCGTTTGAAACGCCGTTAACTACATCATATCTCTGTGCTGCAGCGAGGTAACCACCAGGGTAACCACCGTTGTTTTCAGCGTAAGGTGTGTAGCCAAGAGTTGCCATGATCATCTTAACAGCCTGTTCGTAAAGAACGGGATCATCGGGACCGAAGTTGCCGTCGCCATAGCCGTTGATGATGCCCATACCAGCAGCATTAGCAACATAGCCAGATGCCCAGTGGCTTGCGGGAACGTCAACGAAAGCTGTGTTAGCACTGCCGGCAGCAGTGTCGCCATAACCCTGGATTCTAGCGATAAGAGCAGCCATTTCAGCTCTTGTTACGCCTTCTTCGGGCTTGTAAGTACCGTCTTCGTAACCTGTAACGATTTCGAGTTTGTTGAGTGTTTCAACTGCTTCATAGTAAGCACTATCTTCTGCAACGTCACTGTATGTTGCACCAAAAGCAACAGTTGTGAGCATCATAGCGATAACGCAGATAGAAGCAATCACTTTTTTGAGATTATACATTCTCAAATCCTCCTTTAAAAATAAATATATGTTTATTAATTTTTTTACAAAGTAATAAATAAGAATAAACCCACCACCACGATTTGTGTGGTCCCCCTCCATTTAGGTAAGGGAGGCTTTGTTAACGGGAAACACACATCATTGCGTACTACTCCCATTAACTTAGGTTGATTATATCACCAAAACACCGGATGTGTCAACACCAATTTAAAAATGTAACATTATTGTAACACATTTTAAATTCTTTTGTCAAATTCGGTATTTCAGAAATATTATATATTTTCTTTATTGTTTTTTCAAACAACAACATATTGTTTTAAAAAACAAACTTCTACGTCATATATTGTAATACTCTTTGTCAATTATGTCAAGTGTTTTTTGTAATTTAAAAGCAACTTTTGGAAAATAAAGGTGTTTTTTATGCTAACTAACCTCTTTGGCAATTCTATCTATCTCTTCAAAACTCCTTGCAGCATATCGTTCTGCTTTTTCACGCTTGTCCTTAATCCGCTCACCCAAATCCTCGAAAATGCCAAAATTCACATTCATAGGCTGAAAGTCCGTAACAGCGGTGTTGGATATATATTTTGCCAAAGCTCCCATTGCTGTCTTTGCAGAAATTTCAGGCGCATCCTTGCCACTAATCGTACAAGCCGCGCTCAATCCTGCCCACAGACCCGAGGACGCAGATTCGATATACCCTTCAACACCGGTTATCTGTCCCGCAAAGTACACTTTGGGAAATTCCTTCATACTATAATTACTGCTTAGCAGTTGTGGAGAATTTATATAGGTGTTGCGATGCATAACACCATATCTGACAAATTCAGCATTTTCAAGTCCCGGAATCATACCAAACACCCTTTTTTGTTCGCCGAATTTAAGATGGGTTTGAAAGCCTACTATGTTATACATACTTGCAGCGCCATTATCCTGACGAAGCTGCACCACCGCATAAGGGCGGCTGTTGTCATGCGGATTGGTAAGTCCAACAGGTTTCAACGGTCCATAACGCATTGTATCTGTGCCACGTGCCGCCATAATCTCGATCGGCATACAGCCTTCAAACACTTTTGGATTTTCCACTCCATCGTGGAGCTGTGCCGCCTCGGCATTGACCAATTCTTCACGAAAGGCAATGTATTCTTCTTTATTCATAGGGCAATTGATATAGTCATCGCCGCCCTTTCCGTAACGTGCCGCCTTGAAGGCTTTTGACATATCAATACTTTCAAACGAAACAATCGGTGCTGCCGCATCATAGAAATGAAGAGCTGTGTTGCCTGTTAGCTGTAGTATCTGCTCGGCAATGGCATCTGAAGCCAGAGGTCCTGCCGCTATAACAGTATATTCATCAGTATCGATTTTTGTCACTTCTTCTTCAATTACATTTATATTGGGATGGGCTTTTATCTTTTCAGTAACCATTTTTGAAAAGGCATCACGGTCAACAGCCAAAGCTCCCCCTGCCGGAACCTTTACGCTATCTGCACATTCCATAATCAATGACCCAAGCCGACGCATCTCCTCTTTAAGCAAACCGACTGCATTGTAAATTCCGTCTGCACGAAAGGAGTTGCTGCAAACCAACTCCGCAAAGTCGGGGCTTTTATGTGCCGGAGAAAATTTTTGCGGTTTCATTTCATAAAGTTCCACAAAAACGCCCCTGTTTGCAAGCTGCCACGCAGCCTCGCATCCCGCAAGACCTGCGCCGATAACTTTTATCCTTTTTCCCTGTGTCATATCAACATTCCTTTCGGATTATTTTCTTTGGTAAGTATATCACATATCTGTCGGTTTAGCAAGACTTTATACAGTCATTGCGCCTAACAATAAAGGAAGGGTCTCCTTATATATTATAGGAAGATTTTCGTAAGGCAGAGGATTTGTGCCTTCGCCAACCTCTATTGTAAAGCCCGGACGACAGAATTTGTCAACAAACCAATCTTTATATCCGCCAAAAGATGCTATTCCCTCGGTGGTATCGACTTTATATGGAGAAATTAATTCAAAGGCGTTTGCAATTTTGATTGACACGGGCGGTTCTTTGCCCTGAAAGCCTTGATAAATCACCTTGCCCTGACTGTGAAAAGCAAGCACCATCTCAAAATCGTGCTTGACAGTAAATTCTGCAAGGGCACGGCTCTCCGGCTCGCATATGGGCGCATCTCCCGAAAAACGTGTTGGCCCCGGTCCAAAAATTCCATACTCCCTTTCCATAGCTTTGGATTGTTGCCACATTGCATCGTAATTGTGATTTAAGTCAACGCCGTGTGCATTTGCCTGCCATTTTGTAAAATCTTCCGAGCCGTTGCATTTTATAAGATAATCACGTTCGTTTTTGGCTAGCCATCGAGACAAGCCTTTTGTCGATAGCTCTACGCCGTCAGGATTTACCATTGGTATTATATATAAGGAAGTTTTTTCGCATAATGCTCCAACAGAAAATCCGCAAAGGCATTTGTCTGCCCGCTGTGCATCAAGAAAAACCTTTGCAAATTCCATCAGCAACGCCGATGTTATCCATTCCATACCGTGATGAGCACCATTGTATGAAATTTTCTTTTTTCCGTGCCCCAGCTTTATGTAATACAAATCGTTACCCCACACAGACTTCCCTATGCTGCCCCACTCGACCTGAGGAAATCTTTGTACAAGTGTTTCAATGTCAGCTTTTAGCATTTCAAAACTATATTTTTTCATTTATATCACCTCTACATACTAATATATGATGAGATGTTAAAAGTATTACTGCCTTGATTTTTGCGAAAGTTGGTGTTATACTTAGAACAAGATGTTTGTGGAGGAATTTTTATGCGAGAAATCAATGCAAATGATATTACGGCACTTGTTGCCCGTATGTGTATAGAATCAAACTGTTATCTTAACGAAGATATAGAAAACGCTCTTAAAGAAGGTAGGAATGCAGAAAATAATCCCCTTGCTGCAGAAATCTTAGGTGATATTATCAAAAATGCCGAGATTGCGCGGCGTAATGATGTTCCCATTTGTCAGGACACCGGTATGGCTGTTTTCTTTCTGGAGCTTGGACAGGACGTACATATTGTCGGTGGCGGTCTTTATGATGCCATTAACGAAGGTGTAAGGCAAGGCTATCGCGACGGCTATCTTAGGAAATCGGTGGTCGCTGACCCAATTCGTCGTGGAAATACAGAGGACAATACACCGGCAATAATTCACACCGAGATTGTTGACGGCAACGGATTTAAAATTACCATTGCTCCAAAGGGGTTTGGCAGCGAAAATATGAGTGCCATAAAAATGTTAAAGCCATCAGACGGGCTTGACGGTGTTCTTGACTTTGTGGTTGAAACAGTGAAGAACGCATCCGGTAATCCTTGCCCACCCATTGTTGTAGGCGTTGGTATCGGCGGTACAATGGAAAAAGCAGCAATCCTTTCAAAAAAGGCATTGCTGCGTGATATACAAAAGAGCAATCCTGATAAATATTATGCAGATATTGAAGATACGCTGCTTAAACGTATTAACGCACTTGATATCGGTCCTCAGGGCTACGGCGGAATTACCACCGCTTTGGGTGTGAATGTAGAAACATTTCCTACCCACATTGCCGGTCTGCCTGTGGCTGTTAATATCAGTTGCCACGTTACACGGCATCTGACATACGAGATATGACTTATTGCAAACGCTTTGCGTTTTGAAAAAACTTCGCCTCTCGCAGCATCCACATACAGTCTCAGACCTAAGTTTTTCCAATCTGCACTATTTTGCGTCCATCCCAAAGGAGCTGCCGCTTTTTGCGACAGCTCCTTTATTCTATTTTAGGGTGTTTAAATATTCGGCAATTGCTGAGGCTCCGTATTTTGCTCCGTCTACGGCTTCAGAAAGGGTATTACCGCTGCTGCCCACCTCAATTATCATACTGCCGCAGGTAGTATGCCCGTTAAACCTTTCGGTGCGCAGATTTACACCACGCATCAGCGTTGGGTAGTCGCCGTTGATGTGATTTTGCAGTTTAAGTGCCAGCTTCATATTTTCACGCCAGTTAGGATGCTCAAGTCCACCGGCGTCGCTTCCCACAACAAACATAAGCTGGGCAACCTTTTTGCCATCTATTTCGGAAATGAATTTTGCCTTGCTGCCATCCTCGTATACAAAGGCATCACGGTGAATATCAAGCACCATACATATGCTCGGGTATTTTGATAAATAGCCTTCGACCGTCTTGCGGGAATTCTCGTAGGAGCCGTTGAAGTCAGGATGGTCGTGCAGCGTGGTGTCATGAATGACAGAAATGCCTTGTTCCTCAAAGATTTGTTTCATCGCCTCACCCACCTTGACCACATTTTGGGATTTGTCAAGGCTGCGGTCGCTTTTATCTGCCTGATAGGTTTCTGCGCCTTCAGGGGAATAGCATTCGGTGCCATGTGTATGTACTATCAGAATTTTGGGGGCATTTCCCTTCATATCAAATGTGAGAGGAGCTTTTAGCATTTCGTCAACATTTATGCTATATGTTGTTTCGTTGCGAATAAGTATCTTTCCTGAATTTTTACCCAACGCCTTTGCCTGACTTGAATCAATCTCTTTTATCGGATATTGATTTTCTTGGGAAATTGGCGTTTCAGCCGTTCCTTGACTATTATCAGTATTCTTGTGGCTATATGCCCCCTCAACAGCTTCATTTGCCAGTCTTGCAAGATAACCACCGCTTACCGCACGGACAACAGGCAGCTCCGAAAAAATTACCGTTCTTTCGTCATTTGGGTCAATTGTCATAACAAAACTGAATATCTTCTTAAGAACGCCTGAAATCGCCAGCCCGCCTTCGTCGTTACCCCCATGAATTGCCGGTATGCTTTCGCTGATGATTTGCCGACCGTCAGGGACATTCCATTGGATGTCTGCAATTTTTATATTAACAAGGGCAAGGCTTGCAACAACCATCATTATGCCAATTTGCAGCCCTCGTCTTATAATCTTTTTTCCGTCAATTATTACGGCTCTGTATCGTTTCATTCTGTATTTCCTTTCTCGCAAGTAGGATGTTTAATTATATGAATTTAAATACAGATATATGCACATAAAGATAGCTGTCTGTTTAAACAGACAGCCCCTTTATCATTGTTTTTTGCTCTCTATCAGGCTGACAAGCTTTTTTGCAGCCTCTCCTGCGTGTTTATAATATTCCTTTGCCGTAAAATTTATATATTTATCGCTTTCTGACCTGAACACCTCAAGCATTACTGTCCCACTAAAATTATAGTGAATCAAAGTTTCTGCAATATGGGAATAGTCGCAAATTCCGTCAAATGGTATAAGGTGTTCATCCTCATCGGGCAAGTGATGGTTGTCATGCAGATGAACCGCCGTCAGCCTATTGCCAAACAGGTTCATAAAATGTATTCCTTTTGTAAAACAGCCCTCATGACCAACATCCCAGCAAAAACCGGCATCTGCGTGTTGTTCCATCACAGACGCAAGATTTGCAACAAAACGCTGATTTTCAAACGCCAATGTTATATTTTTCTCCCGCGCTTTTTCAATCAGCCGAGCAAACCGGCTGTTGCCTATATCGCTAATTACCGGAGCAGGCTTGCCCGATGACAAATG
This sequence comes from Clostridia bacterium, assembly GCA_045586925.1. GTDB lineage: Bacteria > Bacillota > Clostridia > Monoglobales > Monoglobaceae > SIG440. Next base: position 14,226 of record JAZNBG010000035.1, on the reverse strand, counting down.
TACAATCGCAACAGGGATATCAAAGTCTGCACATTTCCGGATACATTCAACAAGCCTTTGCAGCATTTCGTCGCCGTCGATACCTTCCTTCCACATATCATTAATTCCGTAAAATGGTGCGTGGAGTGTGTCAAATGTAATCCCGGCGCGCTTAACCTTGTCTACCACAGCAGCGTCAAGGTGCGGATGGTCTGCCATTATAAAGGTATGAGTAAAATCATTTTCCTTCATCAGTTTAACCTGTTCGGATATATCAAGTACACTTTTGTCTCCGTAACAAAACAAATTTATTCCTGTTTCCATTTTTAATCCTCCGTATTATTCTATGTGTATTCAATTTATAAAAAGCTGTATCAGATAAATGACCGCCATATGCACCGGATAAAAGATGTAAAAGAAGTTTTTTAATCTCCGTCTTCCTCTTTCGCCATTGTACATCGCAATAAGCGGAACTGTCATAAGTGCAAATCCCTGTATATATCCACAAACCGTCCATAGCAGGCATAGCATAACAGTAAATATAATCAGCTTAGCGTTTTTTGTCCTAGCCATAAACACCGCCACCGGCAGCATAACGCCAAAGAAACCGTAATCCACTGCAAATCCTGTACCTGCCAGAATATCCGGCAAGACAGTTGTGTAAAAGCACACCACAATCACCGCTAACGCAAACAAAGCCCAATTAATTGTATTATTCCTTTTCATTGCGTTATCTGCAAGCATACAAAGAACTATTGACAACGAGAACGTTATAAATATGCACTGAAACGCCGACCGCACTACCACCGCATAAACCAACTGTAAAAACACAGCCATAACAACCATTCTGATTAAATATTTTTTACGGTTTTTGGTATGTTCAAAGCCCTCTGCAATCATAAATGCAAATATAGGATATGCCAGCCGTCCGATTATTCGCAAAACAGTCAATTGGGGAAATAAGCAAGCACCAATATGGTCAATAACCATAGCAATTGCAGCAATAACTTTCAGTTGATTTCCCGTAAAGAATTTTCTTTTGTTCATTCGCTTACCGCATCCTTCGTGTTTATCCCTTTATATATTCCACAAGTGCTACAATTTCATCACGGTTTGTAAAATCTCCATCTGCATCACATAAATCAATCAGCAAGCGTTCCATATCGGTGGGGTTTTTCTTGCCTGACATCACCTTTTTGAGCATTTTTATTGCCGCCTTATGCGGGAGGCTGAGTTCATCAATTATCATCTTGCCCATAAAATTAAAAATCTTTATATTCGAAGGAACACCTTGCTTAAAGTTCTTCTCTATTACCATTTTGTCATAATATTCACGACAATCAAGAGGTGTCAGTCCGGCTGAAAATACAGCTATTTTTTTATTTTTCAGCTTATCCATATTTTTTGTTATCAGGCTGATGCCTGCAATCATTTCTGCATACAGACCTCCGCCATATACTATTGTATCGTATTTATCAAAATCCGTCGGGTTGATAACTTCGGCATCAACTGCCGGGCATCCAAGCTCCTCGGCAATCCATTCGGCATAGGCCTTGGTAGAGCCGTATTTTGATTTGTAAATTACAACTGTGTTCATATTTTCGCCTCCTTTTTCTGTCATATTTCAGTTCTTGATCAATTCTCACGACCTGCACTAAAGTTTCGACGTGTCTTGTTGAGGTCTGCTATAATATCATTAATCGTCAAAGATAATTTTTCTTGCCTTATCATATACAAAACTAATTGGTCTTATAATTTTTGACTGATGCTTGCTTAAAAGATTCATATATGGTCCTTCAATAAATTTTTGTCTGGCTAAATCCATAAGCGTACATACGCTGTAAATCAAAATGCAAACACCAATAGAATAAAAGATAATCCAAATGGAGTTTTGAAATGAGGCATTTTTAAATATGTCTATCCAGAAAAACCTTCTAAGAAGAGGACTATCATGCAAAAGATACACACCAAATGTTGCAGATGCAACTTTATTTATCCCGTTGTTGCAAAAAGGTTTCATTTTTATAAAGAAGATAAAAATGAAAAGCGCCATCGCAAGGGTAGGTAATTTATTTCTTTCATAAAAATATAGAGAGTGGTTCGAAAAAGATGCAATTTTTGTTCCCGCAACCATAAAGAACACACAAGATAGATATGTAATAAATGTAAATATGCAAAAAAGTCCTAAACAGTGACTGCTTTTCAATTTATGATTAATTCCATATATTTTAATGTACCCTGCTATTGAATATAAATAAACAAATTCCAGCAACGGACTTAATTGAAATTTTTTATTCGTTAATGTTGGAATGATGCACCAGCAAATTGTAAGAATTATCAAAAGTTTCTGATACTGTTTTTTCTCTAAATTATGCAGTAATTTATTAATATATGGATGCAAGAGGAACAACACAAAATATGTGCTGGCAAACCACCATGTAGAAAAAGTAATCGGAAAGAAGGTTTGTATAATATTCCTCAGATTAAACCTGCCATACCCAATAAAAAATGAGAACACGAAAAGGAAAATGGAATAAAAAACTATTTGCCCCCAAATTCTCATTGTCTTTGTAAAACTAAAATATGTGTTTTTATTATCAATTAAAAAGTATCCGGAAATCAGAACAAAGACATCAACGCCGAAGTTTCCGCCCATTTCAATAAAACTCCACCAAAGACGTGGTATTGTAATGCTTTGTGATGAAAACCTAAAGCTTCCATGTGTTGCAAAATGGCACAAAACAATTGCGAACATAGAAAAAATACGCAACAACTCAATAGCACTATTTCTGGTTCTTTTATTATTTGATTGTGTTGTATTTGCTTTCATAATTACCTCCAAAGCATAGATTATTTAAGTGAGCTAAAATTATTCCCGATATAGTCGCACGACGCACTCAACATGATGCGTCCTGGGGAACATATCAACCGGTTGAACCTTTTGGACTTTATAGCCCAGCTCCTCAAGAATTTTCAAATCTCTTGCCAAAGTTGAAGGTTTGCAGGAAACATATACAATCCGCTTTGCACCGGTTTTTGCAACAGTTTTAAGCAGGCTTTCCTCACATCCCTTTCTTGGCGGGTCAAGAATAACAACATCCGGTCTTTCGCCATTTAGCTTTGGTGCAATCTCTTCTGCTGTTCCACAATAATACTCGGTATTTTCAATCCCGTTGAGCCTTGCATTTTCTTTAGCATTTTCAATCGCCTGAGGAACAACCTCGCAACCCACGATTTTCTTTGCATCTTTTGCAAGATACTGACCGATTGTACCGATGCCGCAATATAAATCCCACACAACCTCGCATCCGTTCAGTTGTGTAAACTCTGCTACCTTGTCATATAAAACCTTTGTCTGGGCATTGTTTACCTGATAGAAAGAAAGCGGTGACAACTTGAATTTGCAGTGCCCGATGCTGTCAATTAAATAATCCTCTCCCCAGAGCGTCCTGAACCGTCTGCCAAGAACAACATTTGTTTGCTTTTCATTCATATTGTGAATGACACCCGAAAGTCCTTCAACCTTTTGGCGAAGAATTTCAACCAGCCTTTCACGGCAAGGAATAGCCTCTGTTCTTGTGACAATGCACACCATAACACCCGATTGTGCACATCTGGTATAAATATGCCGAATACACCCTGAATGGTTTTCCTCATTATATGGCTCCACACCGCACTCGGTCATCCACTCACGAACAGCAGACAAGACCTGAGGGTTTTCGTCACCCTGAATAATGCACCTGTCAACATCAATAACCCTGTGGCTGTTTTGGGCATAAATACCAATACCATCCTTGCTGACGGGGAACTGCCCTTTATTGCGGTAACCCCTGCAGTTCAGGCATCCCAATGTTTCGGGAACATCAATATAAATCTTGCCAATCCGCTCCAGACAATCTTTAACATTCTGTCGTTTGTATTCAAGTTCCTGAGAGTATTCAACATTCCAGAACCGACATCCGCCACATTTATAAAAATACTCGCACTCGGCTTTGATTCTGTGCTGTGACGGGGATATTACCTCCATCAGCTTGCCGTATGCAAAGGATTTCATTACCTTGACAATTATAACTCGCACAACCTCGCCCATAAGTGCATAAGGAACAAACACCGCCATACCTTCGGCCCGGCCTACGCCATCGCCCTGATCGGTTGTTCCTGTTATTTCTATTTCAAAAATGTCATTTTTATTCATTTATGCCCTCCATTTGAGAAAACAATATCTTCAAATTCCTTTCGAGCACGCCTTTGCCACGCCACGAAAACGCATATTCGCCAAATTTATCTTTAAACTCACGATTGCTTAAGCCCTCTAAATCTTCAGGTTTAAGTCGGATTATTCGTCTTTCACAAAATTCGGGCATTGCCGTGGTTTGCAAATCCTTATTGTGAGGACAAACCGCCTGACATACATCACAGCCCCAGCAAAGACCATTCTCCTTTAAAAGCTTCTGTTCATAAGCAGAAAGCTCTCCCTTTTTCTGCGAAATCTGTGATAGGCATTTATCAATTTTAAACCCATCCTCGCCTAAAGCTCCACCGGGGCAGAACCTTTTGCACGCTCCGCACGCCAGACATTTTTCAGTCTGTGGAGTATCACATTTAATCGGCAGATTGTGCACCACCTGCCCGATAAAGAAATACGAGCCATATTCGCGGCAAATCAACATTCCGTTTTCTCCAAAAAAGCCAAGCCCCGCATCATATGCCGCCCGACGGTCGTCAAGTGTACCCTTGTCTGCGTGAATAAGAGTTTCTGTGGCACCTAAAGTCTGCAAAAAGCTCTCCAGCCGTTTCAGTTTAGCCTCTGCAATGCGGTGATAATCAAGCCCCCGTGCGTACATTGAAATGTTGCCTTCCTCGCCCTTAACGAAATAAGGGAACAATACAACCACCGCATTATCCGAAAAGCCTACCTTCTGCAGTCCAAGCGTCTTAGCAAATTCACGAATCTTTTCCTTCATCATAACTCAATCCGCCATTGAAGTGCCCTTGCCAAAGTTATTTCGTCGGCATATTCAAGCTCACCGCCCACAGGCACGCCGTGAGCAATTCTTGTCACCTTTACTCCAAAAGGCTTTATCAGCTTTGAAATATACATCGCCGTTGTTTCGCCCTCTAAATTGGGGTTGGTTGCCATAATAACCTCTCTTACCTCGCCAGAGGTAATCCTTGCCATCAGTTCTTTTATTCGTATATCCTCGGGACCTACGTTATCCATTGGCGAAATCGCGCCATGAAGAACGTGATATGTGCCCTTGAACTCGTTCGTTTTTTCCATCTGAATTACATCACGGGGATTTTCAACAACACAAATAACACCCTTATCACGGGCGGGATTGCTGCAAACCGAACATTCTTCACGATCAGAAAAGTTTTGACACACCTTACAATAGGTAATCTTTTTCTTTGCATCAACAATCGCATTTGCAAAACGATTAGCCGACTGCTCTGGCATATTAAGCACATAATACGCAAGACGTTGCGCGGTTTTGTTGCCGATTCCGGGAAGCTTTTGAAATTCGTCTATAAGATTTTGAAGGGGTGAAACATAATAATCCATTTTGTAATCCTCTCTGGGAAGCATCCGGTGCTTTACCACTTTAAAGCAAAAGACCTGCCTAAAGTATGACAGATCTTTTATATTTTATCATTTTCTTTCTGCTCCGCAGAGCAGCAGAATTTTAAAACCCTGCCATTTCTTTAAGAACGCCCGCCTTGTCGGTTGCCTCCCACGGAAGGTCAATGTCTGTGCGTCCAAAATGTCCATAAGCCGCTGTCTGTTTATAGATGGGTCTTCTAAGATTAAGAGTATTAATAATTCCGCTGGGTGTCAGGTCAAACACCTTGCTAACCAGTTCGGAAATTTTTTCTTCGCTGATTTTACCTGTTCCAAAGGTATCAATTCTAAGTGATACAGGCTTTGCAACACCAATCGAATAAGCAAGCTGAACCTCGCAGGATTTTGCAAGACCTGCCGCAACAACGTTCTTGGCAACATAACGTGCCGCATACGCCGCAGATCTGTCAACCTTTGTGGGATCCTTGCCCGAGAACGCACCGCCGCCGTGACGCGCATAGCCGCCATAGGTGTCAACAATAATCTTTCTGCCGGTGTGTCCCGAATCACCCTGAGGGCCGCCTATAACAAATCTGCCCGTGGGGTTAATATAAATCTTCGTATCTGCATCCATCAACTCCGCAGGAATCGTTGCACGAATAACCCACTTTTCGATATCTGCACGAAGGTCAGCCATTTCAACCTTTTCGTCATGCTGGCTAGATACAACAACGGCGTCAATTCTCTTAACCGTTCCATCCTCGTTGTATTCGACGGTAACCTGAGTCTTTCCATCAGGTCTGAGATATGGGAGAAGCCCGCTCTTTCTGACTTCAGTAAGGCGTCTTGCCATCTTGTGTGCAAGGTCAATTGCCATAGGCATATAGCTTTCGGTTTCGTCACAAGCAAAACCAAACATCATACCCTGGTCGCCTGCGCCGTGGCCTTCGCCATTGTCATCAACGCCCATTGCAATATCGCTTGACTGCTTGTCAAGAGCACAGATAACACCGCAGGTGTCGCAATCAAAACCGTATTTTGCACGGTCATAACCTACCTCGCGGACAGTTTCTCTTACAATCTCCTGTACATCAATATTTGCACTTGTGCTGATTTCGCCAACTACAACCACCAAACCTGTTGTCACAGTAACCTCGCAAGCAACACGAGCCTGAGGGTCCTTCGCATAAATCGCATCAAGTACCGCATCTGAAATCAAGTCGGAAATTTTATCGGGATGCCCCTCTGTAACCGACTCGGATGTGAACAACTTCTTGTAACTCATTTTTTCTTCCTCCTATATTTTAAGCCGAATAGCTTACACAATCCACCTATTTTACTAAATAACATTATACTCTTTTTTTTGCATACTGTCAACCACAAAAGTCTTTATATTTCAAAGAAAAACCTGTTTATTCGTGCTAAAAACTTGACATATTTTGATAAAAGTCTTAAAATGGTAGTGTTAACAAAAATGCAAAGGAGAATTAAAGATGAAAAAGACATTTAACACAAAAGATATGGTCATTACCGCATTGCTCATTGCTTTTGGAATAATCATTCCTACAATGTTCAGTGGGCTTAGAGTATACCTTCCGCCATTTTCAGCTACTTTGACAGCACATGTTCCGGTTTTTATTGCTATGTTTATCTCGCCGATTTCAGCAATCTTTACCGCTTTGGGCACAACCTTAGGTTTTATCTTTGCCGGTCTTGACCCCGCAGTTACTGCACGCGCAGCATCCCACATCATTTTTGCGGTTGTTGGTGCTTATATGATTAATAAAAACTGCAGCATTGTGCTTGTTGGCGCAACAACTATGATACTCCACGCAATCTTTGAAGCACTCGTTTCATTGCTCTTCTTAAGCGTTGGTTGGTCGGAGTCAAACGGAAATATGTTTTATATCGCATTTTATGTTACCGGTGTGGGAACAATCATACATCACATCGTAGACTACATAATTGCGATTGTTCTGGTTAAAGCACTTGCAAGAACAAAGGCTTTGAAAAAAACTCCAAAACTGTTTTAATTTTCAAGGAATTACATATACTAGTTTTGTAGCAATATGCAATTAACCCTGCCTCCCCGATTCGCCATTCCGCAAAGCCCTCCTTGCCTAAAGGAGGGGGGACCGTCGCAGACGGTGGGAGGATTTCCGGAAAGTTGGTTGGCAATGCCATCTCGGAGTGGTATTAAAATAAAACCTAAATTACAAAACAAGGAGAACAAGTGTATGGATATAGATGTTTCCGCATTATTTAAAATCGGCTACGGGCTGTATGTAGTTACGTCAAACGACGGCAATCGTCACAATGGTCTGATTGTTAACACTGTTACGCAAGTGACCAACACACCGAACCGCATTGCGGTGACAATTAATAAGGCAAATTATTCGCATAACGTGATAAAAAATACAGGGATTATGAACATTTGTTGTCTGTCTGTTGAGGCTCCCTTTACTGTATTTCAGAATTTTGGATTTAAAAGCGGAAAAGACACCGACAAATTTCAGGATATGCCCTTTTGGACATCCGAAAATGGTTTGGCTGTGCCTTCGCAGTATGTTAATGCATTTATTTCTTTAAAGGTTGAACAGTATATTGATTTTGATACCCACGGAATGTTTGTATGCACAATTACCGAGGCAAAAAACATCACGGATAAAGAAACTATGACATACACCTATTATCAGGATAATGTCAAGCCCAAACCACAGCCCCAAAAGAAAAAAGGCTTTGTTTGCAAAATCTGCGGTTACGTGTATGAAGGCGAAATTCTTCCCGATGATTTTATTTGCCCTCTTTGCAAACACGGCGCAGCAGACTTTGAGGAATTAAAATAGTTAAGTATTTAAAATTTATCAATTCGATATCCCCCATATGGGGGATATTTTCTTTATATCATAGGAAAAATGTTATATTTCCTATACGGGAAAAATAACCTCGATTTTATCCATAAAATTGCTTGATAATTTTCCTGTAGTATGCTATACTATATAAAATAGCTTTAAGGAGTTCTGAATATGAAGTATTTATCAGTATCTGAATATGCTAAAATATGGGGAATTACAGATCGCAGTGTACGGAAATATTGTGCCGACGGTAAAATCCCCGGAGCTTTTTTGACAGGTAAAACTTGGAATATACCGGAGAATAGTCAAAAACCCACACGCTTAAAAAGAAAATCAAATAAACCCAAAACCTTGCTTGATATATTAAAAGACCAAAAGAAATTTCGACTTTCAGGAAGTCTTTATCATCGGATACAGGTAGACCTGACATACAATTCAAATCATATGGAAGGCAGCCGCCTTACTCATGATCAAACTCGTTATATTTTTGAAACAAATACCATTGGCATAACAGATCAAATCTTAAATATTGACGACATTATAGAAACTGCCAACCACTTTAAATGTATTGATTCTGTTATCGATAATGCCAATTATGAATTGTCTGAAAAATATATAAAAGAATTGCACCGTATTTTAAAAAGTAGTACCAGTGATAGCAAAAATGATTGGTTTGCTGTTGGAGAATATAAAAAACTACCGAATGAGGTTGGGGGGATGGATACAGTTACTCCGGAAAAAGTTCATAACGAAATTCGAAATCTCTTAAACACATATCATTCTAAAAAAGAAATTACCATTGAAGATATTATCGAATTCCACGTGCATTTTGAACGCATTCATCCATTTCAGGATGGGAATGGTCGCATAGGACGCCTTATAATGTTTAAAGAGTGTCTGAAAAATAATATTACTCCGTTTATAATAGATGAAGAACACAAACTGTATTATTATCGCGGATTAAAAGAGTGGGAGACCGAAAAAGGTTATCTTATTGATACTTGTATGTCAGCTCAGGATAATTTTCATAAGCTTATAAAACATTTTAGGCTTGATGAATTACTTCAAAAAAACAAACCCTGACATAAAAGTAATGTTGTGATATTATAATAGCAAGAGGGAACGGCATTAGTTGTTTCCGCAAAATTTTACAGTTTTTTATCAAACCGTCACTTTGTCAGAAGTGGCGGTTATTTCTTTATGTAAATGATAATTATCATTACCAACAAAGTAAAAGAAATCACTTCTACCATATCAACACCTCCTTATTTAAGAGGTGTCAAAAACAATCGCCGCCGTTTCTCTTGCTATGAAAATATTGTATCATATATTATTAGCGTTGTCAGTTTAGAATATTATAGGTGTAAAAACAGGCACGTCCCCAAAATCGAAAACACGCCTTGCCCAGCCCTCCGATTTGCCTCCCTTGCAGAGCCCTCCTTGCCTAAAGGAGGGGGGACCGTCGCAGACGGTGGGGGGATTCTTGGAGGGCCGGAGCGTTAAGACGATATGCCGATGGCATATTGATAGCGCAGGATTGCAAAATGCGAGAGCATTTTGTTGTTAAGTGACTGAGGGGCTGTTTTTGCTTCGTTTCAAACAATCCCTCCGTCATTTTCTTTGAAAATGACACCTCCCTTTACACAAGGGAGGCTCCTAATCATCCACCGCAAGCGGTCCCCCTTCCCCTCCCACAGGTGAAGGCAAAATCAGAAATACCTATTGAAAAATGTATTGTTTTAATGTATAATGTATTTAAAGGTAAGGCTTAAAACAGTGTAAAAGCTGGGCGGTTATGCCATCCTCTCATTTTTATCGAAAGGGGGGATAGCTTATGGATCATGATTACATAATTTCATTTATGATAATTTTATTGCTTTTAGCATTAACCAGAACAAAGCGGCTACGCCGCTCGCCTTGCGGCGGTCGGAGCACTTACGCTTTGTTTGCCCAAGTGCATTTCGGCGCAGCCGAAAATTTTGCACGGGCAATTTAAATTTTATTTTTGTATAATAGGAGTTTAGTACTGATAAGTAGTAAATTCCTATTATATAAAAAAATAACACGCCCCGTCAAAGTCGTGTTATTTTGAAAAATAAACCTTCTTTGGCATAACCGTTTGAGGTCTTGCCTTTTTCTATTGTTATTATATACCTAAAGTTTGAATTTGTCAATAGTTAAATCGTTATTCGTTGTAGGGTCAAAGCCCTCCGATTTGCCTCCCTTGCCTAAAGGGAGGCTCCTAATCATCCACCGCAAGCGGTCCCCCTTCCCCTCCCACAGGGGAAGGCATAAAAAAAGAAGCAGGCGTTATGCCTGCTTCTTTTTGAAATTCAATTATTGAATTACCATGTGTAGGTTGCATCGCCATACTTATTAACTTCGCCATAAGTATTACCAACAGCAGCCTTGAATGCATCTACATCAAAATCAGCACCGAGTGTATCAATGTTACTTGTTGTGATAACGTCTTCAACACTGAAACCTGTTAATTCAACAACGGGTGATTCATAAATCTTTTTCATATTAAATATCCACCTTTCTGGTTATTTTAAAAACGATATATCAATTATGCTTCAGGAAGGAACATTCCTTCGAAATATGTCTGAATCTTTGCACCAAGAGCTGCTGCATCATCAGCACTGATACCGTAGAAGAGAACTTTGTATTCGATTGAAGCGCCATCTTCAGCTGCGATATCCCAAGCTTTCACTGATTCTCCTTCATACATAACACCTGCTTTTGAAACTGATTCGCCGGCAGCAAGCTCTAATGTGTATGCACCATCAAATACAGCAACGTTTGTGTATGTGAAATCGCCACTTGTAACTTCTGTTGCTTCCAAAGTAACAGCTTTTTCCTTTGTACCTGCTACAGGAACAGGATCGGGATCATTAGCAGCAAGCTGATTGTATGTCAAAGTATGAAGTTCCTTACTTGCTGTTTCAATCTTACATACGCCTTCTACCAAGCTAAAGCATGTAGCATCAATATTAGCAACATCAGCCTTTGCTGTAAAAATCGCCTTAACGGTTGTTACTACAGAACCATCTTTTGAAAGGTTAGAGTTTGTTGCTGTCAAACCAGAAGATTTTTGGAAAACAACATTCAACTGACCTGCAGGGTTTTCACCAGCTGCTGACATAGGAGCAGCAAGTCTACCAAGTGAGTTCTTCTTATCGTTCATTATAGAATCAATCCAGTCTGCATCAAAGCATACGTAGAAATCATCATCAACTGTTTCATTATAGTCTTTTGTTTTTGTATCAATTGAGAATTTGTCGGTATCAAAAGCAATACTTGTTGATACACTTGCTACGTCAAGAAAATTGCCTGTTGCTTCTACTGTTACAACAACAGTTTCACCAGTAGCCACAGATGTCTTGTCTGTAGTAATTGTCAATTCGCTTGCGCTAGCCGCAAAAGCTGAAATAGAAAGCATTGTAGCAAAAATAGCCACAAGCAAAAGAATACCTGTAATTTTTTTCATTTTAAAACCTCCAATTTAATTAAAATTCTGTACCATTAGCGAAGTATAATAGGATTGCAAGTGAGTCTGAACTATCAACAACTGTATCGCCATTTACATTACCTGCATCAACAGGAACAGCTACACCATCAGATGTTTCAAACTCAGTACCATTTGCAAAATATAAAAGAACAGCCAAAGAGTCTGAACTGTCAATTACAGTATCACCATTTACATCACCCAAAGTGTATGCAGGTGCTTCCGCATATGTAACAGGAATAGAGATAAGCTCAAAACCTTCTACATTTGAACCAACATAAAGAGTAAGCTCGCCATCTGTAGCTTGTTCAGCAACACTCATTAAAGGGAGTACATCGAAATCCACGGTGTCACCATCAGCGGTAAGCTGGTTGATGTATGCGATAGTAGTACCATCTGTGGGAAGAGTATCGCCACTAACAAGAACAATGGCGTATTCTGCACCAGCTGTCGCCGGAATTGATACAGCCATACTATCAGCAGCACCTGTAACAGTTGCATTAGCAGGAAGATTTGTTGCATTCGCTGTATCAGCAGTAAAGCCCGTTGCAAAAGCAGAAACAGTCATAACCATTGTTATAGCAAAAACTATAGCAAAAATGCTTATTATCTTTTTCATTTTTCCAACTCCTTCTTTTAATATTAAAAGTTAATTTGTATATGTAGTAATATAATTTACTAATATTTTTGCCAACTGAGCACGGGTGGCAGTTCCTTGAGGACTTATCATATCTGCACTTGTGCCTGAAAGCATCTTGTAATAAATACCCCAATAAACGGAAGGTCTTGCCCAGTCAGAAATCTGACTGCTGTCTTTAAAATATCCATCATAGATAAACGAGAAGACTAATTCCATTCCGCTTTCGCCCCCCGAGTATGCATGCAGTATTTTTACCGCAGCCTCACGGGTGAGGTTTCCATCGGGTTCAAAGGTGGTAGCAGATGTACCGTTGATATATCCATTGGCATATCCCCAGGCAATTGCTTTTTTAAATTCTTCGGTCTGACCATTGATATCAGCAAAGGGAGCGTCAACCACATCGGCTGTGGGCGAACCCGCCATACGCCAAAGCACTGTTACGAACTGTGCTCTTGTTACATCCTCGTCAGGATTGAAGAATCCTTTTTCATCACCTTTAAAAAGACCTTTCTCGGTGGCAGTGTTTATGTAGCGTTCTGACCAGTGACCCTCTGTATCGGCATACAGATGTTCGGTAACGGGAGGTTCCTCTTCCTTCTCTTCGGCTTTGGAAGGTTCTTCGGGGAATACCTCGGTAGCACCAACAATGGTATAGGGCAATTCTTCTACTTCTTGGTTAAGAATTTTAACATTCTTAATTTTGAAATCAAAAGCTGTATCTTTTTCTTCGGCAAGAAATGTATAGGTTGCAATAACCCCATCGCCTTTAATTTCATTAACCGAAACGGCTCCTATACGAGCACCCTCAGGTGATTTTGGATTAGCTCCGCCAATTGTACCTTCAAGCATTTCTCCGAGTTTGATTTCTTTGCATTCAATCGTTTCTGTTTCGGCAAACAAATCGAACTGAATTCCATAAAATCCTGGATTGTTGCTTATGGTCGCTACAACCTCAAACTCTTCACCTGCCTTCGGCAGCTCGGATGGAGTTTGAATTTCTATTTTTGCCCCTTCATCCGCAGCATTTACTGGCATAACCATACTAAAAATCACGGCAATCAGCAGGCAAAAACACAAGCCTCTTTTCACAATTCCACCTCCTTTTTGTGTACCCTGTTGGGTTTAGCAAGATTAAATTTGCATACATATCCATTTAATCTTTCTAGTATTATAACACCTTTGGGCTTGATTGTCAATGTTATTATGATTTAAATTTTGTCCGTTTTTTTGGTAGTTATGACTAAATTTCAAAGCACTGATTTTTGCCTGCACAAAGCAACAGGGTTTTTACTGTAAAAATCATGGATTTTATGGTATATTTTGGGTATTAATACAGGTGGTTTAAAACGCAAAAGATAAAATTGCAGGTTAACCCTAAAAAGTCCTTCTTGCTCCCTCAGTCGCAGCCTTTCTCTTTGAAAAAGTTCATTATGCCACCTCATCAGTCGCCTTACGGCGACAGCCGTCTCGGCTCTCGCCTCGGGCAGCGCTAAACGATTGCCACCGGCAATTTGCGCCCTCAAGTAACCACTGATTAAATCGGTTTTTTGAAACAATCCTCCCGTCAGCCTTCGGCTGCCACCCTCCTTTACACAAGGAGGGCTTTGCAAGGGAGGCAAATCGGAGGGCTTTGTTCCTACAACGAATAACGGTTTAACTATTGACAAATTCAAACTTTAGGTAT
>JAZNBG010000034.1:0-76123 GCA_045586925.1 Clostridia bacterium | reverse complement strand
TCATATATCTGCTGTGCATTTTTTTTAAAATAGTCTGCCGCCCTTTGTGCGTGTGCTCGGCTGCCCATATTGATATTAAGTTCAACAAGCGGCACCTTGTCCTCTATAATACGGCACTTTGCCATATACTGTTCGTCCGCCGCAAAGCTAACGTCTGCCAAAACTGCATTGGGGTCGGCGACCTCATCATACTTTATTCTGCCAATTGCGTTGTCAATCCGTTCTCTTATACTGGCGGGAATCCTGCTTTTAAAATACAGATATGCCTGATCGCCCTTTTGAGTGAGGCTAAGTGCCTCCTGATTGCGATAGAACTTTTTGCATATATATCCGTCCTCAATCAGCTCTTCCAGAACCTCTGCCAAGTCAAAGTATTCCATAATCTCTTTATCCCAGGTGAAAATTTCATACAAAAGGCTCTCAAATATCGGGGCTTTATACTGCTTTATGGCATAAACCGCCGTAAATTTCATTTCCTCTTTTTCAAGATACATAAATTATCAATCCTTAAAACATTTTAAAGTAAAAAGATGCTTGCTCCTGCACTATTCTCTGCGTTCAATTATTTATGTCTGAAATAACACCCAAATACGCCAACCCCTGCGTGACAGGTGATGATTGGGCCAACCTCTGCAAGTCTGAATTTATCGGTGCCAAGCCTCTCGGCAACCATACTCTTGAGCATTTCACCCTTTTCGGGACAGTCAGCATTTAAAATATGAATTTCGGTATTTTGCGGGTCCTCTATGTTTTCTTCCACGCAATCAACCAATTTTGCAATGGCGCGTTTCATACCCTTTACCTTGGCAAAAGCTTCAACCATACCGTCATTGGAATAAAGTATAGGCTTGATGTCAAGCATTGCTGACACAACCATTGTTGTTGCCTTTATTCTTCCGCCCTTTTTAAGAGTTGTCAGGTCATCAACAATAAAATATACTTTATCCTTTGCAAAGCGTTCTTTAAGATACTCCACTATTTCGTCCTTGCCAGCGCCGTTTTCAGCCATCTTTGCAGCCTCAATTACGTTTGCCCCAATACCATAGCTATATAGACTTGAATCAATAATCGTAATATCAAAGCCCTCGTCAGCAAGGTCTGCCGCAATCATACGTGCAGTATTTACAATACCGCTGCTGTTTGCAGGAATGGTGATATGGATTATCTGATTTTCCTTGCCAAGGTCACGGTACATCTGCTCCAAAATATCAGGTGTTGCCTGACTTGTTGAAGGAGGCTCCTCCATTGATTTGAACTTTGCATAAAATTCCTGAGGAGTATAATCCACATCCGCAAGAATACTCTCATCGCCAAAATTGATATAAAAGGGAAGAACCTTTATTCCGTATTTTTCTGCTTGTTCCTTTGTTATGTCTGCCGACATATCTGTCATAATTTTAATCATTTTTCAAAAATCCTTTCTCATCTAAATTTTCAAAATCAAACTGTCTTAACACCTCATATGCCACAACGGCAACCGAGTTTGAAAGATTAAGCGACCGTTTATTGTGTTTCATTGGAATTCGTATACACCTGTCTAAGTTATCCCTAAGCAAATCCTCAGGAAGTCCCTTGGTTTCTTTGCCGAATACCAGAAAAATTTCTTTATCACCAAAAGCAGTAAAATCCACCTTGCTGTAATTATTCGGTGCCTTTGTGGTGCAGAAATAAAACTCACCTTCGGGATATTTTGCCCTGACCTCCTGAAAGCTATTATACTCAAAAAGCCTCAGCTCATCCCAGTAATCAAGACCTGCACGGCGTACCGCCTTTTCGTCAATGTCAAATCCCAAAGGATGGACAAGATGAAGCGATGCATCAATTACCGAGCAGGTTCGGGAAATATTCCCTGTATTTGACGGAATTTCAGGCTCCACCAACACAATATTAAGTCTCATTTTCTCTTAACTCACTTTCATTTCAAGCTTAATTAAAAAATTTTTTATCTAAAGCACGATACTGAATAGCCTCAGCAATGTGCTCCATTTCAATTTCTGCAGAACCTGCAAGGTCAGCAATCGTTCTTGCAACCTTTAAAATTCTGTTGTGTGCTCTTGCACTAAGTCCAAGGCTGTCAAATGCCTGTCTAAGCAGCAGATTTGCCTCTTCGCCCAAAGCACAATATTTATTCATAAGCTCGGGTGTAAGCTGGCTGTTTGAAAAAATTCCTGTACCCTTATATCTTTGAGTCTGGATTTTTCTTGCTTTGTCAACCCTTGCCTTAATCTCTGCAGAGCTTTCGCCCCGTTTTTTAGTTTCTAAATCGTCATAGCTCACCGAAGGGACCTCGATATGTAAATCTATTCTGTCAAGAAGCGGGCCGCTTATTTTACTCATATATTTCATTATCTGCGTCTGTGAACATGTACACTCACGGGTTTTGTCCCCATAATAGCCGCAAGGGCAAGGGTTCATAGATGCCACCATCATCACACTGCAGGGATACGTTGCCGACCCGCCTGCACGGGTTATTGTAACCTGACCGTCCTCCAATGGCTGACGCATAGCCTCGAGTGCATCACGACGGAATTCGGGAAGCTCGTCCATAAACAACACTCCGTTGTGTGAAAGGCTTATTTCACCAGGCTTGGGGTTTGAACCGCCACCGGTAAGACCCACTGACGAAACAGTATGATGCGGATGTCGGAAGGGGCGTTCGGCAACAAGTGGACTGCTGTCAGAAAGCGTTCCCGCAATGCTGTGCACCTTGGTTACCTCCAGCGACTCCTCAAAGGTCATATCGGGAAGTATTGACGGTATGCGCTGTGCAATCATCGTCTTGCCCGAGCCGGGAGGGCCTATCATCAAAAGATTATGACCGCCTGCCGCCGCAATTTCAAGAGCTCTTTTCACATAAAACTGACCTTTTACATCGGCAAAATCGTATTTAAGCCTTTCTGAATTTTCCAAAAGTTCATTAATGTCAACCGTCGTTGGCAAAAGGACATTCTCACCGGTATAATGCTTCAGGATTTCCGTAAGGCTCTTCACCCCAAAGACCTCCATACCCTCAACAACAGCAGCCTCTTTAGCATTATCATAGGGCAGGAATACTCTCCGTATTCCTTTTTGATATGCCGAGATAACCATTGGCAAAACGCCGCTGACACGCCTTAGGTCACCATTCAGCGAAAGTTCTCCCAAAAATATCGAGTCGTTGCATTTTGGGGAATCAAGCTGTTCGGATGCACCCAAAATTCCCAGAGCAATCGGTAAATCAAAATGTGCACCCTCTTTTTTTATATCTGCAGGGGCAAGGTTAACAGTTATCCGTTTTGTAGGCAATGTAAGTCCCGAATTTTTTATTGCGGCACGAATTCTCTCCTTTGACTCCTTTACTGCCGCATCGGGCAGACCAACAATGTCAAACCCGGGCATTCCGTTTGAAATATCGGTTTCAACATCTACAATATATCCATCAAGCCCGCACAGAGCTGTGCTGTTAAGAACTGAAATCATCCTTCTCCTCCTGAAAAATCTCTTTTATCATTTGACATATCTATATTTTATATGCCTTTTCTGTAGGAATTGCAAACACCACGCCATTTGCCTTAGAAGTCAGTCCAAATTCTTTGTTAACATCTTCCATAATCTGCCTGCTTGTTTTAAGAGGGGCAAGAATACAAAGAATTTCACGTTCGCCATCCATATCGATTTCTCTCATCTCGGCAAGCTGCTCAACCTCTGCCAGTCTGCCTTTGATAACTGTTCCGCCTGTTGCACCTGCTTTTCGTGCAATCTGCATTACGTCATCAGAATAACCTTCATTAACAGATATAATAATCAGGTTGTTGTGGTGCTCGTTTTTCATTGCGCCATCTCCTTTTTCCGGATTTTTATCGTTATTAAAGTCAAGTATTTCAGTCAGAACTCTGCTTGCGGCAGAAACCTCGATAATTATCATAAGTCCACCATATTTTGAGTGGCTGGCAAATATTGTCCCGAAGTTTGCCAACATATTCTTGACTACATCCTCTGCCCCAAGACTTAAGATAATATCTTTGTCATTTGTTCCAAGCCCGAATATATCCATCATTTCTGTCGGCGCCGTACCTAAGCCAACAGACTGAAAATTTATCCTTATGTTAATATTTTCTAATTCTTTGATTAGTTTTTGTCCTTTATCACGTTCAACAATGGATAAAAGAATCATAGGCCGTTTACTCATCTACGTTTTCCTCCTCGTCAAAGAATAAAATATCATCCTCAATCATACTGATTTCGGTATGGAGTTTTTTGATAAGTCTTGCCCTTCTTCTTCTTTCATACAAACCCAGAGTCTGAATGGTAATCAGAGGTGTCATTGCTATCATAGCAACAATACCGAATGCATCGGTCATTACGTTTCCACCAATAGCCTCACAAGCACCCATCGCAAACGGAAGCATAAATGTTGATGTCATAGGTCCACTTGCAACACCGCCAGAGTCAAACGCAATACCTGTATAGATGCTTGGTACAAAAAAGCTTATAACAAGGGATATAGCATACCCAAAAATCAAAAATGGCATTATGGGCATTCCCGTAAGAACTCTCAGCATTGAAATTCCGACTGACACCGAAACACCAACCGAAAGTGCAACCGCAACTGATTTTTGTGAAATACCACCGTTTGTTATTTCGCTTACCTGTCTTTTAAGTGAATGAACTGCAGGCTCGGCAGAAACAACAAAATAACCCATAACCATACCGATAGGTATAAGCATAGTTTTAAAATTACCACCTGCAATCTTTGCACCAATAAGTCTGCCTGCAGGCATAAAGCCTACATTTGCTCCCGCTAAGAACAAAACCAAGCCTACATACGTGTAAACAAAGCCCACAGACATTTTAAGTATGTTATGTATGTGAAATCTCCTTGTGCAAAGCTGAAACACAACAAACACCAAAACAATTGGAACAAAGGCAAAAGCTACCTCTTTTGCGTATATCGGCAAAGCATATACAAACTGACGAAATGCCTGTGTTGTGGTATGAATATCTGGTATCTCATAAACCGAAGTAGAAGGCTTTGGATTATAAAAAATACTTAGCAGCAACACCGATAAAATAGGACCTATACTGCAAAGAGCTACAAGCCCAAAGCTGTTTTCGCCTGCGTGCTTTCCCTTTTTGACCGATGCCAGACCTGCACCCAAAGCCATTATGAATGGTACAGTAATAGGCCCCGTTGTAACACCGCCCGAATCAAATGCAGTAGCCACAAACTCATTTGGTGCAAAAAATGCCAAACCGACAATCAAAACATAAAATATCAACAGCAAAGTTCTGAGAGGAATATTCTTTTTGTTTCTCACAAGAGTAATGCTTAAAAAAACTCCAACACCTACCCCTACGCAATTAATCAACAATGCATTTGGTATGGTAGGAACTTGTTCGGCAAGCACCTGAAGGTCAGGCTCGGAAACAGTAATAAGAAATCCAAGAATTCCGCATATAATAAGGGGGAGTAAAATTTTGTTGTTTTTATTCAGAGATTTACCTATGCCGTCGCCCAAAGGCTCCATTGATATGCCTGAGCCTACCGTAAAAAAACTCATTCCCATAATCAGCAAAACCGTTCCGAACAAAAACAGAACAAGCACACCCGCATCCAGTGATGCGCAGGTGACAGAAAGAACAAGCACAATAATTGCAATAGGCAAAACCGACGTAAGCGCCTCTTTGATTGATGCAAAAATATGTGTCATCATACTATATACTCCTAAACCTTTACTTTGATTTTGCAAATATCATTAAACAGCGACTTCTATCCTAACCTTTGTCTTACAGCCTCGTATACAATAACTCCTGCAGCAACAGATGCATTAAGTGATTCAGTCTTGCCAAGCATAGGGATTTTTACAAGAAAATCGCACTTTTCTCGCACCAGACGGCTTAAGCCCTCGCCTTCGCTGCCGATTACAATTCCCGTTGCACCTTTCATATCACATTCGTATATAGGTATACTACCCTCAAGAGCTGTCCCTACAATCCACAGGCCCAAATCTTTGAGCTTTTCGATACAGGCTGCAACATTGGTGCATCTTGCAACAGGGGTATGCTCAATCGCCCCTGCCGAAACCTTGGCAACTGTTGATGTAAGCCCTACACTGCGGTTTTTAGGGATTATAACCCCGTGAGCGCCCGCTGCATTGGCTGTCCTTATTATACTACCCAAGTTGTGAGGATCATTTAATCCTTCCGCAATGATTACAAGGGGTTTTTCGCCCTTTTCTTTTGCAATATTGATTATATCTTCAATTTCAACATAGGAATGTACCGCCGCAAAGGCAAGTACCCCCTGATGGTTTCCACCATCTGAAAGTTCGTCAAGCTTTTGCCGGCTGGCGTTAGTGTATCTTATCCCACGTTTTTTTGCAGCCGCAATAATTTGACCAAGACGGCTATGCCGTGCGCCTTCCTGTATGAAAATCTTATCAATTTCCCTGCCTGAGTTAAGTGCCTCTAAAACAGGGTTGGTACCGTATATTCTATCTTCCATTTTAACAGTCTCCTACACATAATTATACAGTTTTTATTGTATCACAAATCCACTCAAAACGCAATAAAAAAATCGCACTTTTTAACATTTTTAAGCTTTGACATAACCCGACAGATATTTACTCTTGACCGAATGAAAAAAATAGTGTAAAATATATCTTGAGGTTATATGCACACCTTTTAATCTGAACTTTAGATTTTGAAATATTAACACTTTATGATTGGAGGAAGATCAATGAGTGCTGAAATTAAAAACGATAAAGGCGTAATAAGCATTTCAAACACAGTTATTGCAAAGCTGGCTGGCTACACAGCAACCCAGTGTTATGGTGTTGTAGGTATGTGCGCGCGTAACAGCAAGGACGGAATTGCAGGGCTTCTTAAAAAAGAAAATATGGATAAGGGTGTTCGTGTTAAAACAGAAAATAATGTTATCGAAATTACCCTTTATATCATTGTTGAATACGGTCTAAACATTGGCACAATAGGCGAGACAATCCGCAGTAATGTTAAATACCACGTTGAAAAAATGACCGGTATGGATGTTGCATCTGTGCAGGTAAATGTCGAAAGCGTGCGTATTGACCACGCATAACGTGGTATTATGCCACACGAGGTGATTCATATGAACAATTTTGATACAGCGCAGCTTAGGCTGATGATTGCATCTGCGGCTGCAAATTTAAGAAATAACCGAAAAACAATTGACGACCTGAACATCTTCCCTGTCCCCGACGGCGATACCGGCACAAATATGAGCCTGACCTTCAGCGGTGCGGCTGCACAAACTCTTGCCGAGGAATATGACAGTTGCGACAAGTTGCTTGCGAAACTTGCATCCACCTCGCTCCGCAACGCAAGAGGTAATTCAGGCGTTATTCTTTCACAGATTATCCGAGGCTTTTCAAAGGGCGTTGAAGGCAAGGAATTTATCGGCGTAGCCGACCTTAAAAACGCACTTGTTTCAGCGAAGAAAACCGCATACCGTGCGGTGATGAAACCCACCGAGGGTACAATTCTTACCGTAATTCGCCAAATGTCAGAATTTGCCGAAGCAAACTATTCATCATTTGACGATGCGGGCGAATTTTTGCGAGCAATCCTGGCAGCAGGTGAAGAAAGTCTGATTGGCACAACCGACCTTCTTCCTGCACTTAAAAAAGCAGGAGTTGTTGACGCTGGTGGTAAAGGTCTTGTTACCATTTTTGAAGGTGCAGTTTATGTTCTTGACAACGGCAAGGCAATCGAAAGCGGCGAACCGACAGTTGTTTCTACAACCACCGCAGCTCAATCTTCCGAACCTGTTGACATTAAATACCTGTATTGCACCGAGTTTATAATCAACAAAACCTCTGACCGACAGATAACCCAGTTCCGCACCGCAATATCCGAAAAGGGCGACTGTATGCTGGTTATCGAGGATGATGAAATCGTTAAGGTTCATATCCATACAAATCATCCGGGTTTCGTTCTTGAACAGGCAATTAAGCTGGGTGAACTTACCAATCTTAAGATTGAAAATATGAAGTATCAGCACAACGACAATATGGAAAACAAGGCCGAAACATCCGTTTCCACGCCCGATGATGAAAACAATATAACTCCCGAAGCTGCCGCTCCTGAAAAGAAATACGGGTTTGCCGCAGTTTCAGCAGGGATGGGTATTTCTGAGCTTTTCCGTTCATTGTCGGTTGACGAAATAATCGAAGGCGGACAAACTATGAATCCCAGCACGCAGGATCTTCTTTCAGCTGTTGAAAAAATTCCTGCCGAGGTGGTTTACATCCTGCCCAACAACAAAAACATTATTCTTGCCGCCGAACAGGTTGCCCCCCTTACCGAAAAAACGGTAATTGTTCTTCCTATTGTTAACATTCCTCAGGGAATTTCAGCAATGACAGCCTTTGATGAATCTCTCTCTCCCGAAGAAAACTATGATGCTATGATGGAATTTGCCGAATGTGTTGCCTGCGGTCAGGTTACTTTTGCGGCACGTGATACAGTTCTTGACGGAATGGAAATACACTTAGGCGACTGCCTTGCAGTTTGCGGAAAGGAAATTACCGCCGTCACCCCTACACCCGAGGAAGCTGCCGAAAAGGTTGCAGAAAGTCTTGTCAATGACGAGTCAGGCGTGATAACCGTGTACTACGGCGAGGAAACATCTCAGGAGGATGCCGAGCGTCTTGCATCAAAACTTGAGGAAACATATGGTGACCTTGACGTTAGCCTTATCAACGGCGGTCAGCCCGTATACTATTATATTATTTCTGTTGAGTAGTTTTTACAGAAGCTATAAACTGGGGTTTTCGATAATGTCGGAAATCCCAGTTCCCTTTGGAGGAAAATTTTATGAAACCAGAAACATCCATACAATACATAAAAGGCATAGGCGAGGCACGTGCAAAGGCATTTGCACGGCTTGGCATAACCACCGCTGCAGATTTGCTGTTTCATTTCCCGCGCAGTCTTGAGGACAGAAGTGAAACCAAACCCATTTCTGAATTGATGGACGGCGAAACAGTGTGCGTATGTGCAAGTCTTGCCGGCGAAATCAAAACCTTTCGTGCCCGAGGCAGAAAATCTGTTACCCAAGCAAGAGTATCGGACGGCAGCAGTATTATGCGGATAACCTGGTTCAATGCACCATATATTACCTCAACGCTCAGCAGTGGTGGTGAGTTTACATTTTATGGCAAGGTAGCATACAAGGGTAATTATTTTGAAATGATAAACCCTGTTACCGAAGCAAACACAGGGCAAAGCAAAAAAACCGGTAAAATTCTTCCTGTCTACCCGTCCACCGCAGGTCTTTCTCAGGACACAATACGAAATACAGCAAGCATCGTGCTAACCGAGCTTGAAAAACCTCTTGAGGATATTCTGCCTGACAGCATCCGTAGGAAGCATGGTTTTAAACCCATTATGGAGGCTTTAGTTGACCTTCACCTTCCCAAGACCTATGAAGATTTCGAAAATGCACGACATCGTTTTGCTTTTGAAGAACTTCTTATTCTGCAAACGGGCATCCGCCTTATGGGTGATGAGCGTAGGAACTTTACAGCAACGCCCATAAAGGACGTTAAATGTATTCAGACTTTTGCCAAGGCTCTGCCTTTTGATTTGACATCTGCTCAAAAACGTGTTATCAACGAAATCTGCACCGATATACAAAAACCAATTCCTATGAACAGGCTTGTTCAGGGTGATGTAGGCTCTGGCAAAACTATGGTTGCGGCAGCCGCTATGTACGCAGCAGCAAATTCGGGATATCAGGCTGTGCTTATGGCACCTACCGAAATTCTGGCAATTCAGCACTATAAAAACCTGAAACCACTGTTTTCTCAATTCGGATTTGAAACTGTTCTCCTTTGCGGAGGAATGTCTGCCGCCGAAAAACGACAGGCAAAGACCAAAATAAAAGACGGCTCTGCACAAATTATTATCGGCACCCACGCTCTTATTACAGATGACACAATTTTCAAAAATGCTGCACTTGTTATAACCGACGAACAACACCGTTTTGGCGTACGTCAGCGACTTGCTCTTACCGAAAAGGGTATTGGCGCACACACCTTGGTTATGACCGCAACCCCAATCCCACGCACACTTTCACTGATACTTTATGGTGATCTTGATATATCTGTTATTGACGAGCTTCCTCCCGGCAGGAAACAAATCGAAACATATTCGGTTGACGAAAAAATGCGCACTCGCATCTATGAATTTCTTCGAAAAAACATAAAAGACGGCAGGCAAGCCTATATAGTTTGTCCCTTAATCGAAGAATCCGAGACACTCACCGCAAAATCTGCAGTCAAATATGCCGACAAACTGAAAAAATCTGTCTTCCCCGACCTTTCGGTTGAAGTTATGCACGGTAGGCTTAAAGCTGCCGAGCGCAGCGACATTATGTCACGTTTTTCAGATAGGAAAGTTGATATCTTGGTATCCACAACCGTTATTGAAGTTGGCGTTGATGTACCTAATGCCACAGTTATGGTAATCGAAAGTGCCGAACGTTTTGGACTTTCACAGTTGCATCAGTTAAGGGGTCGAATAGGCAGAGGCGGTCACAGCTCATACTGTATACTGTTTTCAAATGGTGGAAAAATTGCTGACGAACGTATGAAAATTATGTGCGAAACCACAGATGGGTTTAAGATTTCCGAAAAGGATTTGGAGCTTCGCGGTCCGGGTGAATTTTTTGGCATCCGTCAACATGGTCTTCCCGAGCTTAAAGTGGCAAATCTTTCGACTGATATGTATCTTTTAAGCCTTGCAAAAGATGCTGCTGACAAGCTTTTATCCAACGACCCCAATCTTGACTTGTCCGAAAATTCCGGTCTGCGCAAACGTGTTCGTGAACGTTTTCTTGAAGTATCTGAAAACGGAATATTAAATTAAATAATTAAAGAAACGCAAAAAAGAGTGATATCATATTCTAGCCAACCATATAGTTGCGACAAAAAATATAGGGGCTTGTGATTTTCACTCTTTTTTTGCGTGTTTCGCGACAGAAAAACAAATAGTTTGTTTTTCAATAGAATTATAACATATATAGCATAAAAAATCAATATATTTTTCTCATATATTTTAAGTTTCTGTTTTATATTATACTGTAAATATAACATTTATTTTTACGAGGTGATAATATATGGCATTTAATCCCGATTTTTCAAGAAAAAAAGTGCAGGCTTGTTACAAATCTTTATATATTTCTGACGCATTAGCTGATAAGGTAACTAATCTTGCAATCGAAAACGATACCAGTTTTAATAATATTGTAATCAAAATTCTTGAAAGTTATTTTGAACAGATAGAAAAGAACAAGGATTAACAAAAACCACGAATCTTTTTATTACAAAATAAGCTCTCACCATTTGGTGAGGGCTTATTTGTGTGCAACGTAGCTTGTTGCGATATTATCTCTTAACGATAATCATTGTCTTTACTGCACTGTCAGTTGTCATATGAATAAATACTTCAGCAGGCTTTGATGAACCATCATAAAGCTGAAGAGCTTCAATTACACTTGCATTATCACCTGATTCATATTCGGTGATTTTAAGGCTTGAACCGGTTGTATCAAATTCATAAATCTTAGCACCATCAAACCAGCTTCTTTGCATATCATAACGGGTTGCATCAACTGCAGCTTCAGCTTCATCGCCATCGAGGACATCTGTTGAAACAACAAACAACTCGTTATCTCTCTGATATGCCGAACCCCAAACAGCCTTGAAGCGAGTGTTTCCACCCTCAAAATATACCTTGGGGTACTTTCCTACATATGCGTCATTCTCTGCCTGTTCGAGGTTAATAGCAGTATCTCTATAACCGGTTTCTGTGCTGAATATAATATGCTCGGGCTGTACTGTGTAATAGCCATCTGCATCAGTACCAAGTCTTACAACGTCACCTTCCTGAAGAGTTGCAAGAGTAGATTCACTTTCCTCTGAACCCCAGTAATCAACAGCTGTGCTGCCTACATAACCTTCAAGTCTGTATCTTGCAGCAAGTTGACCCGCAGGGTCTTCTTCCTGAGAAATGCTTGTTATAACCATAACAGGAGAGGTTGGCTTAACCTCGCCTACAGATGAAGCACCGCCATAAAACAGAATTATCTTTGCAGAGTTTGTTCCTGTTACGTCATAGAACTCAACTTTGTATTCGTCTTCGTTTTCCAAATCATTAAATGTCATCTTTTTATAATCCTTGGTTGCACTTCTGTCCTCAGGGATTTTAAACATTATAGCACTGCTCATATTGATTTTCTTTGTTCCATCTGTAAGCTGCTTGCCTGTTGACTTATAAGTAAGTTCATCGTCAGCCATAAAGCCGTCTACTTCATAGAAATAAAGGTCATCAGCTGAAATGTCCTTACCCTTGTCTGCAGCTGTTGCAGTAATGATTTCATCAACAACTGTCTCGCCCTTATTGGTCTTGGTTGTAAACTTAACCATCTGTGAATATTCTGCATTTTCAACTGATCCAGGGTAATTTCCAGCGCCGCTGGCATATGCAGTATCATCAAGTGCATCAAGGAGAGCATCAAAATCTGCAAAATCACTGCCATTTATCTTTGTCTTCTCATATGCATAATATGAAACCTTGCTACCTGATTCGGTAAGAATATGGAATACCAATATTTCATCAAGACCGGAATTTTTGCGTCCTACACTCATAATATAACCATACTGCTGATTATTTGTCTGTTCTGTCTTGTCATAGCCGATAATATCGCCATTCATATCAAGATAGAACTTACCGTTTTCGCCCATCTGAGGTTCAGGCATATCCGAAACATCTGCACCTGATACAGGATTAACCCAAGGTGCCTGAGGAGAATACTTATAATTCTTGTTTTCAATTTTTATGCTACCATCAGAATTTGTGCCCTTTACTGCACCTATTACAGCGTCATTTACAACAACTGCTGTGATAACGTGCTGACCGCCGTTGGCTGTATTTGTTTCCTTAATGCAAACAACCGAGCCAGCCCTGATTGAGCTAAATGCTAATTCCTTGCCTGTTTTATCAACAATCTTGATAGTCTTGCCTGTATCAGTAACATCAAGAGTTACTTTATTGTCAGTCAAGCCTTTTCTCAGGTTGTTATCAACAAATGTAGAAGTTGAAGCAGTTACTGAAGATACGATGTATGCATCATATGAATTAATAAATACAATATCATATTTCTTGTCGCCGTTTCTGTCAAGGAATTTCATACTACCTAAAGTAGGAATGGCATCAGCACCCTTTTCTGTGCAATACTGAGCATATGTGCTGAGTGCTGCATTTGAACCGTAAAGCTGATCGTTGTAAATTACGATACTGTCAGGATCTATTGTAATCTGTGAAGAACGCTTTGCATCATCGCTTTCATAGTAAACAACAGCGTTTTCGTCAGAAAGACTGGTGTCAATCTTGTCAGCTTCAATCTCAACAGTTACAGATCTTTCAACCGTTGCCATAACCAGAGTTTTTGTTCCGGCACTTCTGTCAGTTGTTGAATAGAATGTAATCTGAGCACCAAGCATATCACTGTATTCTGATGCATCACTTACATTATAAATAGCTGCCACGTTGTCAACTGTGATTTCAACCTCATCGTCACGAAGATTTGCGTTAGGTGATGAAAGACTGATTGTGGGATTTGCCGAAATGTAACCAACCTGCTTATTAAGCTTAAGGTCGTCTTCTAAGATAGTCTTGTCTGTGATTTCATTATTTTCAGCAAGCTCAACTTCAAGACAGTTATAAAGCATTTCTGCAATCATAGCACGTGTAGCAGGAGCACCTACGACACCTTTTACACCTTCGGTGAATCCAAGCTGTATTGCTGTGGTAAGATATTTTGAATACCAAGCTGCGCCTTCACTTCCCATCTCACCATAACCAAGAGCGCAAACAATCATCTTGATTGCTTCTTCATAAGATACGTTGTTGGTGGGTTTAAAGGTACCGTCGTCATAACCGTTGATGATTCCCATACTGTGAGCTGTTCGGATATTACCTATTGCCCATGAAACATTGGGGGTTACAACATCAGGGAAGGGGGGATTTTCAAGGCTTGTTGAGCCAAGAGAGCCCATACCGCGTGTTCTGAGCAGCATTGCTGTGAATTCTGCTCTTGTAACATTGTTATCAGGTTTGAATGTACCGTCATCGTAGCCGTTGATAACACCCAGCTTATTGAGGACGTCTACTGCTTTGTATACGCTTGTGCCTGCTGTCACGTCGGTAAAGGTTGCAGCCGAAGCAGGCATAACAACAAGATTTACCAATGTGAAAACTACCAGCATCAGTGTACACAAAATACGTTTTGAAGTTTTCATTTTTAAACCTCCTGTTAATAAAAATTTATAATTTAATATTATTTACAAATCTCAGACGGGAGTTATCTCTCCCTTACACCCCTCATCATAGAATCCTTTTCAACAGGGGTATCGATACGGATTTTAGCAATCCTTTGTGGTTTGTTTGCAATCTCCAGTTCGTTACCTTCTTCATCTTCCATATACTCGATTTTATGCTTTATATAATCGCCGTGAGGTCTTAAGAATTCCACCTCCGAGCCTTTGAAAAACCTGTTCTTCTGCACAACCGAAAGCAATCCCGTGGTTGGGTCATAGTCATCTGCAATTCCCAGAAGCTCATAATTTCTAATATAAGAGCTTGTTTCATAGTTCTGCTCGTTGCCGTCAGGCTTCCCAAAAAAGAAACCCGTAGTATAATCACGGTGGCTTACCTTTTTAAGCTCTTCAAGCCAACTTGAATCTGTCTTAAATCCTTCAGGGTCTTCAAAATATCTGTCAATAGCGTCACGATATGCTTTAACAACCGTTGCCAGATAATACTCTGTTTTAACCCTGCCCTCAATCTTAAAGCTGTCAAGACCACTCTTTATCAGCTTGTCAATATGCTCAATCATACACAAATCCTTGGAATTGTATATAAAAGTTCCCCTTTCGTTTTCAATAACCGGCATATATTCGCCGGGTCTGGTTTCTTCCATAAGATAATACTTCCACCTGCACGGATGTGAGCAGGCGCCTTGATTACTGTCACGGTTTGTCATATAATTGCTAAGAAGGCATCTGCCTGAATAGGAAATGCACATCGCCCCGTGAACAAAAGCTTCAAGTTCAAGCCCGTCCGGTGTCTTTTCACGAATTTCTGCAATTTCGTCAAAGGACATCTCCCTTGCCAGAATTACCCTTTTTGCACCCATTTTATACCAAGTTTCGGCACTTTTAAAGTTTACATTATTTGCCTGAGTGCTTACGTGAATTTCAAGATTGGGTGCAATCTCGCGGGTCAACTGAAACATCCCCAAATCTGACAAAATAACAGCATCAAAACCTGCCTTAGCATAAGTTTTTAAAAACTCCTCATATCTGCAGATATCTGCATTATGGGGGATAATGTTTGCAGTAAGATAAGCCTTTTTACCTCGTTCATGGGCAAATTCCACACCTTCTGCAAGTTCTTCAGGAGTAAAGTTCTCGGCAGCAACGCGAAGCGAAAATTCCTCACCGCCTACATAAACCGCGTCTGCACCATAAGTTATTGCAATTTTAAGTTTTGCAAGACTGCCTGCCGGAGCAAGCAATTCCGGTTTTTTAATCATTATTGTCAACCTCTGCTTCTGTTGCCTTTTCCGCTTGCGAATCTTCATCTTCGTCAATTTTCAGTTCTGACTCCGCAATCTGTAAAGGCTCCATCATATCATATTCATAAACTGCATCGGCGATTGCCTGTGCAAAACAATCTTGTCCATACTCCGTTGTCAGCAACAAAGCATCCCTCTGTGTATCCATAAAGCCTGTTTCAATAAGTATTGACGGCATCAGGGTATTTTTTACCACAAAGAAATTTGCAGTTTTTACACCCCTGTCATAAAGTCCGGTTACCGCAGAAATCTTGTCCTGAACAAGCTCTGCCAATCTTGCGGAATATCCGCCATTGGCAAAACAGTAGGTTTCAGTTCCGGTTCCACCGCCCATATTACAGTGAATTGAAATAAACAAATCAACCAGATTTGTATGTGCCATATCCACTCTTGCCTGAAGGCTTTCGACTGTAGATGTGTTGCCAATGCTGTCGGTCATTTCTTCACGGGTCATAATCACCATATATCCCATATCTTCAAGCTTTATCCGAAGCTTTTCGGCAATCTCCCATGTTATAACCTCTTCAACCGCATTGTACGGTTCATATCTTGCACCGGTGTCATTACCTTCAAAGTTGTGCCCTGGGTCAACCAGAATCACCTTTACATCAGAATAATCCTTTTCCATAAATGCCATTTCAATTTCGGTCAGTTCTTCGTCTTCTTCACTATCTTCTTCATCGAAAATATCCACATCATCGTCTGGATTCAAATCATCTTCATTTGGGTCATCAGCCATATTCGACATAACCATATTATATACCACCTGGGCTACATTTGCACGAACAGCATTTTCGTCGGGCTGTTGGTCGGTTTTGTCAAGCAAGCCGCATTGTTCTGCAACATCGACATAACCTGAATACCACTTTTCGCCCTTCAACGCCTTTGCATCAGTTTCCTTGCCCACAGCACATACCGACATTTTTGCAATCTGCGCCATAGTAACCTTATCAGCAGGAGCAAAAACGCCCTCTTCCATACCATTTATCAGACCCATTTCAAAGCAGAACGAAATATAAGCACGCCCCCAATAGTTCTCAGCGACGTCATCAAAGGGTACATCTTTAATAATATATGTATCCTTGTTGTAACCAAGTGTTCTTGCCATAAGGGCACAGAACTCTGTTCTGGTAATCTCCTTTTCCGGGCAAAAGGTACCATCATCATATCCGGCAATAACACCAAGTTCGGCAAGATGCATTATCGCTTCATAGTTAGTATGAGTGTGCCGGACGTCAGGAAACTCTGCCGCAAAAACACCTTGCGTCAATGCAAGCAATATTAGTATAACATCCATCACTATCGCAAGTGTTTTTTTCATTTCAGACATTCCTTTTTCATTTGACAATATTACGGATATTATTATACATTACTTTTTGTTGATTTTCAATAGAATTTAAGAAATATTTTTTTGAAAAATGTAGAAATAAAGATAGATTTATCCCGCAACATTAACAAACTTTATTACAAAAATGTTAAATGTTAGTTACAAAGTGCAACAAACGTACGATTTTCAAAAAAAGTTAGTATATCTGTGTTTTCCATCCCCGGCAGAGAGCACAAGCATAGTGTTGGCAATCGGGGCGAAAGACTTCAAAAGTCCGTAACGACGGGGTTTAAGACAGCTTTTATGAATTTTTTGTAAAAAATGCACAAAAAACTTGCAATTTGAAGAAAAAAGCGGTATAATATTGAGGTGTTATGGTGGAAGAATATTTACTCTTCCTTAAAACGGAGGTATCCATATGCAAAACAGAATATTTCAAAACACGTGCAATCAATTAAAGAAGGACATTTACAGAAAAATCGGTATAATGGACGACAGCGGTTACATAATAGCCTGCAGCGATGAATCTATGGTTGGTCATCAAAACGAGGCGGTAATTGCTCATTTTGAAACAAATACCGAAGAATATGTAGGCGGAGGCTATGTTTTCCGCAAAATTGAAACCTGCAACAAAAATACTTATGTTGTTTTCTGCGAAGGCACTGACGAGCTTGCCAAAGGCTATGCAGCCTTCCTTGGCACTCACTTTTTGACAATCAAACAGTACTATGACGAAAAGTACGACCGCAACAGTTTTATGAAAAACGTCATTCTTGACAATGTGCTTCCTAACGATGTAATCTACAGAAGCCGCGAACTTAAACTGATGGTTGACTGTGAAAGAGTTGTCTACCTTATAAGAACCCATAAAAGCGTGGATATTTCTATGGTAGATATACTTCAAAACATCTTCCCTGACAAAACAAGAGATTTTGTTATACGCATTGACGACCACGACATTGCCATCGTTAAAGAAATCAAGTCAGGCACTGATATGAAGGAAATTATCAAACAAACTCAGGAAATGCACGACACCATCAATTCTGAGGCTATGGTTAAAATTTCCGTCGGCATCTCCACAGTTGTAGACTCTATTCAGGAGCTTGCCCGTGCATACCGCGAAGCAAGAATAGCTCTTGAGGTGGGCAAAGTGTTTGACACCGAAAAGAACATTATCAGCTATGACAATCTTGGTATCGGCAGGCTTATTTATCAGCTGCCCACCACTCTTTGTGAGTTGTTTTTGAAAGAAGTTTTCAAGAAGGAATCTATTTCCGTTTTAGACAGCGAGACAATCTATACCATTCAGAAATTCTTCGAAAACAACCTGAATGTATCAGAAACCTCAAGAAAACTGTTTGTGCACAGAAACACTTTAGTTTACAGACTGGATAAAATCAAAAAGCTCACAGGTCTTGACCTGAGAGAATTTGATGATGCTATTATATTCAAGGTAGCTATGATGGTTAATAAATATCTTACTTCAGAGCCCACAAGAATCTAGTCTGTGGGTGATTGCCTGTCCTTATGACAGTGCAGAAAGGCCAAGCAAGAATTATGATTGAATTTAAAAATGTATCCAAAACATACGAAGACACCGGGGTGCGTGCCCTTGACGATGTTTCATTCCTTATCGAAAAAGGTGAATTTGTCTTTCTGGTAGGTCCCTCAGGTGCGGGTAAGTCAACCCTGACAAAACTGATTATAAAAGAAGAAAATCCCAACAACGGCGAAATCATTGTCAATGGAATGAACTTAAGCGAGCTTCCCAAAAACCGCATTCCTTATCTCAGACGAAATATCGGGATGGTTTTTCAGGATTTCAGGCTGCTTCCAAACAAAACTGTATACGAAAATGTTGCATTTGCAATGCAGGTTATCGGTGCATCAAGAGCAGAAATTCGCCGCAATGTTCCCAATGTTTTATCCCTTGTGGGGCTTGCCCACAAAGCAAGAATGAAGCCCGGACAGCTTTCAGGCGGAGAACAGCAAAGGGTGTCACTTGCCCGAGCTTTGGTAAACAAGCCTCCGGTAATTATTGCCGATGAGCCCACAGGCAATCTTGACCCCGACACCGCAAACGAAATTATGCAGTTGCTTGTCGATATCAACAAACGCGGAACCACTATGATTGTTGCCACCCACGCCAAGAACTTTGTTGACGAAATGCATATGCGAGTTCTTGCCATTGAAAATGGCAATCTGGTTCGTGACGAGGAAGAAGGTGCTTACGGCTATGATATTTAGAAATCTTAAATATTTTATCACACAGGGTTTCAAAGGTCTTGTATCCAACAGCCTTATGACCTTGGCATCAATTGGTATAGTCATTGCAAGCCTTGTGCTTTTTGGATTTTTTGTCCTTTTCGGAATGAATCTTAACTCGGTTGGTGACCAGATAAAAGAACAGTGCGAAATTAATGTATATATGCCCAATGAGATGAGCCGTGACGATGTTCGTGCTATAGGCAGCAGCCTTAGCGAGATTCCTTATGTAAAAGAGGCTCAGCTTTACACCAAAGAAGAACGCCTGCAAAACTATAAAGAAGGTGTTTATCACGAACAAGCCGAGGTTATAGACACTCTTGAAGAGGACAACCCCTTGCGTGATGCATACATTCTGGCACTTGAGGATGTTACCAAGGCAAACGAAGTCGCCGAAGCTGCGTCTAAAATTGAAGGCGTTGAAGATGTTGTAAACCGACAGGATTTAATTCAGCAGATACTTTCAATCACCAATACCATACAGCACGTCAGCATCTGGCTGTTGCTGATACTGGCAGCAATTTCGGTGTTTATCATTTCCAACACCATAAAGCTTGGAATGTTTTCAAGACGAAAAGAAATAAATATTATGAAATTTGTAGGTGCCACAAACTGGTTTATCAGATGGCCCTTCATTGTTGAGGGTATGCTGCTTGGTGCTGTTGGCGCACTGGCTGCAACTGTCATTGTGATGGTTGGCTATGGCTCGGTGCTCCCCACCGTTCAGGAATTTATGGGCAATATTGCCCTCCTTCAATCGGCTGAAGTTATTAATGTTGTAATTTTCGCCTTTCTCATCATGGGAATAGGCATTGGTATGATAGGCAGTGCAATGTCTATAAGAAAGCATCTGCATGTTTAGATTTGTATACGTATCGGGAGTGATTTAATTTGAACAAAAAAGTAGTTAAAATTGTATCGGCAGTTATCGCCGCACTTATGATTTTGGGGTTACTTGCATCTGTTGCACCTGTATTTGTTTCGGCTTCTCAGGCAGAAATAAACAAACAGCAGCAAAAAAAGAACGAGGCACAGCAAAAGCTTGAAAGTACAAGAACAAAGCGTG
Source organism: Clostridia bacterium (assembly GCA_045586925.1). Classification (GTDB taxonomy): domain Bacteria; phylum Bacillota; class Clostridia; order Monoglobales; family Monoglobaceae; genus SIG440. The sequence continues at coordinate 55,804 of JAZNBG010000034.1, read as the reverse complement.
CCAAAACCCTGCATGATATGGAGCTTCTTGAAAAGGAAGCCGGTGATATTCAATCAAAAATTGATGCGGTAAATGCCAAGATTGCCGAAACCGACAAATCTCTTGCCGAACAGCAGATAAAGCTTGACGCAGCAACTAAAAAGGCAGAAACACAGTATGACCTGTTTAAAGAACGCTTTCGGGTTATGTGCGAACAAGGCGATGTAAGCTATATTGAAATGCTTCTTTCAGCAGAAAATTTTGGTGACTTTGTAGACAAGGTTGAAATTGTAAAGGAAATTTCACAGCACGACAAGGACATATTTGATAAGATGGAAGCAAACCGCCTTGAAATTGAAGCTGCACGTGACGAAATAGCAGCCCTTAAGGAAACTCAGGAGGCTTCAAAAAGTGACTTGAGTTCTCAAAAAGCAGCACTCGTAAAAAAGCAGCAGGAACAACAGGCATATATGAAAGAGCTCGAAAGCGATGCCGCTACCTACCAGAAGATTATTGACCAGGCAGATGCAGCAATGGAAAGTCTGCGTCGCAGCATTTCAGGGTCGCTTAGCTCCTCCTCCCGTGGCAAAGCATATGTTGGCGGTGAATTTACATGGCCCACACCAAGCTGTCATTACATAACCTCTCATTTTTCACCCAGAAGAAAAAATCCTGTGTCAGGGATTTATAAAAGACATACCGGCACTGATATTGGTGCGGCATACGGCACATCAATTGTTGCGGCAAACTCGGGTACTGTTACTCTTGCGGGTTGGAATTCAGGATATGGCAACTGCGTAATTATTGACCACGGCGGTGGCAAAGCTACCCTTTATGCTCATATGAGTTCTTACAGTGTTTCCACAGGACAAAGTGTTCAAAAAGGTCAGCAAATCGGTCGTGTAGGCTCCACAGGCAACTCTACCGGTCCCCACCTCCACTTTGAAATTCTTATAAACGGCGTAGCAGTCAACCCAATGCAGTATTTCAATTAAAATAATTAAAGTAATTAAATTATCCTTGTCTGCATAGGATATGTTATATATGTTTCATCCCTTCCTTATGCGAAGGGATGAAACTTTGTTAGAACAACATACCCATTAAACTTCCCACGGTCTAAAAATTTCATTTTGAAAGGTCAGTAGTTTATGTATATAAAAAAATCTGTTCTGGTTATTTGTGCGGTAGCTCTAATTATCGTCTCCGCTCTGGGTACGGTTATGACGGTAAACCCCTTCGGCGCCCTGCGTTTTATGGAATTTCTTAAATTTAATGCAGGCATTGCAGTTCTTGAAAAAATGTATTATGAGGATGTAGACACCGAAGAACTTGTTGATGGTGCTCTCCTTGGTGTTTCAGCAAGCGTCAAAGACCCCTATACCATTTATATGAACAAGGACGAGGCAGCAAGCTTTGTCGAAAGTATGGATTCAGACGACTACACCGGTGTAGGGCTGTATATCACCGCTGGCAATACTGGTGAGGGCGTGATTGTTGTTTCGTCTCTGGCAGGCTCTCCCGCCGAAAAAGCAGGTATTGTATCAGGTGATGTAATCCTGAGTGTAGACGGACAATCGGTTATAGGTGTAAATGTAGACAAAGTTGCATCGGATATGAAGGGCCCCGAAGGAACAGATGTTACTCTCACCATATTAAAGAAGTCATCCGGAAAAACTACAGATATAAAGCTGACCCGCGCAACCATCAAGCTAGAAACCGTTACTTCCGAAATGCTTGACGAAAAAAATGCGTATATTCACATAAGCCAGTTTGGTGTTAACACCTTTGAAGAGTTTGTACAGCACTACAACAGTCTGGTAAAGGAGGGTATGAGACGCCTTGTTCTTGACCTGAGAAATAATCCCGGCGGCTATATGGAAGTTGCTGTAAATATTGCAGATTCATTTATTGACGAAGGCGAGATTGTCTATACGCTTAATAAAGGCGGCAAAAGACACGACTATATGGCAAAAGAGGGTAAATCTCAACTGCCTATAGTTGTGCTTACCAATGGTGGCAGTGCCAGCGCCAGCGAGATTTTGGTGGGTGCCCTGCGTGCACACAAGCTTGCTACCATTGTTGGTGAAAAAACTTTTGGCAAAGGCGTTACGCAAATCCCGTTCAAATTCTGGGATGGCAGTATTATGAAAATCACGGATGCAAGATACTACACGCCCGACGGCGTATGCATCGACCATCAAGGAATTACTCCCGATGTCGAGGTAAAAATGAGTATCGAAGACTACTCTGCGCTTGATGAGCCTGATGTAAATAGCGATATACAACTAAAGACAGCCATCGAGATTCTCGAACAGAATTAATTTTGATACAGGAGAGTACTTGTTGTGCGGATTGGTATTATTGCTGAACGCAGGATAAAACCTCAAAATCTTTTAGAAAGATACCAAAGAGAAATAATATCTAATAAAAAAAACCCATTTGACCTTATTATAATAAGTATCCCCTACACTGCCGAAGACCTTGATAAAATACCGCTCCGGCGAATAAAGCGGGCTGTTCTTAAGGCTGAAAAAATTTTAAAAAACTTAAAAGCAGATAAAATAATATTCGCAGCTTTGTTAAAGGAATACTTGGGTGTTTTAAATAACCCCGGAAATCAGATTTTTTTTACTCTTATTCCCCAGTGTATAAGATGCATTGCTCCAAAATGCAGGATATTTCCCCCAAACTGCAGAATTTGTATAAGGGCATCTAAAATGGACAGAATAATTGAGTATCTTGCGACAGAACTATGTTATGACACAAATCGATTGATTATATGTACACCTGACATCCATTATACTGCAAGCTTTCAGGAACGGTTCTATAACGAAACAGGCTTTCTTGCAGAAATTACTGACGAATGTACAGCAGATGCCGAAATCCTGATTGATTTAACTCATCCCTCGGTCAGAATAGGTCGGGATATCCTTATTGACGGTGTACAGTTTGACTTTGATTTGGGCGGCTGTGATGTGGATTTTCTTGAGATTGCATCATATATTGAAGGGTTTGATGCCTCAAAAAATATTTCTGCCTATATGATGGGTAAAAAAAAGTTGACTTTATGAGCAACTTGATATATAATATATTAATTGTATGCGACAAAGGTGCTTTACAGGCTCACGGTAAGGCTGGACAGGATTATTATGTGAGCAGGAAGGCCAAGAAATAAAATGGATAACAAACAAATTTTACTTACAGATGCAGGACTTTTAAAACTTGAACAGGAGCTTGAAATGCTCAAGACTCAAAAACGCCAGGAGGTTGCCGAAAAAATCAAGGTCGCACGTGGCTTTGGTGACTTATCCGAAAACTCTGAGTATGATGCAGCTAAAGAAGAACAGGCTCAGGTCGAAGCACGAATTGTCCAGCTTGAAAATATGCTTAAAAATGCTAAAGTAATAGACGAGGACGAAATTGACCTCAATGTTGTCAGTGTAGGTACTCGTGTAAAGGTTTACGACGAAGAGTTTGACGAAGAACTTGAATACAGCATCGTTGGCTCTACCGAGGCAGACCCCGACCTGAATAAAATTTCTGACGAATCCCCCGTGGGACGTGCCCTTATCGGCAAAGGAATTGGCGACGTAGTTGATGTCGAAACCCCGGGTGGCACCATTCAGTTTAAAATACTAAGCATAGATAAATAGATAGGAGAAAAATACTAATGAGCGAAAACAACATTCAAAATGAACAAATGCAACAACAGGATATAGGCGAGCTCATGAAGGTCAGACGTGACAAACTTGCACAGCTTCAGGAATATGGCGAAAATCCCTTTGAGATAACAACCTATAATCAGGAATATCACACATCAGATATTTTAGATAACTTTGATGAAATGGAAGGTAAGCAAGTTTCAATTGCCGGCCGTCTTATGTCAAAGCGTGTTATGGGTAAGGCGTCCTTCTTTGACCTCCGTGACAGGGAAGGAAAAATTCAGCTTTACGTTACCCGTGACGATATGGGCGAAGACGTATACAAAAAGTTTAAAAAGCTTGATATTGGTGACATTGTAGGTGTTACCGGTGAAGTTTTCAGGACGCAAAAGGGCGAGGTTTCCGTTCGCACAAATGGTTATACACTTCTCAGCAAGTCACTTCTTCCTCTTCCCGAAAAATTCCACGGAATGACCAATACCGACCTCAGATACAGACAGCGTTATGTTGACCTTATTATGAACGAAGAAGTTAAGGATACTTTCGTTAAACGTTCAAAGATTATTTCTACCATACGTAAATACTTGGACGCTCAGGGCTTTATCGAGGTTGAAACACCAATGCTTGTTTCAAACGCAGGCGGTGCGGCAGCACGTCCATTTGAAACACATTTCAACGCATTGGGCGAAGATTTCAAGCTTCGTATTTCACTTGAATTGTACTTAAAAAGACTCATTGTCGGCGGACTTGAAAGAGTATATGAAATCGGCAGAGTTTTCCGTAACGAAGGTCTTGACACCAGACATAACCCCGAATTTACTCTTATGGAGCTTTATCAGGCATATACAGACTATCACGGTATGATGGATTTAACCGAGAATTTGTTCCGTCACGTAGCTAACGAGGTTCTTGGCTCAACAAAAATTTCTTATAATGGCATTGAAATGGATTTGGGCAAGCCTTTTGAAAGAATTACAATGGTTGATGCTGTTAAAAAGTATGCCGGTGTTGACTTTAACGAAATTAAAGATTTGGATGCCGCACGCAAGGTCGCAGACGAGCATCACATAGAGTATGAAGCTCATCACAAAAAGGGCGATATTTTAAACAGTTTCTTTGAGGAATTTGTTGAAGAACACCTGATTCAGCCCACATTTATTATGGACCATCCGATTGAAATATCACCTCTCACAAAGAAAAAGCCTGATAATCCTGACTACGTTGAAAGATTTGAGTTCTTTATGAACGGTTGGGAAATGGCAAATGCATATTCTGAGCTTAACGACCCCATCGACCAGAGAGAAAGATTTAAGGCTCAGGAAGAGCTTCTTGCTCTTGGCGACAAAGAGGCAAACACAACAGATGAAGACTTTATGCGAGCGCTCGAAATCGGTATGCCCCCCACAGGCGGCATAGGCTACGGCATCGACAGAATGACAATGCTCCTTACCGATTCTGTTGCAATCCGTGACGTGCTCCTCTTCCCCACAATGAAGCCGTTAGACAAATAATTGGCGTAATAGCGCAGTTTTCAAATATTGAAAGACAAAACTTACGACCAATCTACGACCAAATAAGGAGAGCATATTCAAAAACAACCAAAACTGCAATATTAGTCTAATACTAATGTTGCAGTTTTATTTTTGCAAAAGATAAAATTTGATTAAAAGGATTGTAAAAATAAATTATTAGTGCTATAATGTTATAGTCACATACTAACATTATAATAGGGTAATTATACTTGGGGCATCCTAAATAGGTAAAAATGCATTTCCTGCGTTTTTGCCTATGCCCTTGTGCAGCAAATTTGTTAGTGTGTGACAACCCTACATTTTCAGTGAAATGCGTTTTTCGGTGCATAACTCTGCAATAAGGGTTATGCACTTTTTAAATTGGGGAGGAATTTACCTATGAAAAAAACATTTATATTTACAGTTTTATTTTTTGTCTTCTTTGGTTTAACATCATATGCAAATACATCCGATGACACACCTTTATATTCCACACTCGGTTATACCGAGCTAGAATACTGGTATGATTTCAAAGACGAAAGTCGCGGCTTTTATGCAGATTTCTTTGATATTCCTGAAGGTAGTACCATTTTAGCAGCCCAGTATTCAGGCGACAAATTTATTACTTGTGAAGTCAGGGAATATACAGGAGAACGTGAAACATTTATAAAAGATGCAAATTCCAACAACGCTAAAGTCTTTGCGTTGAATACTTTAACCAATCTAACGCCATTAACTGCAACAGCACATATCAATTTTGAAAATTACCATACTCCTCAAATATCCGAACCTCAATATGGTTATGTTATGCAGGTGGTACATAATGGTGAAACTTTGAAACTTAATATTCTGACCGCATCCGGTGACAAAATTTCATATCCTGTATATGAAAACACAAAAATCAACGGCAAAACCTTTGACAGTTTTAGCTCCATGCTTGAAAAACTTGCAGAAAGCGCGTACCCTAGCGGTGAAGAAAATTATCCCAATGTATCTAACGGTAAATACTCGCAGATGATTAAATTTACATCAATCCTATATGGAGGCAACCAAGTTATTGACGGAATTATTACTGCCGAAAATGCACAATATGGAAATATACTTTCACCCGACCACCTTTATTTATACAATGTAGAAGGCTTCACAGTCGGCGATTTACTTACCTATAATCCACAAAACTTGCAGTTGACAAACGGAACAAAAAAAGTCAATGTAGTAAATGCAACAATTTTTCAAATTCCGGAAAACAGAGCAGAAATCAAGAATTATAAAACAATTTCCCGCAGAGTTCTGAATAACAACGAAAAATACCATATGGAACTGTACGATGTATCAGCCACAAATACTGCAAAGGTAATTCTGGTTTACGGCAAAGAGACTATTGTCGATGACGAGACACCCGTCGATATAATCAATACATCATCTTCCGTTATGGTTATAACAGATGTTATTGCGGAAGAAGACCCTACAGGAGAGCTTCATTACAGATACAGACTTGAAGGTTATATTGGTAATACCGCCGTTGATGATTATTGGTGTTCTGAACAAAGTCTTGAAGTATTTGACACACTTCAGGCAGGTGACATAGTAATACTTAGCAAGGATACCGATGGTTTCTATACCTTACAGCCTGAACAAATTATATTCAGCACCGCCGAAAACTATCGCGACACTGCAATTTCTGTTCCTGACGATGATGGTCATAATAATGCATATCCAAAGGTTTATCGTGATACTGAGGGCAACACACATTTCAAGACTATCTGGGGTTCGGCATATCAGAGAGATGACGAATTGTTTATTGTTTCAACAGATGTCCTCGGTGGCGATGAAGATGAAGCTGCAGTTGATGCAACACGTATGGATATGCAGAGAAGCTGGTTCAACGATGCAAAGGTTTATGAATTTAACATAAGTAGTTTGGGTCTTGAAATCACCGAATATGAATCAGGTGATGTTGCAAATGTAATCGACTCACTCCAACTTTACGACGGTTCATCATTGCCCTCTGAGGTATTTATTCACATGACCGACGACAGCACCGTAAGCACTATGGTTGTTATCAGAAGATAAAACTCCTATACAGAACAAGCCCTCACCGATTAGTGAGGGCTTGTTACTGTTTTACTAGCTATTTCTTCTTGTTTTTAGCGGGAATTTCCTCGTATTTACAGTCTTCATTAAAGCAGACATACTTAACGGGGCCTCGTCCGCGGAAGGGGCGTTTTTTCATCAATGTGCCGCCACATTCAGGGCATTTCATATTGGTGGGTTCGTCCCAGGAAATAAAACAATCCGTTCCCTTTTCGCAGGTGTAATATTTTGCACCCTTTTTGGACTTTTTAACCTGTACCTTGCTGCCGCAATTGGGGCAAAGAGCATCAATTTCTTCAACAATTGACTTTGTATTCTTACACTCCGGATATCCGGGGCATGCAAGGAACTTGCCAAATCTACCCTGCTTATACACCATCATACGTCCGCATTTTTCACAAGGAATATCCGAAACCTCGTCCTGAACCTCAATTTTGCCAATTGCCTCCTCTGCATCTGCAAGTGTCTTTGCAAACGGCGTATAGAAATCGCCTATGATTTCCTTCCAATCCTTATTGCCTTCTTCAACGCTGTCTAGTTTTTCCTCCATATTTGCTGTAAACTCAACATCCACAATATTATTGAAATGCTCCTCCATCAAGGTTGTAACAATAGTTCCAAGCTCGGTGGGATAAAGCGACTTACCATCCCTTGCCACATAGCCTCGGCTGCTTGTGATTGTAGTAATAGTGGGAGCATAGGTACTTGGGCGACCAATGCCATCCTCCTCCATCTTTTTAACCAGAGAAGCCTCGGTATATCTTGCGGGGGGCTGTGTGAAATGTTGCTTTGGCTCCACCTCTTTGGCAAGTAAAGTCTGCCCTTCGGTAATTGGTGGAATTTTGCCTTCCTTTTCCTCCACAAAATCCTGACCCTCAACGTAAATCGCCATAAAACCGTCAAACTTCACATTTGCACCGGTTGCCTTAAGAACATATTCACTGGTTGTAATGTCTGCCTGAACAGTATCCATAACTGCATCAGCCATCTGACTTGCAAGAAACCTGTTCCAGATAAGTTTATATAATTTATATTGGTCGGTCTTGAGTGAGGCTTTGATTTTTTCGGGATCAAATTCCATAGAAGTGGGACGGATAGCTTCGTGTGCATCCTGTGCCGACTTTTTGGAACGATAGAACTTAGGTTTGGTTGGAACATACTCCGCCCCAAATCTGCCACCGATATATTTGCGACATTCTGCCTGTGCTTCGGCGGAAATCCTTAGCGAGTCGGTACGCATATAGGTAATAAGACCCACGCTGCCACTGCCCTTGATATCAATGCCTTCATAAAGCTGTTGTGCTGTTGCCATTGTGCGCTTGGTAGTAAAGTTCAGCTTTCTGGCAGCTTCCTGTTGCAAAGTACTTGTAGTGAAGGGCGGTGCTGTGTATCTTTTCTTTTCACTTCTTACAATTTTGCTTACTGTATATGACGACTCCTTCAGGTTTTTAGCAATGCCTTCAACGGTTTTGCCGTCACTAAGCTTCATCTTTTTTGAATTCTTACCGTGAAATCTTGCAACAAAAGGCTTTTTGCCTTTTTCATCGGTAAGCTTTACATCAATTGTCCAATATTCTTCTTCTTCAAAATTCTCTATTTCACGCTCACGATCAACAATCAGCTTTGTCGCCACAGACTGCACTCTGCCAGCGCTTAAACCCTTTTTTACCTTTTTCCAGAGAAGGGGGCTAAGCTGATACCCCACAATACGATCAAGAACACGTCTTGCCTGTTGCGCGTCAACCAAATCACCATCTATTGCCCTTGGCTTGGTAACAGCCTCTTTTACAGCTGTTTTTGTAATCTCGTTAAATGTAATACGGCATTTATCCTGCGGGTCAATGTCTAAAAGGTTTGCCAAATGCCATGATATAGCCTCGCCTTCGCGGTCAGGGTCAGTTGCCAGAAATACTTTTGCAGAATTCTTCGCATCCTTTTTAAGCTTTGTAATCAAATCACCCTTGCCACGAATGGTTATATATTTGGGTTCAAAGTTATTCTCTAAATCAACACCAAGCTGACTTTTGGGAAGGTCACGCAAATGACCCATAGAAGCTGTAACCTCATACTTTGTTCCTAGATATTTTTTTATTGTTTTTGCCTTTGCAGGCGATTCAACAATAACAAGATTTTTCTTCTTGTCTGTTGCTGTTTTTTCAACTGTTTTAGCCATATATTCACCTATGCTATAATTTAATATTTAACAACTATATATCTGTTGCCGCTTTCCTGACGCAAAACTCCCCTTATGCACAAAACAGTCAGCCTTGTGCCAAGAACATTTGGGGCAATGCCAAGACCTTCTGCCAACTCCTCGGCATCAGCAATACCACCGTGTTCACTGATAAAATCAAGAATAGCTCTGTCATCATCAGAAAAACCTTCAAATCTTTTAGCCTCCTTCTGTTGCAAAGAAGGCAAATTTTTAAAATATTCCGCCCTTGTTTCTTTATAATATTCAAGAGGTCTTGAAATTTTATCAACAATCATGGCACCCTCACAGATTAAACTGTTAGGAAGTTCCGCCATAGCAACCAGCGGATTTCCGGGAACAGCAAAAACATCTCGGTTGTTTTCTGTAGCAAGCCTTGCAGTAATTGCCGTACCACTGCTTATCTCACCCTCTACAACAACAGTTCCCTCAGACAAACCCACAACAATACGGTTGCGCTGCTGATAAAAATAGGGCTTGACAACTGTTCCTGGTGGACGCTCGGAAATAACCGTGCCATTTTCCAATATATCATAATACAACTTTTGGTTTGATCTTGGATAAATTGTATCAACGCTTCCCGCCAAAACAGCTATCGTCTTACCGCCTGCCTCTATAGCTCCGCGATGAGCCTCGGTATCAACGCCCTCCGCCATACCACTGACCACCACTATGCCCTCCGCAGCAAGACTTTTGCCTATTCCGCGAGCAACAGCCTTGCCCTGAGGCGTAGCCTTTCTGCTGCCCACAACCGATACGCACATACTGCTGTTGAAATCAATTTTCTTGCCCTTGGCAAATAAAATACGGGGTGGAGAGTTAATATGCCTTAAAATTGACGGATATTCCTCAGAATCCTGATCAATAATTCTTATGCTGTTATCATTGCAATATTCAAGTATTTCCTGAGCCCGCTTAAAATATTCAACCTCGCCTATTCTGTCTGCCAGCTTAGGAGATACCCCTGCCTTGGTAAGTTTGAAGCGGTCTGCCATATTAGAGGAAAAGCTTCTCCCTTTGTCTTCAAACAAAACAACTGCTTTTTCAACCACTTCTGGCTCGAAATCACACATAGTGTGTAGCCATAATTCATACAAAATTTCCATAATACAATTTCCAATAAATATATTTACTCTGCTCTGCAGTTTTTTATCCAGTGCATAGCAATTCCTGCAGCCACCGCTGCATTGAGAGACTCTGCAAGCCCCTGCATTGTAATTTTCACGCGCAAATCTGAAAGTTCAAGCATTTTGCTGCAAACGCCATGAGCCTCGTTGCCTATAACAAGCGCGGTTTTACCCATAACCGAAAGTTCTTCAAGAACAGTCTCTCCACCGGGAGTGGTAGAAATCACCCTGAAACCCTTTTTCTGTAATTCTTCAATATCGGTCAACTCACAGCCGGTTTTGAATTTCATTCTAAAAACCGACCCCATTGTGGCACGAACCGTTTTAGAACTGTATATATCCGCACAACCTTTCATAAGGTATATCCCATCAAACCCCAAGGCTTCTGCAGTTCTTATTACCGTACCCATATTGCCTGGCTCGGAAACACCGTCAAGAATGACAATATCCCGAGCACCTTCCGACAACGTAAATTCCTTAGCTGACATTTTTACAACAGTAAGAATTCCCTGTGGAGTATCGGTATCCGATATATCATCAAACACCTGCGCCGATACAACAAAAATCTTATTACATATACTCTCGGCAAAAGCCATAATTTCTGCCTCTTTTTCAAGAAATTCCCGTGTTACAACTGTGCAGTAAATATCCTGCGGAACGTATTCAAAAGCTTCAAGTGCAAGCTTTCTGCCCTCGGCTACAAACATCCTCTGCTCGATTCGATTATTTTTCTTTTTTAATCCCTTAATAAATTTCAGGGTTTTGTTGTCTTTTCCTGTTATCTCAACTATCATTTGCCCAAACCCCAGGAAAACTGTCTCAGTTCCTTTCTGATTTTTTTCATAATACGCAAAGCAACATAAATCAACAAAGCCTGAGCCGGGGCAAGACATACATTAACCACTATTTTCATTGTAATTGAATCAACAATCTCAGGCGTCACGGTATTTGTAGTAACCAAGGGAACCAACACAATATTACACACCATATTCACCAGTAGTTTTGCCCACAAACATCTTGAATATCTTGTTCTGTGAGCATAAATAACCCAGCCGTACAGCATACCGCTTATACCAGCAACCAACATAGAACTGAGATTAAATGTCTCTCCCGAGTGCATAACAAATGATGTTGCATACTGAATAATGCCAAAAGCCCCTGCAAGAATTGGTCCAAACAGTTTCGCCGCAAGCGGCATTACAACAAGTCCAAAATTCAGGCTAAACTCAGGACCGATTTTCATAGGAATTTCGGTAAAGATAGCATAAATTGCCAAGAGCAAGGCTGCGATAAAATAATTAGTTGGTTTTTTCAGTTTGCGCTTAATGTGATGGTGTCTTACAAAAACCATATAAAACAACAATAATGTAAACACACCTATAACCAACCCAAGATTTATATAACTCATAATGCTAAACAAGAATTGCATCTTAACCACAATAGGATTAAGCAATCCTTCAATATCATTTATCATCCTGTTTATAATTTCAATAGGATTATAAATCTGTTCTTCACTCATAATGTTCCCTCCGGTTAAACCGCGAGAAGTTAGCCCGTGGTTTAGATGCTTTATCGTACGAAAAAGTTATACCGCAATCGTGGTATAACTTTTTTCACAACAAGTACTATTTAACCTTTTCAACAAGTTTTGCGAAAGCCGCAGGATCGGAAACTGCAATTTCAGCAAGCATCTTTCTGTTAATTTCGATACCATTGTTCTTGAGACCATTCATAAATCTGCTGTAGCTGATACCGTTTGCACGGGCAGCTGCATTAATACGAGCAATCCAAAGTTGTCTGAAATTTCTCTTCTTTTGCTTTCTGTCACGATAAGCATAAGTAAGGGATTTCATAACTGCCTGGTTGGCTGTTTTAAAGAGCTTGCTCTTTGCTCCTCTGTAACCTTTAGCTAATTTCAATATTTTTTTACGTCTTTTTCTTGTGTGCATAGCACCTTTAACTCTTGCCATGATAAAGACTCCTTTCTTATCTGAATCAAATTTTGCGGGATAACCCGCTGTAAAACACTCCGCTCTTTGCGGAAAGCACTCGACATCGTGCCGCAATCAAAATTTACCCTTTATTTATAGGGCATCATAGCTCTGATAGTAGCAGCATTTGCCTTTGCAAGATAACCTGCTCTTCTGAGCTTTCTTTTTCTCTTAGTTGTCTTCTTGTTAAGGATGTGGCTTCTGAAAGCCTTACCTCTTTTGATTTTTCCATTCTTTGTAACGCCGAAACGTTTTGCAGCGCCTTTGTGTGTCTTAATTTTAGGCATCTTTTATTCTCCTTCCATATATAACTTTTAAAGCTTTTGTCCAAACTGACCGAAGCCTTATGCCTTCTTGGGTGATACAAACATAGCCATATTTCTGCCTTCGAGTTTAATGTCCTTTTCAACAACGCCAACCTCTGCCATAGCATCCTTAACCTTAAGAAGAAGCTCCTTGCCGCTGGCACTATGAGTAATCTCTCGGCCACGGAAACGTACAGAAACCTTAACTTTGTCACCAGACTTTAAAAACTTGATTCCCTGATTAACTTTTGTCTGGAAATCATGCTCATCAATATTGGGGCTAAGACGAACCTCTTTAACGTCAATAACCTTTTGGTTCTTTCTTTGCTCCTTTTCCCTCTTGGCAATTTCAAACTTATACTTTCCGTAGTCCATAATTTTGCACACGGGTGGCTTAGCCTGAGGCGCAATCTTAACAAGGTCAAGATTGTGCTTGTCAGCCATCGCAAGTGCATCCTTGCCTGAAACTACACCAAGCTGTTCGCCCTCGGGACCGATAAGACGGACTTCTTTGTCTTTGATTTCTTCGTTAATCATCAACTCTTGCTTAGCTATACCTAAACACCTCCAAAAAATTTTGCACCGCTTCAAAAAGAAAAAGTGCGGAAAGCATAAACCTCCGCACTCAAAAAACAAACTCAAAACCCTGTTGCCGGAGGCTAAGGGGAGAAGCGGACCTTCTGCTTTACCACGATAGTATATCACTCTTTCCTTGGTTTGTCAACTGTTTTTTGACATTTCCTAAATATTTTTAATAGTTTTCTCTTGAATATTGCAAAACGATGTGTTACAATATATAAAAGAAAGGATGTGTTTACATAGATGTATAAACTCACGAGTACAGTTTTTGAAACAATCAAAACCTTTTGCATATCTATAATTTGTTCGGTGATTTTTTCGCTGATGATATACCGAGAAACTGTTTTAATCAGCAGATTTGCTTGCTTTGTCCTTAACCTTACATCTTTTATTCTGTTTCTGCTTTTGTTCTACAAAAGTTGGTCGCGTGTCTATATGCGTTCCTTCTCAGATGCTGACTACTGGGTTCCGGCATTAGTTACCTTTGCCATATTTTGTGGTGTTTCCAGCTTTCTGTATATTATACAAGCCAAAGACATCTTCCCTTGGTTGTTCCAGCAAACAAGATTTTTGGAACCTCTTCTCAATAAGGACTATAAATTTGTTTCCTTTATTATATCACAGCTTATGATCCTTATTACATTAGTAATAATTCCGATTTTCAATCCTGACAGAATGTAGTTGCAGCAAGCACGCCAGCCTCACATCTGTATATTGGCTGTCCCTTTTCAGAGAACAACTTTTCATACTCGGTCATAACATTACCCTCAAAGCCGCTATTGTGCAAGTCGAGGGTAATGTTTTTTAATTTCAGTCCAAAATCTGCAAAGGAATTCAACGAAAATTCAAAAAGTCCACGGTTGTCGGTTTTAAAATGAATTTCTCCACCAACTTCAAGCAGTCTTTTATAAATTGAGAGAAATTTCTCATGCGTGAGCCTTCTTTTTTTATGTCCTGCCTTTGGCCATGGATCGCAGAAATTAATGTAAATACGCTGGATTTTGGTTTTTGATTCCATATCACCAAGGACACCGGCATCTCCCGGAACAAAACGTACGTTTGTCAAACCCATTTGTTGCACCTTTTCCATCGCCAGCACCAGTACATCAAGATTTTTTTCAAAAGCAATATAGTTTACATCGGGATTTCGTCGTGCAGTTTCGCTGATAAATCCACCCTTGCCGCACCCGATTTCAATATGTAATGGCTTATCCTCGCCATATACGGCTTGGATATCATTCTTATACTTCAAAATATCTTTTATCATAAGCCCCGAACAGCTTTCCATACGTTCCTCACGATGCTTTTTTCTTCTCATTCGCATAATATAATGACCTCCGCATTACCATCTGTCTTTGCTACCTATCAAGTGTTTGAAAGGTAGCAAAGATTATTTTACCAAAATGTTGTTAAAAAGTCAATCAATCATTAAAGGTAAATGCACTGTAGATATCGGCAATAATATTCCACAACTCTCGGTCAATCTGCCCTGATGGTTTTTTTCCATAATACCGCTCCACATCCTCTGCCGCCGATTTGGTATCCTCATCATAGACACCTGTAATTTTTGCCATATGAATATTGGGGAAAATTTTTGCAAGTCGCCTGAGCATTATCTGCAGAATATATATTTCTTCAAAGTCGTCGCCCGCTTTCATATTGGGAATATCAACAGGATATACAAAAACCGGCTTTACATATTTTTCAGCACGGACAACATTGTCATACTCTTCCACAATACGGGTCCATGTTTCAAAATTCGCCTCTCCTGATACCGGCATTCCAAATCTCTTTTGAAAAGCACTTACTGCCGCACGGGTTTCGGGGCCGTATATACCGTCAGGATTTACCTGCGGGATTTCTTTTATATACCTTGACAAATATCTCAGATAGGTCTGCAGTTCATAAATATTTGCTTTTTCATCTCGGTGCGAAAAATACAGATTGTTATTCATTTGGATCGTCTCCTTTAATTATTTACCGCATAACCCGGATACTGACCCGGAGTTTTAAGGTCACCGTTTTTTAAATTAAAATACGTGTCCTCAATCAACTTCCACAACCCGGGACCCACAAAGCCTTTAGGCGGAAGACCCTGATCTTCTGCAAAGACATCGGCTGCATTTTGGGTTTGCTCGTCAAAAGTGCCCGTAACCTCAATATCAGGAACGTTTTCATAGAACCGCGATATAAGGCTAAGTCTTGTCTGGAGCGCTCTTACCGCATCGCCCTGACTGCCAACGGTCAGCGGTGTGCCGGGATATGGTGCATAATCCTCGGCTATAAACTGAGGAGGATAGCTCTCTAAAATACCCAGATATGTGCGATTAAGCTCATTCCATGTAGTTTCGTCCACCACTCCTGTTTCCGGCAATCCATTTGCACGTTGAAAGCTGCGAACCGAGTTTTCGGTAGAGTCGCCAAAAATTCCGTCAATGTTAACCGAAGGAACAGAATTATTATACACAGCAATAACCGCCAGATAATACTGTATGACACGCACAGGGTTGCCTGTATCGCCACGTCTTACCTCGGTGACAAAATTCTTTGACACATCTGCAAGGCGTATTCCCTCGGAATTGAGTGCTCCAAGCCGTGCAACCGCCACAAAAATGGATTTTATCCTATACCAGGTTGCCTTGCCGATTATGCCATCAACAGTAAGGTTGAAAATATCCTGAAATTTTCTGACAGCATCTTCAGTTTCCTGTCCAAACACCCCATCAACTGTTGTTATTTTAGGAATAAGAGGATAATCTCTTGAAATCCGGTTAAGCTGAGTTTGTATTGTACGCACCTCCTGCCCCGAACTGCCAAGACGCAGCGGTGCACCGGGATAAGTTTCGGTTACATTCTGTATAGGTGCATCCTGAACAAGCTCAATATCATCACCATAATAACGGATAAGAATATCGTATGGTCCCAAGCCCTGATTGGCAAGCTCTACCGACCCCCATTGTGAAAGTCCGTCACAGGTCACCTCCCGACCATCGCAGAAGGCAGCAAACAAAGGCTCGATATTGCCTTGACGGCGGATATAATCATTAAATATTTCGTCAACAATCAGGCTGATATTTTCAAAAACGTCACGATTTTTTACAAAAGACTGGTCAAATGCCGTCGAGTTTGTTATATCAAAATTATAACCACGTGACCGATACCATTCGGTATAAATGCGGTTTAAAGCATATGATATCTGTGCATATATATTTGCACGCAAAGCACTTTCAGGCCAGGTGGGATAAATTTCACTTGATGCAACATTCTTTATGTAATCCGCAAAGCTGACCGTCACGTTTTCGGCATCAGCATCAGGTGCCCCCAGATGAACAGTTATTGTTTCGGGAATATAGGGTCTTCCTATCATCTATACCGCCTCCTTTCATTCATTTTCAAAGGGTTCTTCTTCAGTAACAGTAATCGTCTTTCCCCGCTCGTCACCCTCGGATAAGGGAATTAGTGAAACCGATTGAATTGATTTTTGCCCCTCAAACACCGGAACATTTACGTTTTCGGTAGTTATGTATCCGGGATAATCCACACGTATATTGTACTTATAAAACCTTGTTCCGATATCATCCGGGGTCTGCGAATTTGCTGCAGGTGGCGCAGGAACTGCGACAATCTCTGTTTTTCCGCTACGGTCGGTTTTAAGAACCCGTATCAGCTCCTCGCCGTCATCGGTAGGTCTGGATATAATTACATTTGCATCAACAATAGGTATAGCCCGGTCTGCCGTGGAAACCTGAACAAGAATATAGCCGTCCATCAAAACACTCCTCAAAAAGTTTTTTACATAACATAATATGCCGAAAACACTAATCTGTGCATAAATACATAAATTTTGCAGAAGTGGAAACAGTATCAACAGGAGGGAATCTTGTTATGCTTATTACCTTTATCCGAACAATTATCATATACTTTTTCACCATACTATCGTTGCGTATGCTTGGCAAACGTCAAATTGGAGAGTTGGAGCCGTCAGAGCTTGTTGTGACAATCATAATTTCAGAGGTTGCAGCCGCACCCGTTCAGGACTCGTCGCTTCCCATACTAACAAGTCTTATTGCCATTGCACTGCTGCTTATACTTGAGGTTTTGCTTTCATATGGAGCATATAAAAATTTCACTATACGAAAAATATTTTTCGGCACGCCCAGTGTATTTTATGAAAAAGGTTCTATAAACCAGACCGAAATGGAAAAACAGCGGTTTAACCTGAACGACCTTATGGAAACTATAAGGAATACAGGAGCTACCTCGCTTTCAGAGGTTGAATATATTATAATGGAAACAAACGGCAATGTCAGCGTTATTCCAAAGGATGATAAACGCCCTGTTTGCCTTTCGGACTTAGGCATAGAAGGCTCCTCACCAGTTTTACTGAGCTATGTAATAATAGACAATGGTCACATCAACCACAACAACATAAAACGTCTTGGCTTTAATAACCATTGGTTGCGTACCACACTAAAAAAGCATAAAATTTCCAAACCTGACGAGGTATTTTGTATGACGGCAGATAAGTCAGGAGAAATTGTAATTATTCCTAACGACAAAGGAAAGGGGAAAAACAGGTAATGAAGGCTTTTATATCGGCAGTATCAATATTTGTAGCAATTTGCATCTTTATCGGTATACACGCTTTTGTTATGGTATCTCTTGCAAATGATATATCGGCCGAGTGCGAGCGTGTCTACACCCTTGCAGCCGAAAGCCGCTGGGACGAGGCTGTCAAAAAGATTGATTATATACGAAGCCTTTGGGACAAAAAACGGACCTGGGCATCCCTGACCATATCCACCAAAGAAATCGAACAGATTGAAATATCACTGACCCAAAGCCGTGCCTATGCAGAGCTTCAGCAAAAACCCGATTTCTTTGGAGAATTTATAATGTTTAAAAAACTGGTGGAACACATTCCGCATCAGGAAGGATTTCATATAGAAGAAATTCTGTGATATAAAATGCGAAAAGTCGGTTAATGCAAATGCATCAACCGACTTTTCCTTCTGCATATTCTATAAAATCAATACCGCCAACGGGGCGTATTCTCATAAGCCGACAGCTTCCTGTCCCGAAAATTCGGTCAAGAGCCGCCTTATACTCTGACGACTTTTTCTTTGGCACAAATGCCTGAATTGTTCCTGCAAACCCTCCGCCATGAACACGACAGGCACCTTCACCGCATAACACCTTGCGGCTTATTGCAAGACCTAAACTTACCGCCTGTTCAAGAGGCTTTTTTACTGAATAAATGTTCTGCAAAAGTCTTTCAGATGACTCACCCGACTCATTCACCAATCTTAAAAATTCTGCTATATCTCCTGCCTTCAGGGCATCAAACTCCGCCCTTGGGCGCAGATTTTCGTCAAGGAAGTGCATCGCACGCATAATTGCACGGTCACAACATACCTTTCGTATTTCAGGAAGCCTTGCCCAGAATTCGTTGCAATCTACCTGACGCAAATATTCCTTACCAAAGAACTCGGCAACAGAACGCATTTCAGCAGGAACAGCCGAATATTCGTCCGAAAGGTCGGCGTGACTGCCCTTTGTGTCCGTAATAAACAAATCGTAGCCAAAGGCGCCAAAATCAACATTGCAGCTTTCAATAAATGGATTTTCTGTATTCTTAAAATCAATGAATACAAAACCACCCACCGAACTTACCATCTGGTCCATAAGTCCGCTTTTTTTGCCGAAATAGTTATTTTCTGCATATTGACCGATTTTTGCAATCTCTACAGCTCCGGCTTTGCCATCATTATAGTGCTTATCAATCACCGTTCCTATAAGAGTTTCAAATGCCGCCGATGAAGAAATTCCGCTGCCCGACAAAACATCCGAGGTTGCGTACATATCAAATCCGCCAACCTTTATGCCCGCTTCCGTAAATTTTGACACAATTCCGCGAATCATTGCTGCTGTGCCATTGTCTTGTGGATCAGGATCAAGGCTGTCAAGCTTTATGGAAAATGGCGTGTAGCCCTCTGACACGACTTTTATTAAGTCCGAATCATTAAAGCCGATAACCGCAATAACATCCACGTCTACCGCTGCCGCCAGAACGCATCCGTGCTGATGGTCGGTGTGATTTCCACCAATCTCAGATCTTCCCGGTGCAGAGAATATGCCTATTTCATCATTTTGTGGATAAATCTCAGTAAATTTCCTTACTGCCCCGGCATATCTTGCCTTTTGAGCATTAACCTCATCACATCCGTAAAGAACGGACAGTGTATTATTGTACTTACCCTTATCAAGTTCGGTTAAAAATTCTGTTATTTTCATCATATATCTCCAGTCAGAATTATTCCTGACTAAATTATAAAGCCGCTCTCATCTTTATACAATAACTATAATTGAACAAAATATGCACAAAATTGAACTATTAACTTCTGGCATCTATATACTTTTGCTTTTTAAAAACTTAAGAAAGTGTTCTACATTCCCATAAGCAGACTGTTTTCGATAGTAAGCACAAATAGTCTGTTTTTCATTAAAATCGATAACATCAAGGTATACAGTATTCTCAGATTTTTTCGAATGTGAATATTCTCTGCCAAGTCCGATTCCTACACCGGCTTCCACACATTTTCTGTTACACAAAATATCGTTGCTCTGTACAACAATATTGGGTGCAAATCCCGCCTTTTTGCAGGCATTAATCAGAATTTTGTGCATACTGTTATTTTCACCTATTGAAATAAAGGAGTGATTGCTCAACTGTTTTAATGTCAGCTTTTCACCGCAAAGCGGACACTTTGCTGATACTCTCAGGCGAATATTGGTAGTATATAAATCAATTTTTTCGTATTCGGGATATTTGTCGCATTCTTCATCAATGATGATGTCGTAATTTTCAAAATTCTTTTCATTAAAGTCAAAAATAGTCATAAAAGATATATGTGGATGCTTGGTTTTATATTCGATAATATGGTCGGTTATCTCTCCACGCATTGCCCGCACAAGCATTTTGATTTCACGGGTATCTGTGCTCTGCGAGGTAAGTTCGTCAACAGCACTCTCCAGTTCATCAAAAACAACAGATAGTGATTGCATAAGTCTTTTTCCATTGTCATTTAATGTTATTCGGTTACAATTGCGGTGAAACAATTCACAACCAAGCTCCTTTTCAAGTCTTTTTACCGAGGCAGAAACCGATGTTGCGGGAACCATATATTTTTCTGCCGTTTTTGCAAAACTCCCTCGTTTAGCGCTTTCAAAAAAGTAACGTAACTGTAATATTTCCATCATCCTGCTCCTTTGGTAGATTAATTAATATACATTTTACCACATCGCCAAAGTTAGCGCAAGAACAATCTAAACAATTATTTACAATTGTGTAATCGTAAGCTAAAATACTAACGTGGAGGATATATATATGAAAAAGCTAATATTAACCGTTTTGTATTTGACCATTTCAAAAAAATTCATTGTTGCTGTTCTCAAGCCACAGCAAGCATCATCGCTTAAGAAGAATATTAATAAATATGATAAAAATGCTTTTGTTATCGGAATGGCAACTTTTGATATTACAGGAGGATGGATTTCAGGCAAATATAATTGCAGATAAAGGAGAATGAAATATGGACAAACTAATTAAAAACTATATCGTTCAAAACAAAGACCAGATATTCAAAACATTAAAGGAACTTTGCAACATCCCTGCACCATCACACTTTGAGCAAAAACGTGCTGAGTATTGTAAAAATTGGCTTGAAAACATTGGAGCCAATGGCGTGTATATTGATGATGCCCTTAATGTTATTTTCCCTCTTAATTGTGACACAAGCAATGAAATAACCGTTTTTGCCGCACATACAGACACAGTTTTCCCCGATACGGAAGCTATGCCTTACTTTGATGATGGCAAAAAAATACACAGCCCGGGAGTCGCGGATGACACCGCCAGCGTAGTTGTTCTTTTGATGATGGCTAAATTTTTTGTTGAAAATAAACTTACCCCCGATAAAGGCATTATGTTTGTATGTAATTCCTGCGAAGAGGGGCTTGGTAATCTTAAAGGAACAAGACAGTTGTTTAAAGATTACAACGGGAGAATTGCAAGATTTATCACCTTTGACAGCAACCTGAATGTTGTTGCCGACCGTTGTGTCGGCTCGCATCGCTACGAAGTTGAAGTTCTTACCGAAGGTGGACATTCTTATGGTGCATTTGGAAATTGCAACGCAATCGAAAGGCTTTCTTCAATAATTTCAGAAATTTACAAAATTGAAGTTCCAAAAAAGTCAGGAACTAAAACAACATACAATGTTGGTACAATCGCGGGCGGTACATCAATTAACACCATAGCACAAAATGCAAAAATGCTTTGTGAATACCGCTCCGACGATAAGGAATGTCTTGAATTTATGCAGAATAAATTTGAAAACATTTTTGAATCTGTCCGTTCAGAAAATGTCCTGATCAATGTCAAAAAAGTTGGCGAAAGGCCGTGCAGCAATATTGAATTTGACAAGATAAAAGAATTAAAGAATATAGCCGTGCCTGTTATACAAGAAGTTATAGGCGAAAAAGTCTCATTCAGCAGTTCTTCAACAGATTGCAACATACCCCTTTCTTTAGGAGTTGCGGCACTTTGCATTGGCACAAATATACACAAAGGCATACATACACGCGAAGAATGGGTTGACAAGGCTTCAATCATTTCAGGCCTTGAAATTGCAATCAAAATCGGTATAAAAATGATGGAGGTATAAATATGAAATTTACTGCGGTAGGCGATGTAATTATCCAAAAAAAGATATATGAAGAATTTGAAGGTATAGCCGAACTTGCTCCCTTTATCAAGCAGGGCGATGCAAGATTTTTCAACCTTGAAACTACCCTTAATCACGAAGGCGAAGCACGTGCCTCTCAGTTTAGCGGCGGCACATATCTGCGTACCAACCCCGAGGTTCTGGATGATATCAAGAAATTTGGTTTTAATATGACAAGCTTTAACAACAATCATGCTCTTGATTTTTTCTATGACGGCTTTGAGCATACTCTTGATGCATTAAACAAAAGCGGATTAGTGCATAGCGGTGCGGGCAATAATCTTGCAGAAGCCTCTGCACCAAAATATCTTGAAACGCCAAATGGTCGGGTTGCCCTTATTGCTGTAAACTCAAGCTTTGACCCCTCTATGATGGCAGGCGAACAATCTCCCCGCGTCAAAGGGCGTCCCGGTATTAACGGACTGCGTCTTGAAAAGTATATCGAACTTCCAAAAGACGAGTTTGAGCATATAAAAAGAATTGCCAAAGCTACCAACATCAACGCTGAGAAGGATATCACCCGCAAGGAGGGCTATTATCCGGAGCTTGCCGACAATGAATGTGCGTTGGGGGAACTCAAATTTGTCGTGGGCGAAAATTCTGCTTACATAATGAAAGTGCTCGAAGAAGATATGAACCGTATTGAGAAGGCCATCTATGAGGCACAATTACAGGCAGATTACATTATCATTTCTGTACATTCTCATCAAATAAGCGGTGATGCAAAAGAAAATCCCGCACAGTTTTTAAAGGATTTTGCTCACAGATGTATTGACGCCGGTGCTCATGCCATTATTGGACACGGACCGCATCTTTTGCGTCCTATCGAGGTGTACAAGGACTGTCCGATTTTCTATTCGCTGGGTGATTTTGTGCTCCAGCTTTATAATGTCGAGTTTGCCCCCGAGGATTTCTTCAAAAAACACGGACTTACATCTGATTCAACTGTACACGAGCTTCTTAAAAAACGTTCCAAGGACTTTACTATAGGGCTTATGACCGACCCGCGTATGTTCCGCTCGGTAATTCCATATTGGGAAACAAACGGCACAAAACTTGAAAAGCTTATCCTGATGCCCATTGAGATGAATATGAACGGAAATAAATCCGAGACAGGTCTGCCCCGCAGAAGCTATAATCCCGAAATTGCAAAATATTTAGCCCGTATGTGCGAGCCTTATGGTACCAAAATCGTATTAGAGGATAACGGATTAATTACTTGCCGTTGGAAATAATCTGCATAAAGATGACAATATTTATTTTTTAATTATTGTCATCTTTGTTTTTGCGTGTTATAATGATTTATATTACACACAAAAAAGGAATGATAATATGTATGCAAATGCGGCATATCTTAATAATACACATTTTGATAATGCTGATTTCAGCAATGCCCTGATGGTAAAAAGCTGCGGCAACTACCGCCTTATTAGGCGGCGTTCATTTACCACCTATCGTCCCCACGGCAGACGGGATTTTCAGCTTTTGTATATTGCATCGGGTCAGGCGCATTTCTTTTTTGACAAAACTGAAACTGTTCTTTCTGCCGGAAACGTAATCATCTACCGCCCCGACGAAATGCAGAAATACATATACTATTCCGCCGATAAGCCAGAAGTATTTTGGGTACATTTTTCGGGCGCCGATACAGAGAATATTTTACAGCATTTTGGTCTTGCGGGACAAAATGTTTTTCACACAGGCACATCACCCGAATTCAACCGTCTTTTTCTTCAAATAATACGCGAACTGCAAACCTCGGCACCACGGTTTCGGGAGCTGCTTTCTCTGCTGTTGCAAAATATATTTTTACTTACTTCCAGATGCGCAGAACAGAAAGAAAGTCAACCCGTCTTTAATCAAGAGCTTGACCGTGCTGTTCACTTTTTTAACGATAACTATAAATCAGATATCAGCATCAAAGACTATGCCGCAGAATGTCACGTCAGCCTTTCGTGGTTTATACGCAGCTTTAAAAAGTATACAGGTGTGACACCTATGCAATACATCCTCTCAAGCCGCATTGCCTCTGCGCAATCGCTTCTTGAATCATCAAGCTATACCGTGTCGGAAATTGCCTCAATTGTGGGCTATGCCAATCAGATGTATTTCAGCCGTATTTTCAAAAAGCAAACAGGAATGTCTCCTATGGAATACAGAAAAAAGCACAATTCTTAAATTTTTTCACAAAACCCCTTGACTTTATCGATTTAGTGTGCTAAAATATTGTTCAAATGACCGAAAGGAATATGTATTATGAAGGTTAGAGATATGCTTCGCAATACAATTGAATATTTCTTTTACTTTATCAGCCTTAGCTTTTACTTTAGCTACGGTTATTTTTACTTTGCAAAAAACAAGCGGTATAATGGGCTGATATGTTCACCGGGCATTTAATGCTTTAATCTTGAAACCTATTCAGGGAGCTCGTTATACCAACGAGCTCCTTTTTATTATTTTATACAGAAAGGTCTGATTTATTATGGTAATCGTAACAAAAACATCAATACAAAAGGAAAAACTGAATTCAATGGTTGAGGACTTTCGCGGCAAAGGTCTTGAGGTTGACATCATCGAAGGTACAGGCAGTATAGTTCTTGGTCTTATCGGTGATACACACCAGCTTGACGCTGACCGTCTGCTTCTTGACCCCGACATTGAAAGAATTATGCGTGTTCAGGAGCCATTTAAAAAGGCAAGCCGCAAATTCCACCCTGCTGACACTGTAGTTGAAATAGGCGATGTGAAAATCGGTGACGGAAAAAGCTTTACTGTTATTGCAGGTCCCTGCAGTGTTGAAACCGAGGAACAAATTCTTACAGTTGCAAAAAGCGTAAAGAAAAACGGTGCAAAAATTTTGCGTGGCGGTGCATATAAGCCCAGAACATCGCCTTACTCCTTCCAGGGCTTAGAGCTTGAAGGTCTTGAGCTTTTAAAGGAGGCACGCAAGGAAACAGGACTGCCTATCGTTACCGAAATTATGTGTCCTTCATTGGTTGAAGTTTTCAACGAAAATGTCGATATTATTCAGGTTGGAGCAAGAAATATGCAAAACTTTGACCTGCTTAAAGAACTTGGAAAAATTGATAAACCAATCCTTCTTAAACGTGGACTTTCGGCAACAATTGAAGAATGGCTGATGTCAGCAGAATATATAATGGCTGGTGGCAATCACAATGTTATTCTTTGCGAAAGAGGTATCCGCACTTTTGAAACCTACACACGCAACACCCTTGACCTGAGTGCCATTCCTGCGGTTAAAAAGCTAAGTCATCTGCCGGTAGTTGTTGACCCGTCACACTCGGCAGGTATGAGCTGGATGGTGGAACCACTGTCCCTGGCAGCAATGGCAGTTGGTGCAGACGGCATTATTGTAGAGGTTCACAACGACCCAAAATCTGCACTTTGCGACGGTGCACAATCCCTTGACCTTGACCAGTACGCATCACTTATGACCAAACTCGGCAACATAAGTGTTCATTTTGGCAAGGAATGTTAAAACATTAAAATATGAGGTATCAGTTATGGAGAATTCCGGTTTTAAAATTGCAATTATTGGTCTTGGTATCATCGGTGGTTCGATGGCTTATGCCTTGCGCGACTTTAAGGGTGCAAAAATTGCAGGCTGTGACATCAACCCCGAAACCCGAAGAAAAGCTCTGGCTACAAATGCAGTTGATGAGGTTTTTGAAAAACCGGCATCTGCAATTGAAAATGCCGATTTGGTAGTGCTTTGCGTATATCCACACCTTATAACAAAAATTATTGCCGAAAACAGCGCCAGTTTTAAATCTGGTGCTGTCATTACCGACGTTTGTGGCGTGAAAACTAAGCTTTCTAAGGATATTGCCAAAATTCTGCCCCAAGGCACTACATATGTAGGCGGACACCCTATGGCAGGCAAAGAAACCGACGGCTTTGACAGTGCGTCTCACGAGCTTTTTGGTATGTGCGGATATATTATAACACCTATCGAAAGTTCTACCTCTTATGCAATCGAACTTGTTGCAGATATGGCAAAATATGTGGGTGCAACCCGAATTACAATATCCTCTCCACAGGAGCACGACAGCGTTATTGCCTATACCAGTGACCTGATGCATATATCTGCATCGGCTCTTTGCCTTGACTATAACACCAAGATGAACCGTGCATATACTGCAGGTGCTTTTCGTGACTGTACCCGTATTGCAAACATAAACCCACAGTTGTGGAGTCAGCTGTTTCTTGAAAACAAAAACTTTTTGCTTGAAGAACTTGACATCTTTGTCAACTCGATAAACAAATTCAGGTGTGCCATAGAAAACGACGACAAAGACGAACTGGAGAGGCTGCTTTCCGTTGTAAGAAAGAATAAACTTACAATGCACGCAAAAGAACCTGAAAAATATTGAAATTTACACAATTATATGATAAACTATTAAGATAGTTCTGTTTAAAAGGAGTTTTTATAATGCAGACATTGCGTGTCAACCTGCCCGGCAGGGAATATGACATAAAAATAGAAAAGGGAATTTTAGACCATTCGGGCAAGCTTATTGCCCAAATTCACAAGCCCTGCAAGGTTGCAGTCGTGACAGACAGCACAGTTGGTCCACTTTACAGCAAAAGACTGCTTAATTCTTTAGAACAAAGTGGCTTTACTGCATCAGTCATCACCGTTCCCGCAGGAGAAGGCTCAAAATCAATTCAGCAACTTACATACCTTTATGGCGAAATGCTGAGTCTTGGCATCACCAGAACAGACCTTGTCATTGCCCTTGGCGGTGGCGTTGTGGGCGACTTGACGGGTTTTTGTGCGTCAACACTCCTTCGTGGAATTCCATTTGTGCAAATTCCCACAACACTTCTTGCTCAGGTAGACAGCAGCGTTGGCGGCAAGGTTGCAGTTAACCTTCCACAAGGCAAAAATCTGGTTGGTGCATTTTATCAGCCAAAGCTGGTTATTATGGACCCCGCCTGCCTTGAAACCCTTACCGACAGAATCTTTTGCGATGGTATGGCAGAGGTTATAAAATACGGAGTAATCCTTGATGAAAACCTTTTTGAAAGAATTGAGGCAGCACCCTCACGCAAGGAAATTATGAATATAATTGAAGACGTGGTATATCGTTCCTGCGACCTGAAACGTATGGTTGTAGAAGATGACGAACTTGACACAGGCGGACGGATGATTTTGAACTTCGGGCACACCTTTGGTCACGCCATTGAAAAGAAATACAACTTTTGCGACTATACCCACGGCGAGGCTGTTGCCGCAGGTATGGTTATGGCGGCGGAATACGGTGAAAGCTGTGGCATTACACCAGCTGGCACAGCAAACCGCATAGCAGCCCTTATTGAAAAATTTAACCTTCCAAAAGCAGTGATGATTGATAAAAACTCTCTTCTTGATGCTGTGAAGGTTGACAAAAAAGGCGAGGGCAGCTTGGTTGCACTTGTTATCCCTGAAAAAATTGGCAAGGCTATCCTTAAAAGAACCGAAAAGGACGGTATTTGGATATGGTAAAAATTACACCTCAGGTACTTTCCGGCACAGTTCAGGCACCACCATCAAAGAGTTTTGCCCATCGTGCAGTTATCGGCGCTTTTCTTGCAAAGGATAAGTGTACAATTAAAAATCTGCACCTGTCTGCAGACATCTTGGCAACTCTTGACTGCACTGCACAACTCGGTTCAAAGTGGAAATACAGCAAAAAAACCGAAACCACAACAATCCAAGTCGGAAATACTCCTTCTTCATCAGTTCTTCTTGATTGTGGTGAAAGCGGCTCGACACTTCGCTTTTTTATCCCCATTGCAATGACAATGTGTGATACGGTGCAATTCACCGGTCATGGACGGCTTATGGAAAGACCTCTTGACCCATATTTTGAGATATTTAAAGAAAAAAAAATAGACTTTTCCCTTGAAAATGGTGTTCTTGCGATAAATGGCAGGCTTACCCCCGGCATATATAAAATTGACGGAAGCGTTAGCTCGCAGTTTATAACAGGGCTTTTGTATGCCCTGCCTCTTCTTGAGGATGACAGCGAAATAAAAATCAAGGGCAAGCTTACATCACGTGCATACATTGACATTACCCTTGACGTGTTAAAAAAATTTGGAATAGAAATTAGAAACGAAAATTATTCTTCCTTTATCATAAAAGGAAATCAAAAATATAAGGCTCAAAGCTACACAGTTGAAGGTGATTTTTCAAACGCCGCCTTCTGGCTGGTAGCAGGGGCTTTGGGTTGTGATGTCACCTGCACAGGACTTAATGAAAGCAGTCTGCAGGGTGACAAAGCAATAATCAAAATTATCGAAAGTACCGGTGCATCGGTCGAGCGTATTGGCAAAGATGCTCTTTGTGCCCATCACACAGCAGATATGCATGGTATAACCATTGATGCAGATGCTGTACCTGATCTTGTCCCTATTCTTGCCGTGCTGTTTTGCTTTTGCAAGGGCACAAGCCGCATTGAAAATGCCGGGCGCCTTCGAATCAAGGAAAGCGACCGTCTGGCAGCAATTACTGCCGAGCTTTCAAAAATGGGTGCAAACATTACAGAAGGTCAGGACTATCTTGAAATTCATGGTAAGCAGATTTTAAACGGAGCCGAGGTTTCGTCCTGGAACGACCACCGCATCGCAATGGCAGCATCAATCGCCGCCTGTCGATGCGAAGGTGAGGTTTCAATCATTGGAGCTAAAAAAGCCGTTACAAAATCGTATCCAAACTTTTTTGAAGATTATATAATGTTAGGTGGTAATGCAGAATGAATACATGGGGCAGCAAGCTGAAGGTCAGCATTTTTGGCGAATCCCACGGCGATGGCATAGGAGTAGTTTTAGATGGAATCCCATCGGGCATCACAATTGATACAGATTTTATCAGCCGTGAAATGCAGCGTCGTGCACCGGGCAGAGATAAACT
Organism: Clostridia bacterium; assembly: GCA_045586925.1. Taxonomy (GTDB): domain Bacteria; phylum Bacillota; class Clostridia; order Monoglobales; family Monoglobaceae; genus SIG440. The sequence goes on along the minus strand of JAZNBG010000034.1, from coordinate 26,639 downwards.
CTCAACCCCCCGAAAAGAAGCCGACGAGGTTGAGATCCTATCAGGTATTTTTGAGGGCAAAACCTGCGGAACTCCCATTTGCGGAATTATCCGCAACACCAACACACGCTCAAAGGACTACACCCCCAATCTGCTCCGTCCCGGGCACGCAGACTTTACGGGATTTCAAAAGTACGGCGAGAACCATGATTTTCGTGGCGGCGGACACTTTTCAGGAAGAATTACCGCACCATTAGTTTTTGCAGGGGCAATCGCAAAGCAGGTTCTGGCATCCGACGGCATCACAATCGGCTGTCACATCAGGTCGATTCACGGGGTAGAAGAAGCTTCCTTTCTTGACTGTGAACTGACCAAAGAACTCCTTGCCGAAATCTCCGCAAAGCCCTTTCCTGTAATAGACGATACAGTCGGCAACGCAATGCAAAAGGAAATTACTGATGCAGCCGCCGACAAAAACTCGGTAGGCGGCATCATTGAATGTGCGGTAACAGGCATCAAACCCGGATTCGGTTCGCCTTTTTTCGCATCAGTTGAAAGTTTGATTTCATCAATGATGTTTTCTATCCCCGCAGTTAAGGGTATTGAATTTGGCAAAGGCTTTGACCTGTGCAATATGACAGGCTTCGAGGCAAATGACCCATTTTTTACCGATGGCAATGAAATCTTTACTTCAACCAACAACAACGGCGGCATTAACGGCGGTATAACAAACGGTATGCCCATTATATTCTCTGTGGCAGTCAAGCCCACTCCCTCTGTTGCCAAGGCACAGAGCACCGTTGATACCAACACAATGACAAACACCACCCTTGAGATACAGGGCAGACACGACCCCTGTATTGTGCAACGCGCTGCAGTGGTAGTAGAATGTGCTGCTGCACTTGCCATTTTAGAAAGTAAACTAATTTAAAGAAGGTACCCAAGATATGAACAGTCTTGAAATTCAAAGAAAAAAGATTGACGAAATAGACAAACAGCTTCTTCCTCTGTTCCTTGAAAGAATGAATTGCAGTAAGGCGGTTGCAGAGTATAAAAAAGCAAACAATATGCCTGTTCTTGACAAAGTACGTGAGAAGGAAATCCTTGACCATAAAATGTCATTGGTTGCGCCTGAAACGGCAACGGCTGTTCGTGATTTCTTTTCGTCGATAATGTCAATCAGCCGTGCTTCTCAAAGAAAGCAGCTGACTGACGACAAATCAAACGTTGACCTGTCCGGCATCTTTGTCAATGGTCAGCTGAAGGCCGACCCTACTGTTGTCTTTCAGGGAGTTGCAGGAGCAAACAGCGAAACAGCACTGATAAAAATTTTTGGTGCTGATTGCAAACGCATAAATGTTATGACCTTTGCAGAAACCCTTGACGAAGTAGAATCAGGCAGGGCTGATTATGCGGTGCTCCCGCTTGAAAATGCCTCTACCGGTTCTATTTCCGGAGCGTATGACCTGCTTGAAGACCGTAATTTTTATATTATCAGTGAAGTTGATGTCAGCATCGAGCACTGCCTTGTGGCTCATCCCGAGGCAGAGCTTTCGGATATAGAAACCGTATACTCCCACGAGCAAGGATATCTGCAGTGCAAAGAATTTTTCAAAAGCTATCCCAAAATAGAATTTCAGGCATACTACAACACCGCAATGGCAGCAAAGCTGATTGCCGGTATGGGCGAAAAGTCCAAGGCAGCAATTGCAGACCCCAGATGCGCTGATATATACGGCCTGAAAATTCTGGCACGCAATATAAGTACAAGTCACAACAACGTGACACGGTTTGCAGCAGTTGCAAAAAAAGGAGTTTTGAACGAAAACTGTAATAAAATCAGTATCCTTTTCACTCTCCCCAATGAATGTGGTGCATTAAGCCACATCCTTTCGGAATTTTCAATTAACGGACTTAATCTGCTAAAAATTGAATCACGCCCCCGTCACGACAAAAACTTTGAATATATGTTTTTTGTAGATTTTGAAGGTAATCTCCTTGATGAAAAGGTCCAGCGTGTTATGGGAACAGTAGCCGAAAGCACATCATACCTTAAGATTTTAGGCAACTATCCTTATGCAAAGGAGTAAAGCTTCTATGAAAAATATCATTCTTATAGGTATGCCGGGTTGCGGCAAAACCACAATAGGCAAACTTCTTGCTGCCAGACTGGATATGGAATTCATAGATTCCGATGCGGTATTTACCGAAACCGTATTCCCTGATATTTCAAGATATTTTGCCGAGTACGGCGAGGATAACTTTCGTAGCGAAGAAACCAAAATTCTGCAACAACTGTCCCTGAAAAATCACTGTATAATTGCAACAGGCGGTGGAATTGTAGAACGCCCTGAAAACAAGGAAATTCTTCAAAGCTGTGGAGTTGTGGTTTTTATCAATCGATCACCAAAGGATATCGTAGGTGATGTTGACACAGACACACGCCCCTTATTAGCAAAGGGCAGAAACAGAATTTTTGATCTTTACCAAAGGCGAATTTCCAAATATAAAGATTTTTGTAATATCGAAATTGAAAACTGCGGCACACTTGATGCGCTGACAGATAAAATTATAAACGAGGTGAACATTTACAATGGCTGAAAAAATTATGGTAATAAACGGACCGAATCTCAACATGCTGGGTATTCGCGAGCCCGGAGTTTACGGCAGCAAATCCTATGCAGATTTAGAGGCATACATTGAGGATTATGCTGCAAAAATCGGGGTAGAGGCAACAGTTCTGCAAAGCAACAGTGAGGGCGAAATTATTGATTTTATTCACCACGCTTTAGGAAATTATGACGGAATTGTCATTAACCCCGGTGCATACACACACTACAGCTACGCAATTCACGATGCTCTTTCATCAGTGAAAATTCCTGCCATTGAGGTGCATATTTCAAACATCCACAAGCGCGAGGAATTCCGCCACAAATCGGTGACTGCTCCTGCCTGCACAGGTCAGATTGCAGGTCTGGGTTTCAGAGGGTACCTTCTTGCCCTTGACTACCTTAAGGAAGAGGTAAATTCTACAGATGAAGATTAATCTTGCCGTTATCGGCGACCCTATTGCCCACAGTCTGTCGCCGATTATACACACAACCGTTCTTGAAGAGTTGGGCATAGAATACGGATACGAAAAAATCCGCATTGCCAAAGGCGACCTTCCTCCCTTTCTGGCCTCCCGTCAATGCTTAGATTTAAAGGGATTTAACCTGACTATGCCCCACAAGCAAGATGTTATGCCTCATCTGGATTATATCGACCATGATGCACAGCTTTTTGACTCGGTAAATACTGTCAGGGTGAAGGGCAACCAACTTTTAGGCTACAACACCGACGGACAGGGCTGTCTGCGGGCAATTGAAGACAAAGGCTATCTGTGTAATGGCAAAAATATCGTTATCTTTGGTGCGGGTGGTGTCGTATCAACTGTCGCCCTTAAGATGGTCCTTGCCGGAGCAAAATCAGTTGTTATTTTAAACCGAACACTGTCTAATGCTCAGGCACTTGCCGAGAATGTTTTCAAAAAAACAGGCAAAAAAATTGTGTGTGGCAAACTGAATACTACCGAAATCACCAACCACTGTGAAAGCTGTGACATTCTTATAAACGGCACACCTCTTGGTATGGAAGGCGTAGACCGCAACTTTGAAGATTTTTCTTTTTTAAAAGCTTTGTCCAAGGATACACTTGTTTATGACCTTATATACAAGCCCGAAATGACAAATCTCTTAAAGACGGCTGACCACCTTGGGCTTGACACCTTAAATGGACTTGGAATGTTAATATATCAGGGACTTCTGGCAGATGAAATTTTTCTTGATACAAGCCTTGACTTTCCGTATTTAAAAACAAAAATTCAGCAAAAACTGAAAAAAATATAATTTTTTTCGAAATAACACTTGCATTTATAAACAGCTTATGATATAATGGACAATGCTTATTTAGCTAACAACTCTAAAGAAAGAGGTGAAATATAGATGAAAGCAGGAATACATCCCGATTATAAGGAAACAACTATCAAGTGTGCTTGTGGCAATGTAATTGAAACAGGTTCAACTAAAGAGAATGTTTCTATCGAAATTTGCTCAGCTTGCCATCCTTTCTATACCGGTAAGCAGAAGTTGGTTGACACAGGCGGACGTGTTGACAAGTTCAGAAAACGTTTCGGTCTTGAAGCAAAATAATTGTACCGAACAAATACCAAGGAAATGTCTTTTACGGATGTTTCAAATAAGTTTAAAAATTAAAATTCTACACCAAAAAACAGCCGGATAAAAATCCGGCTGTTTTAACTTTTATTTATTCTAAAATCGTTAAAACCCAATATATCTTAACCAGTTGAGTAAGAGATTAGTCCACTGCGCGTTGTGCTTCAAAACTTTTTCGTCATCTGCTATATCACCTTGACATACACCAAGACCGTGTACACCATGAGGAAAAATGTGCATCTCTGTATCAACTCCGTGGTTCTTAAGACTTGCCGCATACTCATAGCTGTTAAGAACAGAAACGCCGCCATCTGCAGCCGTATGCCAGATAAATGCCCGAGGAGTTCTTGCTGAAACAAGTAAATCGGGCTGAAAATCCTCGCCACAGCTTGCGTGTTTTTCTACGCCCAAAAGGTTTTGACCCGTACCGAAATGTGCAATTCCCTTGCCAAGAATCCGGATTACGGGATAGCATAAAATTTGTGCGTTGGGAATAAAATCTTCTTTTTCAATCTCGTCAATTTCAATATCGCAGTCAATTTCATCAAAGTATGTAGATACAAGTGCCGCCAGATGTCCTCCTGCTGATGAACCCATTACTGCAATTTTATTTTTGTCAATGCCGTATTTTTCTGCATAAAACCTTGCAAATTTCACACCACGTCTTGCATCAAGCAATTGACACGGAAATCTGTGGGGTGATACACGATAATCAACCACAAAAGCAGTAATACCTCTCTCTGCCAAAAACCTTGCATAACCCTCACCCTCGTGCGGTGCTCTTACTGCATATCCACCACCGGGAAATATAACAACTGCTCCGTCGCTGTCTTTATCATCTGGGCTGTATGCCGTAATCTTAGGAACTTCCTCACATATGCCCGGAACATTATTCCATAAATTAAAGGTTTCAATTTTCATTAGTCCTCACCTCAAAAATATATTAACACAATCAGTTTAAAATGTAAATATTCATTCCATATTTTTCTTTACATAAAAATTCCTTGATTGCACAAAATAGCAGTGTAAAATCAACCAAAAGGAGCAATTTATAATATGAAAGCAACAGGAATTGTAAGAAGAATTGATGACCTGGGCAGAGTTGTAATCCCAAAAGAAATTCGACGCACAATGCGAATCCGTGAGGGAGATCCATTGGAAATTTATACCGAAAGCGATGGTACTGTTATATTTAAAAAATATTCACCCATCGGAGAGCTTGGAGAGTTTGCAAGTCAGTATGCCGAGGCTCTTGCACATACCGCAGGAATCCCTGCCTGTATATCTGACAAGGACACAGTAATTGCTGTATCAGGAGTATCAAAAAAGGAGCTTATGAACAAAAAGATTTCTGACGATATTGAAAAGGTAATGTCAGAAAAAAGCACCTATGTGCTTAAAAACGGAGTAAAAAACATATCGGTATCTGACGGCAACGATACCTTTATGGCAGGTATTGCCGCACCTATTATATATGATGGTGACGCAATAGGAACAGTAATGTTTCTCTCCTCACCCGAAAAGGATAACTTTGGCGAACTGGAACAAAAGCTGGCAGAGTCTGCAGCAACATTCCTTGGAAAAACAATTGAATAGGCCAAAAAGCCCCGGCAATGCCGAGGCTTTTTCCGCAGCTATTCGCCAAATTACAAAGTTTCATACAGGTTATGCCTTATGCTTAGTCACCCAAGGGTGGTTATGCATTGGATAGAGCCGGTTTGAAACAAAGGAATTTGGATGACGAACAAGGTAAAAAACACAGGCAACCCTTTGTGTGGGTTGCCGAGGCTTTTTCCGAAATTATTCACCAGATTACAAAGTTTCAAGCAGGTTATAGCCGATGCTTAACCACCCAAATATTCAATCGCAGCAAGGGCTGCAACGCTGCCATCGCCAACTGCGGTAGTAAGCTGGCGAACTGTCTTATTGCGGCAATCACCTGCCACAAAAACACCGTCTATGTTGGTGCGGCAGTTCTCGCCGGAATCAACATATCCACCGTCTGTAAGATTGATAATCCCCTTAAAAATTTCGCATTGAGGGATTTGCCCAACAGCCACAAAGGCACCATCTATATCCAGAATTCTTTTTTTACCGCTCTTTACATTGACAACTTCAACACTGCGTAAGCCACCGTCATTTATAAATTTTTCAACCGTACTGTCAAGCACACATTCTATATTTTCTTTTGAGTTCAGCTGTCGAACAAGACGGCCTTCTGCACGGAATTCATCACGACGGTGCACAATATATACCTTTTCTGCAATGTCTGAAAGATATATGGCATCCTCAACCGCAGTGTTACCGCCGCCAATAACCGCAACAGTCTTCTTCTTATAAAACGAGCCATCACAAACTGCACAGAATGAAATCCCTTTACCGATAAGAGCATCCTCGCCCTCGGCACCAAGACGGCGGTTTTTAACCCCAGTTGCAATTATAACGCATCTTCCTTCATATCTGTCAAGGTCGGTGACAACAGTTTTAGGGCTTCCGTCAATGATTTCAACAACCTCTTCATATTCAATTTTTCCGCCCAGTGTTTCAACCTGTGAAGCAAGATTTGCGGCAAAATCCGCACCGCTCATCTTTGGTGTGCCGGGGAAGTTTTCTACCTCGCTTGACAAAGCAATCTGTCCACCAAGCCCCAGCTTTTCAATCACCAACACCGACTTTTCTGCTCTGAGAGCGTAAAGTGCCGCTGTAAGCCCTGCCGGACCCCCGCCAATTATTATAATATCATACATAATTAAAACCTCCAAAAAACGTGTAGGGGTCGATGCCTCCATCGACCCGAAACACGGGCGGATGTAGGCATCCGCCCCTACAAAATCCACAAATTGTTTTTAACCTCTTGTACTGTCAATATACTTTCTGATTTCCGAAACTCCTGCAAATCTTTCAAAGGCATCGCCTGATTTAACAATCAGGGTGGGTGCCTGACGCACACCATAGCCTTCTGTCAGACTAACACGCTCTTCGGCATCAACAATAGTATAACCAATTCCACTCTTATCTAAAACAGCTTTTGCCGCTTTACAGTTGGGGCAGGTTTTTGTTGTAAACAGCATAACGCTCGCATTACAGCCGCAGTCTGCCTCTGCTGTCTGGGACGCACCGTTTCGTTTAAGCACAGAATTCTCGATGTCGTACAACTTTCTGTCCTTATATTCCTGAGACTTGCCGTCATTCCAGTTGCTTACAGGACGGTAGTAGCCGGTAATACGACTGTAAACCTCTGTTCTGCCACCACAGATGGGGCACTTAACCTGCTCGCCTATAAGATAGCCATGGTCCTTACATACAGAATATGTTGGTGATAATGTGTAATATGGCAACTCATAATTTTCGGCAATTTTTCTCACCAGATTTGCAGCAGCCTTCCAATCAGGAAGTTTTTCACCCAAAAATGCATGGAATACCGTGCCGGATGTATACAGAGTATGAAGTTCGTCCTGCATATCAAGAGCATCAAAAATATCTGCTGTGCAGCCAACAGGAAGGTGCGAGCTATTTGTGTAATAAGGTGTTTCACCATCCTTTGCAGCCGTAATAATATCCGGATACTTCTTTCTGTCATGCTTTGCAAAACGATAAGTTGTTGATTCGGCAGGAGTTGCTTCAAGATTATACAAATCACCATATTTTTCCTGATAATCAGATAGTCTTTCACGCATATGGTTAAGAACCTTTTTGGTAAATGCACGTGTTTCCTCTGTTGTCATATCGCCGCCAAGCCATTTTGCATTAAGACCAACTTCGTTCATACCGATAAGACCGATTGTCGAAAAGTGGTTTGCAAATGTTCCTAAATAACGCTTTGTATATGGGTAAAGACCCTCATTAAGAAGCTTTGTGATTACCTCACGCTTCACGCTGAGCGAACGCGCGGATATATCCATAAGCTTATTAAGTCTCTTGAAGAAATCTTCTTCATCCTCTGCAAGGTAGGCAATTCTTGGCATATTAATTGTAACAACACCCACCGAACCGGTGCTTTCACCACTTCCAAAGAAACCGCCTGATTTCTTTCTGAGTTCACGAAGGTCAAGACGCAATCTGCAACACATACTGCGGATATCGCTTGGCTCCATATCACTATTGATGTAATTTGAAAAATATGGTGTACCATATTTAGAAGTCATTTCAAAAAGCAGCTTGTTATTTTTGGTTTCTGACCAATCAAAATCCTTTGTAATTGAATATGTAGGAATAGGATACTGGAATCCTCTGCCGTTTGCATCGCCTTCAATCATAACCTCGATGAATGCACGGTTAACCATATCCATCTCAGCCTTACAATCCTTATACTTAAAATCCATTTCCTTGCCGCCAACAATTGCAGGAAGTTCTGCAAGGTCTGCAGGAACAGTCCAGTCAAGCGTGATGTTAGAAAAGGGCGCCTGAGTTCCCCATCTTGACGGAGTATTAACGCCATAGATAAAGGATTCAATGCACTTTTTAACCTGCTCATAGCTGAGGTTGTCCACCTTTACAAAAGGCGCAAGGTATGTATCAAACGAGCTGAACGCCTGAGCACCTGCCCATTCATTCTGCATAATTCCCAGGAAGTTTACCATCTGGTTGCATAGTGTTGAAAGATGGCTTGCCGGCGCAGATGTAATCTTGCCCTCAACACCGCCAAGACCTTCCTGAATGAGCTGTTTCAGCGACCATCCTGCACAGTAGCCTGTGAGCATTGAAAGGTCGTGAATATGAATGTCGGCACTGCGGTGTGCATTTGCAATTTCGTCGTCATAAATCTCGCTGAGCCAGTAATTTGCAGTTATTGCACCTGAGTTTGAAAGAATAAGACCACCAACCGAGTATGTAACAGTAGAATTTTCCTTAACACGCCAGTCGTTAATCTTAAGATAGTTGTCAACGACCTGCTGGTAGTCAAGAACGGTAGACTGCATATTACGCATCTTTTCGTGGAGCTTTCTGTAAAGGATGTACGCTTTTGCAACATCCGCATAACCCGCCTGAACAAGCACTTCCTCCACGCTGTCCTGAATAGCCTCTACGTTAATTGATTCATTGGTAATTTTAGGCTCAAAGTCCGCAGTAACCTTTAACGCAAGGAAATCAATTATGTTCATATTATATTGTCTGTTCTGTGCCTCAAACGCCTGAACCATTGCATCGCTGATTTTGGATAAATCAAATTCAACCAGAGAATTATCTCTTTTTCTTACCTTATACATAAAGTTCTCTCCTTTTATTTTTTTGTCTTCTGTGACATTTATTTTAAGAGGCTTTCCGCCTCATCCTCTACAGTTCCACGCCTCGCACACAGGTCTTTGGAGCATACTCCCTGGCTGCGGCAAGCAATATTTTTATTTCCTCATTCTCAAATTCACTCAGTCCCGGCTGAAGTACAGTTTCTCTGTCACGAAATGGCTGAATGAAGTATTTTTCGTCTGCTCCAATGATATTTGCAATTTCAGCAACATCTTCCTTTGTGTGAAAATCTTTAACCACTGTTGTTCTGAATTCGTGAGGAATGTCTGCACTTTTCAAAAAATCTATGCTTTCCTTCACATTATTAAAGACAATCTTTTCACTACCCGAAGTCAGTCCGTACTTAGACGGAGCATTTTTAATATCCATTGCAACATAGTCGCATAAACCGGACTGCACGGCTTTTTTCAGCTTTTCGGGAAAACTTCCGTTGGTGTCCAGCTTGATTTTATAACCCATATCCTTAATCTTTTTAAGGAAATCAAAAACTCCATCCGTCATTAAGGGTTCGCCACCGGATACACAGACTCCATCCAAAATCCCTTGCCGCTTTTTCAAAAAGCGAAAAAGCTCTTCATCTGTTATTCTATCGGGAGATTTTGCCTCAGCCATATCAGCATTATGGCAAAACGGACACCTGAAATTGCACCCCTCTAAAAATACCGTACAGGCAACATAACCCGGGAAGTCAAGCAAAGTCATCTTCACAAGTCCGCCAATTTTCATAACTGCCATCCTTCCGTCGCCCTTTCCCAAAACACAATATATTGTTTTAAGTTTTTATTTTAAACGCTAGATATTGTTATTATATAATAGCCCTATACAATTGTCAATACCAAAAAACAACATTTTTTGTCACCCATTTTTTTCCAACCCCCAAAGCCTTGTTCTGTGGCACTTACAGCTTTTTTCTGCCAGAAAAATTTTTTAGAATTTTGAAAATTATAGCATAATTTTTATATATTTTGTATTCCAAATCAGATATTGACATACAACATATTGAGTGATATAATAAATTTCGATACCTATATATTGTGGAGCACAGTTATGAAAAAAAGATTGGCGATTGGCGTTCTTGCCCACGTTGACTCGGGAAAAACCACTTTATCCGAGGCAATACTCTATCTGTCTGGAGAAATCCGTACCCTTGGCAGGGTTGATCGCAAGGACGCCTTTCTTGATACAAATGAAATAGAGCGAAGTCGTGGAATCACCATTTTCTCCAAACAGGCAACATTCTCCCACGGGGAGACAAATTTCACCCTTCTTGACACCCCGGGACACGTGGATTTTTCTGCCGAGACCGAAAGAGCTCTCAGCGTCCTTGACTATGCAATCTTGCTTGTAAGTGCGTCTGACGGCATACAAAGCCACACTGCATCATTGTGGAAAATTCTTGAGCAATACAATATTCCGACCTTTATATTTGTAAATAAAATGGATATGGATGTTGCCGATAAGGAAAGCTTGCTCTTAGAAATAAAGGACAAGCTGAGTACAGCCTGCATTGACCTATCCTCTGCCCTGTCTGAAGGCGAAGCCGAAGCCGAGTCTTTGGCAGTATGCACCGATGAGCTAATGAACGAATTTTTCGAAAGCGGTGCATTCTTCTATGAGAATATCACAGATGCCGTTGCAGAACGCAAGCTGTTTCCGGTTTTTTTCGGCTCGGCACTCAAAACCGAAGGTGTTGCCGAACTTCTTGTGGCACTTGACGCATACACTCGTCAGTCTAAAAGCCGTGATAGTTTTGGAGCAAAGGTTTTTAAGATTTCCACCGACGAAAGAGGCAACCGCCTTACACACCTTAAAGTTACAGGTGGCAAGCTCTCCGTCAAAGACATTATAGACGGCGAAAAGATAAACGAAATACGCATTTATTCTGGACTAAAATACAAAAGCGAGCAGGATGCCCTGTCCGGCACGGTTTGTGCGGTATCGGGTCTGACTCAAACCTTTCCCGGACAGGGACTAGGGTTTGAGTGCGATAATTCCTCCTTCACCTTTGAACCCGTATTTTCATACAAAGTCAAACTTGAGGATGGTTATGATATAAACACTGCCCTTCGCAATCTTAAAAAGTATCAGGAGGAAGACCCCCAGCTTCGCACTGTTTGGCACCCACAACTTGGCGAAATTCACATTCAGCTTATGGGCGAAGTGCAGTCCGAAGTACTGAAGTGTGTACTTAAAGACCGTTTTGATATGACAGTAGAATTCGAACAAGGCAGTATTATATATAAGGAAACAATCAAGAATTCAGTTCTTGGTGTTGGGCACTTCGAGCCTCTTCGTCATTATGCCGAAGTTCACCTCATACTTGAGCCAGGCAAGGCTGGTAGCGGAATTGTCATCGACAATAAATGCAGCGATGACGAACTCGACAAGAACTGGCAACGCCTTATCATTACCCATCTTGAAGAAAAAACTCATCTCGGTGTGCTGACAGGTGCACCAATAACTGACATAAAAATAACTCTTGTTGCAGGCCGTGCCCACAAAAAACACACCGAAGGCGGTGATTTCCGTCAGGCAACCTATCGTGCAATACGTCAGGGACTTATGCAGGCAGAGTCGGTTCTCCTTGAGCCATGGTACAGCTTTTCCCTTACCCTTCCAACATCAGCTTTGGGCAGGGCAATGACCGACATTCAAAATATGGGAGGAAAGTTTACTCCTCCCGAAAACCGCGAAGATACCTCAATCCTTAAAGGCTACGCTCCCGTTCAGGGGCTTTGCAACTACTCGGCCGAGGTCCGTGCCTATACCCACGGACTTGGCATTTTAGAGTGTATGCCTGCAGGCTATGAACCGTGTAAAAATCAAGCAGAAATTGTTGCAGCAACAGGCTACGACCCCGAGCAGGATTTAGAAAACACTCCTGATTCGGTTTTCTGCGACCACGGAGCAGGCTTTGTGGTAAAATGGAATGAAGTTCACCAAAATATGCATATTGAGGATACCCGCAAAAAAGCCGCCGAAGAAATTACGGCAGTACAAAATGCCCCAAGGCGCAGTTTAAATTACACTGACGACGACGAACTTATGCGTATTTTCGAACGCACCTACGGCAAAATTCAGCGTAAGGCACACACAAGCTTTAAATCCCAGAAATTGCCCGAGGCAGTTGCAAAAAAATATAAAGCATCAACAGAAACTAAGGGCGAATATCTGCTGGTTGACGGATATAATATTCTTTTTGCCTGGTTTGATTTAACCAATGCCGACAACGAAACTTTGGATATTGCAAAAAACTATCTGATAAACCGCCTTTCAAACTATAAAGAAATGCGCAGTTGCGAAATTATAATTGTCTTTGACGCATACAAGGTCAAAGGCGGCCTTGGGAGTTACGAAAGGATAGGAAACTTAGACGTTGTATACACCAAGGAGGCAGAAACCGCTGACACCTATATCGAACGCACTGCAAGGGATATCAGCAAAAAGAATTACATCGTCAAGGTTGCAACCTCCGACCGTTTAGAGCAGGTTATAATCTTTGGCAGCGGAGCCTTCCGCATTTCTGCGGATGAATTTTTAAAGGATATTGAGCTTGCCGAGGAAAAGCTGAATGATATAATGGAAAATCTTCAGGAGCATCAGCCCCTTACCGAAATAAAAATAAAGAATAGCTAATGTTTTAATGTTTTAAACCGCCCTGCAATGCAGGGCGGTTTTGGCATTTAATTTGTGTGACAACAATCGAAGCTTGCGCATAAATAAATCCCACAACCGTTGGTTGTGGGATTTTGATAAGCGATAAGAAATTATCTCTTTGAGTTTTACAATTACTGTTTTATATCGTTTCTAACCATTTAAAATGTGTTATATCGTGTGATTTCGTTGGTGCTTGTTTTTATATCGTCTTATAAAATTGACAACTTTTTATAAAGTGTTGCACCAAAATTGCACCAACTGTTCTTTGAATATTACACCGAGAGCTATAATGATTATTGGCATATAAAACGGCCATAAAGTTTTAGTAAACATTGTTCTAATAATACAAGGTTTTTTTCTTGATTTGTTATTTTCATCAGGTAGCCACATTTCGCTTTTATCAGGATTTAAGTTGTAGCAGAACTCGGATGTATTTAATCTGTTTTGAATTATCCAATCATATTTCCATCTATAAAGCTTTTCTGTTCTAAGATAAAAAGCATCCAATCCCCAAAATATAATAGTTGTTGCTATTATTATCCAACAAATACTATTCTTGTCAACATTTTCAGGTAGCAGTGCTATAACTGCAATAATTAAACCTATCAACCAGCCTTTAATGCTGAATGAATTTTGAGCCATTCTAGTGATACAATTCTGAATTAAATCTATTTCTTTGCTTAGGACTTCTTTGTTATCTAATTCTAAATTTTTATTTTTATCCATATAAAACATCTCTTTTCTTTGCAAGCTTATATAAAGTATCCAGTGGATGTTCATCATATTTTATTTCATTCTTCCATATGGTAAATGTTGATAAATCTACTGTTTCAAAATCTGAAAAATCCACTTTGTGTGTCATACCCATGTCTTCATTCATTTCCCCATAGAAAACAGCATTTTTTTCTAAATAGGTAGGTCTAACAGGAGGCTGTGGTTTCATTGTATTAGCCATAACAATCTCGCTATAAATCCAAGGTGATAATGTTTCTGTTGTTGCCCTGTCTTTATCCATTGTTCTTGTAGAATTGTTTGTATTAATAAACATAAAACATTCAGTTTTATTAATCATATTATTTAATGCAGAGTTTAACATTAAATACACGTGACTTGCAGCATAGTTAGCTTTTCTATGACTATAAGTTATGCTACCATCATCTTCTGTTCTTAAATAATTATATTTATTATTTATTTCTTTTAAAATATCATCTGCATATCCCCATACAGTACAATCTACAAATGCTTTTAATTTCATTTCCTCTTTCAACCAACCTGCAATTGAAATGGCTAAATCTTTATCCTTATGAGAATGTGAAATAAAAATATCTGCTTTTATTTCATTAAACCATTCTTTTTCTAATTTATCTCCGTTTATAAGCCCAGTATTATAGTCTATATAATTTTCCAAACCATTTTTTAAATTTCTTTTATGTTCTTCACTATACTCTTTTCCACAAGCATAGTAATTTTTTATATAGAAATCTGCATTTTGGTCTATATCTAGTTTGAATTTTGAATACACTTTTTATCACCTCATTTATATTATACCATAATATTCCTTGAATTTCAATAAAAAAGCACTATCTTTGTTGATAGTGCTAAAAACTTTAAATCAAGTCATATTCTATCGCTTGTGCGACTTTTGCTTTATACTCTTCAAAAATGTGTGAATAAATATCAGCGGTAATTGAAACATTACAGTGACCGAGTTGCTCTGACACGATTTTGACATCAAATCCATTATTTATCATCAAACTTGCATTACTGTGACGGAGCCCATGTATAGTCAGCTTTGGCATTTCGTTTTTCTTTAAAAATCTTCTGAACTGCGTGTTTAATAAACTTCGGTCATAAAAATTACCTGTGCAAGATGTGAAGACCATTTCAGAATGTAGCCACGCATTACCGACTTTGGACTTTTCCTTGTCCTGTTCTTCCTTGTGCTTCAATAGTAATTGTTTAGCATAGGTGCTTAATTTCAAAACCCTGATACTCTTAACTGTTTTCGGCTGTGTTAAAAACCAATGTTTGTTAGCATAGGTCAATGTATTGTTAATAGAAATAATATCGTTTTCAAAATCCACATCACACCAACGAAGACCAAGACACTCTCCACATCTCAAACCTGTGAAAAGAAGAAACTGAACAATATAATTAAACTTGCTGTATCCTTTTGTCAATTCCATTAACTGCTTACATTGTTGTTTGTTGTAATAATTGACTTTCTTTAAGCCCTTTTCTTTCTTATATACAGCATTAACACAAGGGTTAGTCTTTATGTACCCTTGACTAACACCAAACGAAAAGACACTTGACAGAATAGTTTTCATCTTTCTTGTGGTCTCTGCTGATAAGTCAAGATTGGTTAGGAAAGTTGAAATATCTTCTGTCATAATATCTTTTAGTTTCTTGTTTCCAAAAACGGGCAACATATGACGTTTTAAGTCCATATCATAGTTATAAGATGTGGCAGGTTTTAGTTCATTTGGAGCATATGTCTGAAAATACATTCCCACTAACTCTTTAAACCTCATGTTTTCGTTAAGGCTTTTCATTCCCTTACACTTATTGCTAAACTCTATATATGCTTCTTTAACCATTTTCTCCGCTTTTGTCGGTGCTGTTCCCTCTGGAACTTTAAAAGTCATTGTTTTTCTGATATGCTTTCCGTTTCCGTCAAAACCGACGGAAACAGTAAAGCGATATGTATATGGACCTCTCTGCTGAATACCTTTCATATATAATTACTCCTTTCTTATGCTACATCTAAATTAGATAGCATATCGCATAGTTGGTCAAAGTTAATAAATGCTTTTGTCCCTGAATACACCGCAGGGATCTTTCCTTGTTTTAAAAGTCGTCTGATTGCCGTCTCTGGTAAAATACCAGTAGCAGCGACCTGACGAACTGTCATCATTTTTGGTATATCTTTCATTGATAATATCAGTCCTTATCTATATAAATTCTCTTTTTTGAAAACTTTTCAGTTTTTTGTTTCCAAAAAAAGAGTAAAAGTACCGATATTATAACATAAAAGCCGTATAAGTCAAGGAAAAATAAAAAGTCGTATTTTTTTGTTAAATCAGCATAAAACAAGGAAAAAAGTTTGTTAGATTTTCCGCTAATTATTTTTAATTTTGACTTGACTTTTTTCGTTTTTGAAACAGAATTGTAACAAAACCCTCAATTATTAAAATATTAATTTTTTCGGCTTTTTTACCCCTGTTTTTCCCTCTAATCTTGTCATTTGTTATAACCCCTCTCTAATTTGTTTTTCTTATATACTACCAATTATATAGAGTGTTTATAACAACAGATGACATTATCATATAATGAAAATAAAATAATTGTACCGCACCTCACTTTGAAACAAACACAAAAATCTTACTTGACAACCACCAAGCAAGATTTTTATATTTGACCGCTTGTTATATTTTGTAGCACCGACTACAAAAACACGATACATATAACTGATATCGTTTATAACAGGCTTTTCTCCGTTCGGTGCGGTAGTCAAGATTACATCTTGACACGCAGGAGCAATTTTTTTATAAAAATTGCTTTCATTCCTCCATTTCCTTTTATAACAACACAATATTTTCAATATTATATATAAAGAAGAAAATGGGAGGAATGAAATATGTCAAAAATTAACCGAGTTAATTTTCGTGATATTCAAGCACTCAACGGCCTCCGTCTTTGTGGCTTCGCACGAAAAGAAGACCTCTTGAACATCATCACAAACAACCGAATAAGCAAAATGGAAAAGCAAGGACTTATTGAAAGTAAGACCAATATAAAGAACGAAATCGTTTATACCTACACCGATGCAGGCAAAAACTTTATAAAAAATCTTGAAGCACTACAAGGACAGGCTTTCTATTCAAGGCAGACAGCGACCACCGAGCACGATACAAAGTTATTTTCTGAATACTGCAAACTGACACCAACCGAGAGAATGTCTTGTTTAAGTGAAAGTCAATCAAGGGACATCTTCGCAGAAAGTATAAGGCAAGACCAAGCTGAAGCTGAAATTGACAAGATGTATTCCGTTCCTGACCTTATATATACAACGGACGAAGGCATTACAACAGCAATAGAAATCACAACAGAGAACTATAATGAAGAACGCATTGAGATGAAAGAAAATTTTTGTCAAGCAACAAATATAGAGTTGAGGACGGTGAAGATATGAACAAACTACCAATACAACAGGTGCTTCTGAACACTTACCAAGAAGAATTAAAGGCTATTATGTACGCTTTTGGCGGTGCTTGTTCAAAAAGGCAACTGCTACAATTGCAAGAGTTTGATGAAAAGACTATAAAAGAGTTATGCTCCTACAACATATTAAAAAAAGTGATGATAGGCAGAATTCCGTTCATTATCTGTAAGAACTCTGTATATAAGCACTTTAACATAAATCAAAACTACCGCTTAACCGCTTATGCCTTGAAAAAATCTTGTCTTCTCGCTGAATATTGGCTATTGTGTCATACTTCCATAAAGACTATAAACGATGTGTTGAATAAGGGGAATATGGAACAATACAAAATAAAGCATTACACCGAGTATATAGACTATCTACATTCGCAAGGGTGTTATATTCGTTTCACAACGGACAATCCCCAAACAATACACTTTGTATATTTCCCAAAATCTCAAAATCCAAAAACCATAGCAATCTTTATTAAAAACTTTTATAACACCATTTCAACCGATGACAAAACAATATATAAACTCTCTGTTCGTATGAATGACATACACCAACAGAACAAGGTATTAAAACACATAGACGGGCGATATTGGTACATATTAGATAAACTTCATTTTTTCTCCCTTAATTGTCCCGAGACTTTGAATATTGTCTGATTTTCATCAGTATAATATAAAAACCGCCGATAAGGCGGTAAAATACAAGGGTAAGAAGCAGACAGGGAAAAGCACCGCCTACATTTCGTAAGCGGTGCTTGTGTTTTTATTCATAAAGTCCAGCGTTGCCGATAGGGGTATTTTTCGTATAAATACCTATACCATTATAGTGTTCAAAAATGCTTGACCACTCGCCACTACCATCAGGCATGCTGTTATGTTGATGAACGATTTTTAATACTCCAACATTTGAAACATCAATGTTAAAGTCAATAGGTTTATCACCGCTTGAAATGCCCTCTGATGTGTAAATAACTTTATCATCACCATATATAACAATTCTGTTTATCCATTTGTAATCTTTGCTTTCTTTGTTTAAATAAATAGTACCTTTAAAATTGCTATACTTGTAATTTAAGAGGTATGATGCACCATTATCATCAGAATACCAACAATTTTTGTAAACATCGCCTGTATTATCAGTTAAAAGATTGTTGTATTCATAACCACCAAAATCAACTGTATCAATAGACTTCATTTCAAATTTACCTGTAAATGTTTCTAAATCTTTCAGCCATACAGACGGCTGTTCAATCTCTTTATTTTCGCCGAGATAAACTGTTTGTGTTGCTCCGTCCCAAGAAACTGCTTTGTTAAGTGCATTTGATACTGCACGAACGGGAAGATATGTTGTGCCGTCAATGATGAACGGCTCAACTGTATTGCCCTGTGCGTCTTTCAAATCTGCCTGTTTGCCGTCAATAACAACCTTGATGTTGTTATAAAGTAATTCTGCTGATTTTGTTACTTTCTCTGCCATTGTGGGAATTGCACCGACTACAAGAGATGTAAGCACAATACCGACAACGAAACCTTTTACTTTTTCTTTAATCATAATTTATGACCTCTTTTCATGATTTTTTCTTTTATTGTATCACATAACTGCATTTTAGTCAATATAAAATGAATATATTTATAATATGTTTATAATATATCTTTTTAAATATAAAGATAATATAATTATATTAAGGAGTGAATATAATGGCTAAAACAGTTATAAAGATAAATAAAAAGGGTGATGATGGTTACAAGGTAATATCTGTCCGTATCAAAGAGGGAACATTACAGAAAATTGACGATTTATCGCAGAAAAGCAACCGATCAAGAAATGAACTGATAAATATAATACTTGAAAACTCTGTTGATGATGTAGAAATCAACTAAATAATTGTTATTTTAATAATTTCAAATGAAAAAATTATATATTTAATTATTTGACCTCACAAAATGGCTTGTGTGGTCTTTTTTTGTCCTCCGACACTTTCAAATTATAAACCACTACAAAAAAAGCATACTTTAAAAAAGGTTGATGAATTAACCTCAACAGGTCAAGCCTGTTGGCGTTCATTTCATTCACTAATCAGACCAATAAAAAATAAAACACAGGAGGACTACACAAATGATAGACCAAAAACTATTAAAAAGGACACTTGAAAACAGATTTACTCTTAAATACACAACCAAGGCAGAAATTGAAAAAATCTCAAAAGCAAACTTTATACTGTTTCTCTTTTGGTTAGGTAAAGATAATTTAACCTTTGAACATGGTCATTATCGTTTTTCTAAAAATAAGAAAATAACCATATATGAAGAAATGGGATATGACCACTACACAGGCGATAACTACCCACCAATTTACTTTTTAGAGTACTTTCTTAATTTTTCATTCAGACAAGCATTATATTTATTGAAGCACTTTTATTATAAGGTTTCAAAACAGATGATTGAAAGGGAGTTATATTCCACTTTTGGAGAAGTTAAAACAAAGGAAGATGAACAGCCAAAACCAAACCTACAATATATAATGGAAGAAAACCTATTAACTCATAAAGACCAAGACAAACGAAACACCGCCTTTAAGCGATTATACGGCTACTTAACACAAAGAGGATTTGAAAGGTTTGTTATTCAGAATATGATAAGTCAAAAATGGCTGATGATGAATAATAACTATAATATGTGTTTCATCACTTATGAAGATATAGAAACCAAAGACAAGATAATCGCAATCACCCAAAAGGGAACATTAACCGATAACGGCTTCAAACAAAACACCACCACCGAGAGAAACACAGGCTTTTTATATACCCCAAAGAACACAAGCACCCCCGACACACTCTTTATTTTTGAAAGTTGTATTGATTTGTTTTCTTTTCAACAATTGATTTGGTTGAATAAAATCAAAACACCCGATAATTATATTAGCATTTCCTTAAATGGTTGCAGTAATAGAACATACATATATAAAACACTTAACCAATACCCAAGCATTAAAAATGTTTTTATTTGTCTTGATAATGACACAGCAGGCATAAAATCAACAGAGATAATACAAAGGCAGTTAATGTTTAAGACTTTTGACCTTCGCCCTATATTAAGAGATTTGACATTTCAAAACCAACATAACAAAATTAAAGATTGGAACGAAGCATTAAAATTAACCGATAAAATAGAAATTGACTTAAACACCTATAAAGAATAAGAACACAAACAGAATCATATATTATAATGTAGTCCATAAATGACTACTCCTCTAATCTCTAATTTGTTTAAGCAAATAAGAATGGTAAGAAATAAAAGGGCAAGAATAGAAAAAAGGTTTAGAACATAAAAAAGCGGGCTGTTCATTCAGTCCGCTTTTTGAATAGTTGCACCAAAATTGCACCAAAACAGGAAAATCAGAAAAAAATAAATCCCACAACTGCGATAGTTGTGGGATTTGTAATAGATAATAATTATCTCTTTGAGAACTGTGGCGCTCTTCTTGCAGCCTTGAGTCCGTATTTCTTTCTTTCCTTCATTCTGGGGTCACGAGTAAGGTAACCTGCAGCTTTAAGAGTTGCGCGGAATGCATCTGCATCAACTTCAAGGAGTGCACGAGCAATACCATGACGGATAGCACCTGCCTGACCTGTAAAGCCACCACCCTTAACATTTACAAGAACATCGAACTTGCCGATTGTACCTGTAAGAACCAGGGGCTGACGAAGGATGGTCTTAAGTGTTTCGAGACCAAAATAATCGTCAATGTCTCTTTTGTTTATTGTAATTGTACCGTTGCCGGGCACTAATCTAACTCTGGCAACAGATTCTTTTCTTCTACCTGTTCCGTAATACTGAACTGCATTTGCCATTGATATCTACCTCCTCTATTATTTAATCTCGCCTGTCCACTCAACCGGTGACTGAGCAGCGTGATTGTGATTTGCATCAGCGTAAACCTTGAGCATCTTAAGCGCCTGTCTGCCCAATGTTGTGTGGGGAACCATACCTGCAACTGCAAGCTCAACAGCCTTTGTGGGGTTGTTTGCCATCATATCCTTGTATGATTCTTCCTTGAGGTGGCCGATATAACCTGTGTGTCTGTAATACTTCTTCTGATCAAGTTTCTTACCTGTAAGAACAACGTCCTTTGCGTTGATGATGATAACATATTCGCCGCAGTTTACATTGGGAGTAAACTCAGGACGATGCTTACCTCTGAGAATTGCAGCAGCTGTTGCAGCAACACGACCGAGGGGCTTGCCTGCAGCGTCGATAATGTACCACTTCTTTTCAAGCTCATTAGCTTTTGCCATATAAGTTGACATTTTCATTTCCTCCTAAATTTTCTTCAGACTATGAGCAAATGAACACATTCACCGCTGTGTGCATTTGCCCACAGTCTGTCTGAATTATTCTTTGTCTGCGTACAATTCTCACGCAGCATATCCCATTATAATACCAATTTTTTATTTTGTCAACCCCTTTTTTGAAATAAATTAATTTACCTATCAGCAAAGTCTTTTTTTCTCGCATTTGCTCTCTCATACTCCTCTTTCCTCAAACTTCAAGTCATATTTTTTTATTTTTATAACTATTTTTCCTGTATTATATTGAAGAAAACTCCTTTTTATGGTATATTATTCTTAAATAAAACATCAGGGGTTTTTGGTATGGCACAAAACAACACATATTTCGATCTTACAATGATTGCAACATTTAAAAATCTGGTTTCTGTATCACATCAAGCATTAGAAGATATAAAAAGCTATTTCGATATGCCGCCCGCCATCTTTCGCAAACTGCACGCGGCAGATATCTGCAATTTTCAAATAAATAAAATCTGCAATCTCCTTGAATATATTTTTAAATCACAGGATGCTCTTAGACCAATTGAAGACTTTGACCCTTTTGACCTTCTGTCGGAGCTTACCAGCACATTTGCCAAAACTGTCGCAGGGTATATAGAAATTTCGACCGATTGCTATTCAAAGCTATTGCGTCCTGTACCTATGCAAATTGACAAAACAAAATTTGAATTTATGTTTCTTAACCTTTTGTACATCTGCCTTCGCAGTGCCGAAAATCATAATTTTAAAGGGGCAAAATTCACACTGTATATAACCGAAACACAAAATTCTCTTATATTTCATCTGCGGGATAACTGTCACAATATCAACTCCAAAATAGTGCAAACTGCGCTCCTTGACCAAGACGATCAGCTCATACCCTTTGACGACCCGATTGATTCAATTATGGCACTTTCGTTAAAAGCCGCACTTTATTCGGCACAGGAACTTAAGGGAACACTGACATACAAAGCCCTGAAAAGCGGCAACAGATATGACATTTCTCTGCCTAAAACAGCTCCGGAGCACAGACGCAAAGTAAAATCACTTTCGCATTATATCCCTACGTATTCACTTTTTGAGGATATTTTTGCTGACCTTATCTGTGAAATTAAAGCAAGAACGAAGGAGGAAAATGTGCTGTGATTATCCCTCAGGCGGTGCATTCAATCATTTCCCAAATCAACGAATATGGCTTTGATGCCTACCTTGTGGGTGGTTGCATCCGTGACATTCTTATGGGAAAATCACCCAGCGACTGGGATGTTGCAACCTCTGCAACTCCCGACAAGATACAGCAGATATTCTGTCAATATACTGTAATTCCCACAGGAATCAAGCATGGAACCGTAACAGTCATCTTTGACAAAATCCCATTTGAAATTACCACTTTTCGCATTGACGGAAGCTATACTGACAGCCGTCATCCCGAAGATGTTACATTTTCAACCGACATTACCGAAGATCTAAACCGCCGCGATTTTACCATTAATGCCATTGCATACCATCCTGAAAAGGGTATTGTTGATCCCTGCAAAGGGCAGACGGATATTCAGAATAAAATTATCCGCACCGTAGGCAATCCCGAACAGCGGTTTTCGGAGGATGCCCTGCGCATAATGCGTGCAATACGTTTTTCGGCAGTTCTGAGTTTTGAAATAGAGCCACAAACTGCCGATGCCTTATATAAATACAGACATCTGCTTAAAAATATTGCCGCAGAACGTATCACTGCCGAGCTTAATAAAATTTTGTGTGCCGACTGTGCATCACATATAACAGAAAAATATTTTTCTGTTATATCTCAAAGACTTTTCGGGAATTACCCGTTGCAACACCTTGACACCACTGTCTTTCGACCTATCAGTCGTGTGCCCTGCAAGTTAAGTTTAAGGCTTGCGGCATTTCTTTACAGCGCAGCAAAAGTGTTTGATACAGATGTAATTCCTTTGGCAAAAACCTTCTTTTCGCATCTTAAATACGATAATAAAACACGGCATATGACTTTAACCCTGCTCAATAATCTGCACCGTGAAATTCTGCCTGACAGAATTTCAATCCGTCACATCATCCGTGAAATCGGGGCAGATGCCCTGCAGGATATTTTTGAATTGAAATGCGCCTTGCAGCCTGATAATCCCTCCGGGGTTGATGCATCAAAAAAACTTCTTTCCGCAATTTTGCGTGACGGAGATTGTTGCCACCTTTGCGACCTTGCCATAAACGGAAACGACCTTGCATCCGAATTTAACCTCAAAGGAGCCGACATCGGCAAAGCACTTAACACACTTTTGGATGCGGTTATTGAAGATAAATATCAGAATACAAGGTTAGCATTACTTGAATATTTTAAAAAAGCAACTACACTTAAATAATCTTCAGAAACAACAGATAAAGGATGTATCTCATGGGATACATCCTTTTGTGATTATTATTTGTTATATAAATTCTCAATGGCTTTCTGCGATTTAATAGCATCCGCTGCAGTAATGGGGATTTCACCATTGCCAAGAACTGCATTGTCAAAACCTTCGATTTCTTTGGTGTACATATTGCCAAAGGTTACATCAAGTTTGATTGGTGTAACAGTACTGCGATTCTGCTGTGCATCATATCCGCCCGCATCGTTAATGGCAAGAACTTCAACATCGCCGCCTTCCTCCTGGGCAAGTGTGCCCTTTGCAATTATGCAGCCCTTTGTTCCGTAAAATTCAAGCTTGCTGACAGAAACATCATCAGGGATGTTAAATGCAGCTTCAACAACGCATAATGCTCCGTTTGTCATTTTATAAACACCAACGCCGGCATCATCAACACTGTATTTAAAAATCTGATTTCCTGCAAAACCTGTCGTTTCTGCAATTTCAAGACCGGTGATAAAGCGGATCAGGTCAATGGCGTGAATTCCCATATCAAGCATTGCGCCGCCGCCGGATAAGGCTTTGTTCTGACGCCAGCAATCTTCCATTTCGGGATACCAGCAGGTAAACTGTGCACGGGCTGAAACAATTTCGCCAATGGTTCCCCGGCTGATAATCTCCTTCATTTTTTGGTGGTAGCTGTGAAAACGCATCATAAACGCAACACCCAGCTTAACACCTTCTTTTTCACAGCAAGTGGCAATTTCCTCGGATTCTGCCACGGTCAGACCCATAGGCTTTTCAAGCAGAATATGCTTTTTTGCCTTTGCTGCTTTTTCACATTGTTCCTTGTGACAAAATACGGGCGAGGCGATATATACTGTCTGAATTTCTTCTACGGCAAGCAAATCTTCAACTGTGCTGAATGCATATTTTGCGCCGTATTTTTTGCATACTCTCTCTGCGGCTTCAGGGTTAGCATCCATAACAGCAATAAGCTCTGCATTTTCTGCATCCATCATTCCGGGCAAGGTTCTGCGGTCTGCAATGCCACCGCAACCTATAACTCCCCATTTAACTTTTGACATATTTTTCATCCTCCCATACAAATCGTTAATTAAGAACTGTTATACCCGTTAAATCAAAGGGCGGTGTATATTCCGCCTTGGCACTTGATTTTTCCTGCATATAGGCGTTATCAAAACCAAGCCTGAGTGCCTCATCAATAACCGAGTTATACTCAAATGCAGTAGTGCGGCGGTTTATCTCGGGATAGTCTTGCAAATGACCGTTGGGGGTATACTGGCTCATTAAGCTTAGAATAAAGCTTTCTGTACCAAACTTTTCAGCCAGGCTATTCAGAATTTCAATTGAATCTCTGCGACAGCCCGGCAACACAAGATGCCGTACTATCACTCCCGACTGCATAATGCCCTCTGAATCAAACTTCGGTGTGCCGCAGATTTTAAGCATTTCTTCAAAAGATGAAATAGCAAACTTAAAATAGTCAGGCGCTTTGCTGTAATTCTTTGAAATCTCCGACGATTTATATTTTACATCCGTAAGAAAAATATCAATATATCCCTTTAATGCCCTTATTGTTTCGGGCTTTTCATAGCCGCCCGCATTGGCAACAAACGGAATATGTATTTTATCACGCACAAGGTCGATTGCCATCTTAATCTGCGGAATGTATGGCGTTGGTGTCACAAGATTGATATTGTGTGCTCCTTTGTCCTGAAGCTCAAGAAAAATTTCACCAAGACGCTCAACAGTTATTTCCTTACCGAATCCGCCTATACTTATGTCATAATTCTGACAGTATTGGCAGGCCAGATTGCAGCCGCTGAAAAACACCGTGCCCGAGCCCTGTGTTCCGCTGATACAAGGCTCTTCCCAGAAATGCAGGGCTGCTCTTGCCGTCTTTATTTTATCGCCTGCTCCGCAAAAGCCAACCGTTTCTGTGCGGTCAATACCGCAATTTCTTGGGCATAAGTTACAATTCTTTAATATATCCATTTTACTTAAAACTCTTTCTTATTCTGTCAAATGCCGCATCAACATTTTTTCGACCTGTTGCAAAAAAATGTACTTTCATTAATATTTTATTATGCAAAACCTCACCGCATAAAAAACACGGTGAGGTTTTCGTATTGTGTTTTAGTCGTTTTCTACAGGTTTAAATTCGCAGGGTTCAAGGGTAATTTCCTTCTTGTGTGTACCATAATCGATTGTTACATCAATCTTGTGGTCAAAGTCCGTGTTAAGAAGGTAAACCTTGCCACCGTCGTATACGCTGAATCTTAATGAATCGTTACCATAAACCTTGATATCTGCTGTTCTGTGGCTGGCAACCAGGATTTCTCGCACCAAGTTGGTGTACATAGGAACCGATGCACCGTAGGGGTACTCAAGGCTTGTCATGAGAACGGCATAGCCTTCGCCAACCTTGTTTTCAACAAGCGATATAGGCATAGCCTCTACATCCTTGTCGCAGAACCTGTTTGAAAGTCTTGCAGATGCAACACCTGTTGTCAGTTTAGTGTCTGCATAGTTGATATAACCCTCTGCAAAATAGGGGTCACCACATTCAAAGTGAAGTGTGGGGTACATAAATTCAGGAACAATACTCTTGCAGAACT